>NZ_FWWY01000001.1:2245594-2539343 GCF_900176145.1 Sulfobacillus thermosulfidooxidans DSM 9293 | reverse complement strand
CAATCCTCTCCCGGAGGTTTTGCTCCGGGAGACCAAAGACCCGCAAAACCCTGAAACCCTCCAACTGGTTTCAATCCTCTCCCGGAGGTTTTGCTCCGGGAGACGGCAACGCCGCCGCCCGAAACCAAACCGGACAAGGGTTTCAATCCTCTCCCGGAGGTTTTGCTCCGGGAGACCGCAAACCCCTCCTTGCCTTCGCATCGCCCCTCCGTTTCAATCCTCTCCCGGAGGTTTTGCTCCGGGAGACTGCGCAAGGGCTTTGGAGAGGTAAGCTGCGGCAAGTTTCAATCCTCTCCCGGAGGTTTTGCTCCGGGAGACCCCTTTAGCATGACCGGTTACCATGTGACCACCTAGTTTCAATCCTCTCCCGGAGGTTTTGCTCCGGGAGACGCCAATACGGGAGGGGCAGGTCCGCATCCGGGGTGTTTCAATCCTCTCCCGGAGGTTTTGCTCCGGGAGACGCCGTATCCGCTAATGGTTGCGGCGTATGGTTTCCAGGGTCGCATTTCGCGAACCCGATTGCAAGAGAATTTTTTAACCCATCAAAAAGTTTTTCATCGCCCAGAAGGATGACGGTCGTTCTGGCGCGAACCTCCCGTCCCCATATCGTCACTTGGGATCCGCGCATCAAAAAATTAAGGGCTCATCGAAATCCACGTACCGATCGATTCCCTTGACCCATGTCTTAGAAGGGTTAACGTGATAGATTCGAATACTGTCTTCATCGGGTTCGACAATCGCTTCAAGTGCGGTCTGCAATTTGTATAACGTCATCTCGTTGACCTGACATTCAAAAACCGAATATTGTACTCGCTGCCCGTAATTCAAACATTGTTGAGCAACTTTCCTAAGGCGCCTTCGTCCCTCCACCGTCTCTGTTTTGACATCGTAAGCCACTAAAATGTGCATGGTTCGCTCCTTTATCATCATTTCACATGTCCTGTTCCGGACCACGTGCCACATCGACTCTAAGAATGATCCCACAGGAATACCTTTTATTTAACTGTCAAAGTACGATACTCTCCTCTTCAGGGTTAACGATACAGAAACGGCTGATAAGATGAAATATCCCCGCGCAGTGCGCGGGCCAATATTCTTGTCTGAATCAGCGGCAGTAACCCAAACGGTACCGTCTGATTGATAGCGGTATGGTGCACGGTTTCTTTTTTGCGTTGCTGATAGGCTGCTAAAAATGTCCGACGAGCTCGGTCCGTCATCTCAACGCGGCCTCCCACTCGTGTATCAAAATCCCCGGGACGAACCTGTCCCCGATTGACTAAGGACAACACTAACCGATCTACAAAATGCGCTCGATGCTCCTCCATGAGGTCTAAAGCCAGTGCGGGACGCCCCGGTCTGAGAACATGAAGATAGCCTTCTTGCGGATCGAGGCCAACCACCTCACAAGCACTTTGACACTCTGTTCGCAATAGAGCATACCCAAACGATAAGAGCGCATTAATCCCATCGCGTGGGGGACGCCGATTACGCCCTGTCATTCCCCAGTCTTCCGGATTCTTTAGAATGAGAAACGGAAAATTTCGAAAATAGATACGAGCCGCCATC
The DNA here is from genome assembly GCF_900176145.1 of Sulfobacillus thermosulfidooxidans DSM 9293. Taxonomy (NCBI): domain Bacteria; kingdom Bacillati; phylum Bacillota; class Clostridia; order Eubacteriales; family Clostridiales Family XVII. Incertae Sedis; genus Sulfobacillus; species Sulfobacillus thermosulfidooxidans. Next base: position 2,537,777 of record NZ_FWWY01000001.1, on the reverse strand, counting down.
CCTTCGACACCTCGTAACCGATTTATTTCTTGAGTTTTGGGCACCATTTTTGCTAGCATTCGTAGGCTTTTCGTCACCACGGTAAATCGCTCTTTACGCTGAGGATCGGTTGCCTCCCGACTCGCCCGCATGTAGACCTGACGCTGATTTAAGATTTTTCCCCATACCATTCGTTGGGCAATGGCGATACCGGCTTCTTCGACCGCCCTGTGCTGCGCCATTCTCAGAAGGACATTACCCGTCGTCGCGCCACGCACTTGCGCTTTGAACCGACCATATTCCGTCATCCAGCTAACCGACTTACCCGTCTCTGCCAAACGATGAATCAAATAGGGACTGAATAAGACATTGCCAAAAGCGACAATTCCTCCTAAGTGGTGTAGCGGCACGCGAATAAGCACAGACCCCTCCGCTTCCACGACAATCGTTTCATGATCGAGATGGGCATAGGAGCCCTGAGTCGTTAAGAATAACGTATTTTGAATAATCATTAGTCGCCTCCCTTGGCCCGGCTCATCGGTTAGACAACCATCGTATTATTCCCCATCCCATGTTAAGGGGCCTTGACCATACAAGGCCGGAAGACACAGATCTATCAGCGAACAATTTGGACACCGTTCACGATGATCCGTTGGCGGCGGAATACGGCCCGAATCCAGCAATGCACGTGTCTCTTCAATCGCTTGCCGCGTCGCATCCCGAAGCGTCGCCGTGAACACCACCTCGCGGCGGCGTCGACTTTCCACATAATAAATGGCTCCCGCCGGAACGACACAATGCAGCATATCCTCCAAACACAGGCCCTGAGCACAGACTTGAAACTCATCGTTTATCCACGCATGCCGGGCGCCACGTTTGTACTCGATCGGATACGGAACATCCCCATGCCACTCGACGACATCGGCGATCCCAGTGAGTGCCAACGGTTCGGACCACAGGTGGACAGCGGTTTCCATCCGGATAGGCCCGTCTCGGACGAATCCCGCATCCACGCGCTGGTGGTGATCGCGTCCTTCGAGCGTGAATTGATTTTCTTCAAACACCTGCTCTTGATGAATCAAGGCACACCGTCGAGGGCAATACGCGAAATGGTTGAGAGCCGATAGAGGAATTCGTGTTTGCCGCATCGTCATCCGCCGAGAACCATTAATTCCACTCCCGCGGGTACCCGGGAAGCATCGACACGAATCTCATAGTCAGCGAATCGCCGCGGATACTCAACCCCATCTTGTCGCTGAATCGTCACCACGTTTCCTAACTCTAACAACGATTGCGCTGGTGCGCACCCTAACATCGCTTGACGTGCCCGTTGATCGGGGTTGGAATCCGTGCCGACATGTTTGAAAATAAAGAGACGCCGAGTCGTCATAACGCCTTTACTGGCTGACCGATCCTGTTCAAACATGTTCAGGAATGCCTCCCACAACAAGGTTAAGTCTTCCTCAGAAAATCCCGTTCCCCCTCGCGAACGTGCGGCAAAATGAGGGCTAACGAATCCCTTTCCGACATAGAGTCCATATGGCACGACGGCTTTGCGGCCCATTGTTCGCAGCTTGTCTTCGTCTTGCTCTTGCTCCCATTGGGCCAGTCCTTGAGCCGTTTGGATATCTTTAACGGGATCGGCCACAGCAACCCGGGTTACTGTTATGTCCATGGTCATAATGGGATCCACGGACCGAGCAAACGATATCTGCACGGGACCACGCACCTGTCCGGCATTGGCGCCAGTACTCATCACGGCCCCAAATGTGCGGACGTCAAAAAAGGTTTGACACATCCAATCGCGGGCCTCATGGACTCGGTGTTTGGAACTTTCTTTTAGTCCTGAATTGCCGTTTGCGGTTGCTTCGTGCGCAAGCTGAATTTTTGTGTTGAGATTCGTGGCGTGTTCTACAAAAATAGCATAAGGCGGCTGGTTTCCGCGCGCGATTTGGACATAATTGCGAATGCGACGTTTAATCGCCACATCAGAGACCAAACCTTGCAGTGTCTCCGGGTCAATCCGTGGTAAGTTGGCCGCATCGGGATCCCCATTCGGATTGCCGTTTTCGACATCAAACACATAGAGAAAGTCATACCGGTTCTGAATTTCAGCCATGATCAATGCTCCTCTCAGTTTTTTCCCCCACGCAATTGAGCTAGTTGGTGATAATATCCCAAGGCAAAGATGGCCTGGTCCTCGAAGGACAGGGACCGTGGGATGGCTGTGATGCGATTGGTCACTTCCATCAAGTGATTCCGAAACCACTGCTTCAGCTGGTTAGATTCTAACCGAGCCAAGTAATATTCCGCGAGGCTCAGCAAACGCCCGAAGACCACGAGAGGCGTTGTACTGGCCGCGCGAAAATAGCGACTCGCCAGCAGGCCTCGGGCGTCTCGGTCATCGGCAGCATATAGCTGATCCATGATCGCTAATAATCGTCCAAGATGGTACGAAACCTCAGGACGATTGGGATCGAGTGCACGATTCATTATCCGGTTCCCTCCTCTGTTTCGATTGAGATAACTTTTCATCACGGCAATCACATCAGGATGTGGCACATTGCCCAACACGATATCATGGCGGATCCGGTTGAGTCCGCGATGGGCGATCGCGAGCGGGATAGGCCGATTAAACACTGCTGCTTCCCAGAGCCCGCGAACGTCTGGCGCCGGCACCTCTTCGTCTTTGCGGACGGTCAATTGCCGCAGAAGAGCGGAAAACGGAGGCAAGCGCGGCAGCCCGCCATCGGGGCGCACCGTTTCGAGGTCCGAAAACCATTGGACAATGTTCTGTTGGAGATTTTCGTAGGATCCCTCATACCAGGATCGCACCATGACACGTCCAGCCACTCCAGAGAGTAATAGCATATAGAAGCGATTGGTCATTGCGACCGGTTCTCCACCCGTCAACACTTGGCGCAGCCCGCGCTCAGCCTCGAACAAGGCCTGCCGTTCCCGATCCTCGTTACGAGGTTGACCGAGAAAAGCCAGCAAATCCTGATCGGCCGAGACAGGCTCTCGATACCAATAGACGACCCGGATCCCGGACAACGTGAGACCTCGCTGAATCAGGGCGTTCAACGCATTTTGGTAGGCCACAGCAACATGTCGTCCAATCGCTGCATTGTTTCCCTGTACTAATCCATACGAAGAAAAGGCATCTTTATCAAAACTTACTAACGCACTGCCCGCGGAATTTCCGCCAACCGCCGCCAGCCCCATAATTTTCGGATGGGTTTGAGCGATCGGGCCCTGCTCTCCTGTCACCAAACAGGTTCCGATGGACTCTTCCCCAGGTGACTGCAACGAACGGCGATAGGCATCCCACCAGGGATGCCAGTCTCTTCGCTCCACCAAAAACTTGCCAGCCATCCGTACCGTAATCCGATCTGTCCCCTTCGCACGTTGGTGCTTTAAGTCGGCCCGAATTTTCTCCAAGATCCAGGGATCTTGTAAACATCGCTCCCACTCGGCCAGTTCCGGTACCTCCGGCTTAGCCTTAGCCAGTAGCTGAAGAAAGGCTCGGTGTTTGGCCGCGTTTTTTCCCTTCTCATCCGGCCAATTCGTCACAACGGCAACTGTTTCAATTAGAAAATGACACCGAGGCTGGCCACCCGCGATCAATTCGGGTTGCTCGAGGTGGGGAGCTTCCGAAAACGTCACGCCGCGATGATTCCGCCCAGAAGGGTCCCCGAGCGCCGTGACTCCTAAATACCGCCCGTCCGGAGCGATATCAATGGCCCAGTGAACTGCTTTCTGGGTATATCCCGGTTGGGTGATGAGATTATGCGTGCGCGCATAATCGACCAATTCACGGATCATGATGACACAACCTCCTCGGATGTATAATGCGGTACCTCGACGACACCCGACCGCACAACACACCGAAACAGTTGGATCTGAGGCGATGCCTCGGGCGTTCCGGGAATTTGCCGTGAGAACACATCGTAGAGCATCCATCCCCAATCAGCATCAAGCGCGATGGGCTTGACTGGGTTATCGACGCGGTCGTCCACCCAAGCGAAATACGCGGGAAACTCGCGACATCCGAGATACGGTTGATAGATACATTGCCCGTGTTTGGCACGTCGCTCAAACTGCGCTTCAAATTTCCGCTGGTAGGATTCATAACCGGGCCAGGGTTCAATATGCGCGAAGACGCGGTAATGCGGCTGTTGTAATGCCATGGTTTGGCGTTGGGTTCGCCCTTTTTGATCGGTCCCGAGCCAGAAAGCATCGCCATCGGCCCAGATCGGTTCAATGTTGGTTTTGCCCGTCATCCATTGACGAATGGTGCGCTCACTTGGCGCTTTGTCTTTGACTTCATTCCGTCGGAGACCGATCCAGCGGGGCATCGTTAAAAGCTCGATCCGATCGACTACCCAGCGGAATTCGGGTTTCCAATAGACCGCTTCGAAGATACCGCGGGCTGCGGACGGCGTGATGACCGGATAGGAAAAGCGTTCGACTTTAAGTTCCGGTCGCGTGAAGCACGCAAAGTCCCCCCAGATTTCGAGTCCCGTCAATCGTCCCACCCCTTAAATTAATTGTACTTTTAAAGTACTTCGATATACTCACATTGTCAATCATTGTAAAAAATAATCCCGTCGTTAAGAGCGGGATTATTGATTTAAATCAATTGGTTTCAATCCGCGGCCGTGCCGTTATCACCTAATGGCAATCGGCTCAACTATACCATAAGCTCCATTGATTGGGCACACGAAGCCCATAACGTGCCGAGTAATACGCCCGATCCCGAAAGATCCACCACCCACTTTCCTGGCCTTGGTCGGACAATACAGGCTCGAGATAAGACCAGAGAGAGGAATCCGGAGACGGGCGAAACAGTCCGATCGAAAGGGGTTGTGCTCGACGGCTCCATCCCCGAGTAAGGCCACGCTGCCGCGCTTCCAAAACTAAGGATTCATAAAGATCGAATGCCTCCGCATAGGGCACCACGACTTGTAGGGTGGTTTCCGGAATGAGCCGATATCGTTCCCCTACACCCGCAAAGTCCCAAACTTGAATCGCCTCTAAGAGTTCGGAATAGGTTTCATGGGGACGTGTCGTCCCATAGACACGCTCCCAATAGAGACGCATCGCCTCCGGTTCATCAAGATGAAAAACGTCCTCACGCCATAAGGCCTTGGCAATTTGCGTCGCTTGTTGATAGGGACCCGTCGGATAGGCATCATCTTGAGGTTGAAAAATCACTACGCGCCCGGGATAGGGCAACCCTCCTTCGCGATTGCACCGACCCGCAGCTTGCACTAGCGAGTCGAGCGGGCCCCACGCCCGGTACACCACAGGAAAGTCGACATCGACACCGGCCTCCACACATTGGGTTGATACGACGTGTGTCCGTAAGCCGTCCTTTAACCGTTTGCGAATTTGGTCAAGCACATGAGACCGATGCAACGAACACATATTAGTTGACAGATGAAAAAACGAGTCATCATCCTCTTCTCCCAACGCCTCCGCCAGTTCTAAGGCATGGCGTTTTAAATTCACGATGGCCAAAAAGGACGGATAATCGCGCAATTCAACGGCCATAGCTTCCCATGATTGAGGCTCATCCCGAAGTTCCCAGTGCACGCGCACGGGCAGCGGCGGCAGAGTGGGCACAATTTCTTGAGGGTCATATTGTGCCTGAGTAATGGACTCGAGAGCCGGCTGTAAACAGCCGAACGCTGGCTGAGTCGCGGTTCCCAGCACCACTGTCGCGTGATACACTTTGCCCAACGCCGCCAGAGCTGCCACTGTTGGCACAACAACAGGCAATGGCAGCGTTTGAATTTCGTCTAACACGATCACGCTATCCACCAGATTATGAAGTTTTCGGGCCTTGCCGGGCCGATTGGCAAACAACGACTCAAACAATTGGACCGTGGTCGTCACAACAATCGGCGCGTCCCAGTTGTCGGACGCTAATCGGCCGCTCCCCTCCTGATCGTCAGCATTCCGCTCCGCAAGACTATGATGTTCAACCACATAATTGACGCCCATTTCCGCCAGTACCGCGCGATAGACCATCGCAGTTTGTTCAATGATATTCAGGTAGGGTAACGCCACGATCACGCGGCGCTTTCGGAATTGCTGGGCATGATTTAACGCAAAAGCCAGCATGGCCAGAGTTTTTCCCGACCCGGTTGGTGCCGTCATTGTCCATAAGTTCCCCGGACGCTCACTCGCCGTCAAGGCCGCGGACCACACCGCGTTTCGGAGCTTTTGAATAGCGGGACTCGCCGTAGAGATTTCCGTGAGACGTGTCACATGTTGTTTAACCAATTCGAGAGCACGTGCGGGATTCAGGTTCGGCGGCCGCTCTCGAAAGGTTTTATGTCCGTCGGGCGTCTGGTTAAAGTGAGCCTCCGTGTCCAAGAAATCGGCATCAACGAGGCACGAATAGATAAAGCGAATGGTTAGCATGAATTCAATGGCCTTGCGGGAGTCCGGGTAGGAGTTAATCACTGGGCGTGTAGGCGCGTTGATGGCAAAACCATCCTCGATAAACCGCGTTAACGTGTCTGTTGCGTCACCTGCCATCACGAATCCCGCCGCGCTCCGGCCTTGGTTTTCTATCAAGTCACGCAGGCTTTGAAAGAATGGGGACGAAAATTGTTGTAACCCCACATGATGTCCCTGAATCGCCAATGACGCGGCCAAGGCTCGCACGGTGAAAGCCCAGTACGCCCCAAGAGTCCAATGGTCGACATGTGCCATCTTCCCCTGCAGTCGTTGTTGGAAACGATCGCCGTACTTCCCGCAATCGTGCAGTAATCCGGCCAAGCCGGCTTCATCCTCGTAACCTAACGGTTTCGCAAATTGGGCCGCCAAATCACGAACCGTCCTCAGATGATCATTCAAGGGCTGTGGATGCCCGCCATGCTTCGGCGCCGTATGTGCTAGATAGATTGCCATCAAATCACCCCCGAGTCTATCGATTCTACAAGTTAGCTCACATCTAAAGAACAAATTCGTGAGGAACTAAGTTGGACTGGAACATAACCAACTAAGTCCATGCATTTTTCACCACACTGGGCAAAAAGTTGTGTACAAGCTCGTCCTTTGGATTTTAATCTATGAGCCCGGCAGTTGCGTAGGGATATAATTCATTCTCAAATCAAAATCTGAATCAATATCGTTTCTGGTCCATTAAAGCATTTGCAGAATGGAAACACGCCGACATAGTGCAAAACCTCTAACTAGTTCCGAGCGAACCGTTTTTCCCGACTGATGCCAACATCGGTGTCATAGAGGACCTGGTAGGTCTTAAGTTATCTATCAGTGTAAATTGTCGTTAGCATTTGCAATGTCATTTCAATTGGAGAATAGAACGAATCGAACAGTTTTCATAGAGATTCGATGCACATTCTTCAAAATTCTGCTCGGATGAAAATATGTGCTCTATTGTCGGTTACACATTTAGACCATGGTCTATGTCAGACACATCAACTAGAATAAACTACGACTATTGTTTAGGAGGTCTCACTCCATTGATACCCAAGCCGCATCATCTAGCTATGGGACACGTTCTGGATCATTGGTTTCACCATTTACATACCTATCACCACTATTCCGCGGAGGACTGTCGGCGTATCCCGACGTATCGGTTTAATCCCTATTCGCATGATCTTTCAAATGATGTCGATAATAGGGTTGAAAATTCCAATAAATTCGGTGGGCTTTCCTCTGTTCGCTCGCCGCAAGGATACCGCCATGGGGTTTCAATTCCTTATAGGTAGGCTACAAACCAATATACTTGCGGAGAAAATTCTGTAAGACTTGCTCTTGTTTCAATTCCTCATAGGTAAGCTACGAACTCTGCTGCATGCTGTTATAAATGGCGGCTTGAATCGTTTCAATTCCTCATAGGTAAGCTACGAACCCTATTTTGCGGCTCTAGGAAAGGATTGTCAATTGGATATTTAATGGAAAGTATTGTAAGTTTATAATGATAAAATCCCTATACCTTTGCTACATAAGGGTTTCGGGATTTTTGGGATTGTCGTCGATCCCCGGGGTTTTTTGCGCTACTGGCGATCGACGACAACAAATGGGGCTGTGGAAGAGTAAAAATCTGAAATTCACATTGTTTCTTAAGGTTTTACGAAATGGTTACGGACGAGAAATTGACCACGACCTGGTTTCCCAAAATATTGCCCGTTGTCTACGATTTTCTCTCCGCGAGAATACACATAGCGAATAGCCCCTTGGGTTACGCGTCCCTCATAGGGATTGTAATCGACACGCATATGATGGGTTTTCGCACTCCAGAGCATACTGCCCTCGGGATCGAATATGACAAGATCGGCATCAGAACCCACCGCGATAGTGCCTTTTCGGGGAAACAATCCAAAGATTTTTGCCGGTGACGTGGAGGTAATTTCCACAAAACGATTTAAGGACATGCGTGATTGACGCACTGTTGCATCATAAAGAAGGCTCAGCCGTGTCTCTACCCCAGGGGCCCCATTAGGAATTTTGGAAAAATCATCGCGTCCTAAGATTTTTTGTTCCTTCATGCAAAACGGACAATGATCCGTCGATACGACTTGCAAATCATTCCCTGCAAGCCCACGCCATAAATGTGGGGCATGTTCGTGAGTGCGTAATGGCGGCGACATCACATATTTAGCCCCGTTAAATCCTTCTTCTTCATAATTGGTATAATCCAAAAATAGATATTGAGGGCAAGTTTCTGCAAAAACGGCCTGTCCCTTGTCTCGGGCCATTGTCACTTCATCTAATGCCTGAAGTGCCGACAAGTGGACAAAATATACCGGGCTGTTCGCCATCTCTGCTAGCGCGATGACCCGGTGTGTGGCTTCCGCTTCTGCTTGTGGGGGTCTGGTCAATGCATGATATTTGGGTTCGGTATGTCCCTTAGCCAATGCTTGTTGGACTAAGACATCAATGACGCTGCCGTTTTCGGCATGCATGGCAATTAATGCTCCAATTTCCCCCGCTCGTTGCAAGGCTTGAAAAATTTCCCCATCACTCACCATAAAAACACCGGGATAGGCTGTAAACAATTTGAAGCTTGTAACCCCTCGGTCCACCAGCCATCCCATATCGGCTAATGTGGCGGGGGTCACTTCACTTAAAATCATGTGGAACCCATAATCAATGGAAGCTTTACCTTCGGCTTTGCCCAACCAGGTTTCAAAGGCTTCTTGGGCACTATGCCCACGCTGTTGAATGGCAAAATCAATAATGGTCGTCGTGCCACCAAAAGCTGCAGCCCGTGTGCCCGTTTCAAAATCATCCGACGATGTCGTGCCACCAAATGGCATATCAAAATGTGTATGCACATCAATGCCACCAGGCAATATCAATAATCCCTGGGCATCCAGTACGTCATCAGCCTGAGCGCTCAAGTTTTTCCCAATCTGCATGATGACACCATCGTCAATCAATAAATCCGCATGATAGTCATCGACAGCAGTCACGATATGCCCGTTTTTGATTAATGTTTTCATCCCACAGTCCCTCCATTCCCCAATAGTTGTTACGACAACGACGTGAGCCGGTCTTGGCGCTGGCGCCATGTTTCCACAATACCCAAATCATGCTCCTGCATTTCAATACACCCCGGCACGGGACACACTAGAGCACACAGATTACAACCGACACAATCTTCTTCCCGTACCACAGGGGCCTTCATCTCCTGGCCCTTGTCGATACATTGATGACCCCCATCATCACAGGCCACATAACACAGATTGCAGCCGATACACTTGTCTTCATGGATCTTGGCCACCACTTTATAGGAATAGGACAGGCGTAAATCGTTCCAATCGCCCACTTTATTGGCAGAACGACCGACAATATCCTGGACTCGGGCTATCCCCTTATCGTTCAAATAATCATTGAGCCCCTCTATCATCGAATGAATAATGCGAAAGCCATAATGCATCGCCGCGGTACAAACCTGAACGGCCTGTGCCCCCAAAAGCAAATATTCCACGGCATCTTGCCATGACTCAATGCCGCCAATGCCCACCAAAGGCACTTTCACTTTCAAATCGTTGGCCAAAGCGGATACCATATAGAGCCCAATGGGTTTTACCGCCGGTCCACAATATCCTCCGTGAGATCCACGGCCATCAATTTGGGGACGGGGTAACCATGTGTCGAGATCGACCCCCATCACACTGTTTATGGTATTGATTAGGGACAGGGCATCGGCCCCACCTTGCACGGCGGCCCGTCCGGGATTTCTAATATCGGTAACATTGGGGGTCAATTTGACTATCACGGGTAAATGGGAATCGGCCTTGGCATAGGCCGTAATTTGCTCCGTGTATTCTGGTACTTGCCCAATCACAGAGCCCATTCCGCGCTCATTCATGCCGTGTGGACATCCAAAATTCAGTTCCACACCATCGGCCCCGGTATCTTCAACCCGGTGCATCATGTCTTTCCATACCTCAGGGACTGAAGGAAGCATTAACGAAACCACAACGGCATGTTTGGGAAAGCGTCGTTTCACTTCCGCAATTTCCCTCAAGTTATCCTCAATCGGCCGATCGGAAATTAATTCCACGTTATTGAGCCCCATCATCCGGCGATTGCCATAATCGATGGACGCCAAACGGGAACTCACATTAATGACCGGCTCCCCAACAGTTTTCCAGACGGCCCCACCCCATCCCTCATCAAAAGCCTTCATCACTTGATAAGCCGTGTTGGTTAACGGGCCTGATGCCAACCAAAAAGGATTGGGCGAGGAAATACCGGCAACATTGACAGATAAGTCGGCCATTTATGCGCTTTCCCCCTTTGCATAACGCTTAACAATATCCCAGGCCGCTTGCTTACCTTGTTGCACCGCACTCACAACGGTGGCCTCGCTGGGCGCTAAACAATCGCCAATGGCGTAAACACGAGGTCGGGATGTTTCGAAGGTGAGGGGATGAACCATGGGAACGTCCCCTTTTTGCTGAATGCCTAAAGCCGCCCAAGGACTCCTCAAACGACTTTGTCCGGTGGCAATAATCACGCTATCACACGCTATCTCAAAATCACTGTCCTCTTTCACCACTAAGGGCTGATGACGTAAGGATTCGCCTGAGGTGTTGGTTTGCGCTAAAGCCGATTGCCTACAGTGCACCCCTTTAACCTGGGTCTCTCCAAGAATCGATGTGACAACCGTCCACCATTTGTAATTGACGCCTTCCAGTTTTGCAAAAGCGTATTCATACGCATACGCTGGCATAGCGTCTTCTCCACGCCGGTATAAAATGGTGACCTCAAGAGCGCCGAGGCGTTTGGCACATGTGGCGGCATCCACCGCCGTATTGCCTGCCCCAATCACGACGACTCGGGTCCCCAAATCGACGGACTGATCCTCTCCCATTTTGGTGAGGGCAATCAGTTCAAGCGCGTTATAGACCCCCTTCAACTGCTCTCCAGGAATTCCCAGGGGTGGAACGGGCCCAAGACCCACAGCAATAATCAGGACATCGTGACGCGATTTCACCTCTTCCCAGCTCAGGTCTTGGCCCACCTTTACGCCATAGTGGAACTGCACCCCTAGCGCCTCAACTTGCTGGACCTCCCATTCGCTCACCGCCAAAGGCTCCCGGAATTCGACAATGCCGTAGGTATCAAGACCTCCCGCCTGTTCACGCGCTTCGTACACCGTCACCGGACATCCATACCGCCGTAATTCGGCAGCCGCGCCTAATGCCGCCGGACCGGCCCCGACAATGCCAACATCAGCATGCGCTTTTATGGATTTAGCAGGCAAAGTGGGAAACCCCTGTATCATGGCATAATCCGTAGCTACGCGCTGTAAACGGCCAATACTGACCGCACGCGAGTCCTTCGTCCTGACACAAGCCCCTTCACATAACACTTCGGTTGGACAGATGCGAGCACAGGTACTGCCCAAAATGTTGGCATCGAAAATGACCCGCGCCGCCCCTTGTAAATGGCCTTCGGCAATATGCCGGATAAATTCAGGGATATTAATCCCCGTGGGACAATGGGCCATACACGGCGCATCATAACAGTAATAACAGCGTAACGCTTCATCTTGCGCTTCCTGACGCGATAACGGCGGAACGACTTCTTCAAAACCCAAATGGGTCGGCATCAATGCACAAACCTCCTCTCCTAAGATGTTGACCCGTTTTCTTACGGTTGTGGGGTTAACCTTTTCCCCACAAAGCTTGCTAGCCAAACATGGGGTGTGTGCCATGATTGACGCAGGGCATATAAGGTCACGTTATAACGATAAAGAGAGTAGACACTTACAAGGCGGTTAAGGGATCATACGTTTCGGGACGGCGATCACGGAAAAATTGCCAGGTGTTGCGCACTTCGCGAATCAAATCGAGATCGGCATCGCCAATCACCACTTCGGACTGATCTGAGCTGCCTTGGGCGACAAATTGTCCCCGGGGATCCACCAAATAGCTTTCACCATAAAATTCTCCCATGTTCCACGGGGCTTCGACCCCTACCCGGTTAATCGCTCCCACAAAATAGCCATTCGCCACGGCATGCGCGGGTTGTTCTAACTTCCAGAGATACTTGGAGAGGCCAGCGACGGTGGCGGAGGGGTTAAAGACGATTTCGGCTCCATGAAGGCCTAGGGCCCGAGCCCCTTCAGGAAAATGACGATCATAACAGATATAAACCCCAATCCGGCCGACCGCGGTTTCAAACACGGGATACCCCAAATTGCCGGGACGGAAATAAAATTTTTCCCAGAATCCGGTATCGGGACTTGGTCCCGCCTGCACCTGGGGAATATGACTCTTCCGGTATTTGCCGAGGTATTGACCATCGGCATCGATGACAGCCGCTGCATTATAGTACACGCCTGGTTGCTCTTCTTCGTAGAGCGGCACAATTAACACCATTTGGGTTTCTTTGGCGACACTTTGCATCATCTTTGTGGTCGGGCCATCTGGAATCTTTTCCGTCAGCTCATACCATTTCGGGTTCTGTTCCGCACAAAAATAGGGACCGACAAACAATTCTTGTAAGCACACAATTTGTGCCCCGCGCGATTTGGCTTCGTAAATCATGCCAAGATGTTTATCCACCGCATAGGCTTTGTGCACCGAAACCGGTTCTTCACCCGGTACTTCGTGGTGGGATTGGATGAGGCCCACGCGGACAATATGACTCATGATCTGATTCCCCCCATCGACTGTTGTCAATTTTTTGGTTTAAATCTTCTCACCCGCTTTAAAAGGGGCAGACAATGACTAAGGGCTAAGACTTTGTGCGAATGTCAAAACGTGTTAAGAAGGCAGCATAAAGACTAATGCTTTCGAGAGGGCCATGCTCTTCTTTCACTATACGGACTCATCACGCGAATAACAGCTGACACGAGAACGAATTTTGGTGAATAAAACGCGACGTTTTGTCTGGGCCAATTGCACAAAATACCGTCTAACGATAATGAATGCGGGTTGGTGGTAGGCTTTTAAGTTGGGGATATTGTTCCGTTAGGTGCTTGAGAGACGTTTTTAACAGGAGAAGGGCGTCTTGGACTTCAGTGCGCGTGACCGATAAGGGCGGAGCAATCCGGAGCACATTGTGATAGAGGCCACCTAACCCTAGCAACAAGCCCTCTTGGCGCGCTAATTCATGGATGGATGACGCCAATTCCGGCGCCGGTATTTTGTTTTCTCGCACAATTTCGATCCCCTGCATGAGCCCCATCCCGCGCACATCGCCCAGCACCGGATATTGATCCGACAGGTCTTCGAGCCCTGTGCGAAGGATTGTCCCAACATCCCTGGCATTCTCCACTAAATGTTCTTCGTCAATCACGCGCAAGGTGGCTAAAGCGGCTTGCATCGAGACGGGATTGCCGCCAAAGGTGGAAATCGTAGGTCCCCGGTAGCTCTGAGCGACTTCGGGCGTCGCAATCGTTGCCCCAATGGGCATACCATTAGCTAATCCTTTGGCAAAGGTCATGATATCCGGAGTCACCCCATAATGTTCAATACCAAAAGGTTTACCGGTACGCCCAAAGCCTGTTTGCACTTCATCGTCGATAAAGAGCCCCCCATGGCGGCGAGTGATCTCGACGGTTTTTTCAAAGAAGCCCACGGGTGGAGTAATAAATCCCCCTACCCCCTGAATGGGTTCAGCAATTAACGCGGCAATCCGGCCTGATGTGCTGGTTTGAATAAACTCCTCAAGATCCTGGGCGCAGTCGATGGCACACATATCGGGAGTTTTACCAAATGGGCAACGGTAACAATAGGCATTGTGGGTATGGCGGATCGGTAAATGCATCCCGCCTCCGGCCAATTTCCAATCCGCCTGTCCCGTGAGACCCATAGTCATATGAGAACGGCCCGAATAACTATGGCGCAACGCGATGATATCGTGATTTCCGGTGGCTAATTGCGCCATCACCAAAGCGGTTTCATTGGCTTCCGTACCACTCGTGGTGAAAAAGCTTTGACTTAAGGGGCCAGGGGTGATCTGTGCCAGACGCTCAGCTAAATCCACCATCGGCTTGGTTAAATAAAGCGTAGAGGTATGAAGAAATTGCTGGGCTTGCTCGACAATTGCTTGCACGACTTTGGGGTGACTATGGCCCACAGAGACAGTCAATATTCCTCCAAAAAAGTCCAAATAGCGCTCGCCGTTGGCACCATAAACATATCGGTCTTGCCCGCGCACAATGGTGAGCGGGTTTTGGTAATATAAACTGATTCCAGGGACTAGATAACGTTTTTGCCGCTCAATGAGATCCATTCCACCCGTATCAACGGGAGTTTCGGCAACCTTGGACGCGTCGTGGGTCATCTTTTGGCCCCTCCTTTTGACATCATCAGCTCATCAATGAACTGAGGATTATGCTAGCAAACGGCTGTCTTCAAAACATTAGACAATCTGTCATGATTTTTTCCTTCTCGGTTATTCCCTCTGCAGATTTAACTACCTCCCAAAAAGCTGTCCATAACGGGTTAAAGACGTCGTCGACACGTCAAGCCGCTTTAACCCCCACCACAACGTGGCCTGGACCGAGTCAATCACGGGTTTGTGGCTCTGTCTTTCCCATGTTCTCACCACCACACTGCCATTCATATTGGTGCAAAAAATCACGGAAGCCTGGGCGTTATCATCATCAACCTCTTGAAGGCAGGTGAGAATCGTATTCGAGCTAATGCGGGCAAAATCGGTATTTTGAGTTAAATTCAAATGACACTCTTTGATCACGTCGATAGCCATGGCGGCAAAATTTCGCATAATACGCTGGTTAAGTTCTTCAATGTATGGCGTCACGAGGCTAACGGTCCTGACACATAAAGCCTTTGTGGCTTCTATCGTCGCCTCAAACGCCGTAATCACCGGACGCTTGGCGACAGATGTTAAATGTTCGCTGAGCGTCTGATCCCAATCGACTCCAAGCCATCCTCCGCTCGTTCCATTCCAGATCAGTTCATCGACCTCGGCACTTAAAAGCTCATCACAGGCCCGGTCAAACGCTTCCCATGCAAACTGCCGAAAGGATGTCTCGTTGGCCTCAATTCTCACCACCGGCAGTCTGGCAAAATGAAGACTCACCCCGGGTACCCAGGAAATGAGCTCATAACTGCGCGGCTCCACAATGGTATTCGATGATGGCAGGATTATGCCGATTTTCCTCTGCATCTCTGACACAATGTCTGCATATTCCCCCTAAATTTCTGACATTTTGTCCATAATGTTCGGACATATTTTCGATTATTGTGGAATTGATTCTAACACATTTTAAACCTCAACTGTGAAGGGAGCGATGATTAATGGCGGCGATGGAAAATGATTCGCGGTTAATGAATCCCGATTTACTGCCGGTTCCCGCGGAGAAACAAACGTGGAACATGTATAATTACGCAGCCCTGTGGATTGGGATGTCGCACAACGTGGCGACCTATCTCTTGGCCGCAGGCTTCATTGCCCTCGGCATGACCTGGTGGGAGGCCATTTTAACCATTGTGCTGGGTAATCTCATTGTCTTAATCCCTATTCTGTTGAATTCCAACCCCGGAACCAAATACCGTATCCCGTTTCCGGTTTTAGCCCGGGCCTCGTTTGGCGTATATGGTGCGACCATTCCCTCCATACTCCGAGGACTGGTGGCGGCAGGATGGTTTGGGATTAATGCCGCTATTGGGGGTTCAGCCGTCAACTCCTTATTTGGCCTCATAATCCCTGGATGGAATCACTGGGCCCAACATGGCACATTCGTGGGATTAACCTTGGGCGGCTGGATCGCTTTTTTGTTGTTTTGGTTTCTCAATGTCTGGGTCATCTATCACGGGATGGACGCGGTGCGTCGTTTCGAAAATTGGGCCGGTCCTTTAGTATTAATCTTGGGGCTGCTGTTACTATTCTGGGCCCATCATGCCGCTCATGGCTGGGGGCCTATGATTAATGAAAAGGGCAGTTTGCATACGTTTTCTCAATTTTTTGTGGTGTTTATCCCCTCGTTGACAGGGGTCATTGCGTTCTGGTCGACATTGTCTTTGAATATTCCTGATTTTACCCGCTTTAGCCGCTCGCAAAAAGACCAGTTATGGGGACAAACCTTAGGTCTTCCCACGACCATGACCCTATTTTCCTTAATCGGGATCTTGGTCACCTCGGCATCCATTGTCATTTACGGCAAAGCCATTTGGGATCCAGTGTCCTTAATCATGATGTTCAAAAACCCCCTTACCGAAGTAATTGGACTCGGTGCGGTGATTATCGCCACCTTATCCGTCAACGTTGCAGCTAATATTGTCGCCCCGGCCTATGACTTGTCTCAAATCTTTCCCCGGATGACATTTGAGCGCGGGGGCTTGATTACCGCCATCATTGGCATATTGATGTTTCCCTGGCTTCTCCTCTCCAATCCCCACATTTATATTTTTAGCTGGTTAGGCATTTACTCAGGATTTCTCGGTCCCATTGCCGCGATCTTAATCGCCGATTACTGGGTTTACCGCAAGAAAATCCTGAATGTCGCCGATCTTTATCACACCCATGGCGATTACACCTACACGGGAGGCTATAACCTTAATGGCATGATTGCCATGGCAGCCGGGATTCTGATTGCGCTGATTGGACTGGCTGTCCCTGCACTCAAATGGCTTTTCAGTTATGCCTGGTTTTCTGGATTTGCCGCTTCATTTATTGTCTATTTAATTCTGATGAACCGCTCGCAGGCGTCCTTAGCGACAACCGAATCGACCCCGGTCATCGCGTTGGACCGAGGTGGCCAATAATGGATCTTGAGCTCACCAATCAAATTGTTGTGATTACTGGAGGCAGCCGCGGCATTGGCTACGCGGTTGCCGAAGGTTTTTTGCAAGAAGGGGCCCATGTTGCCTTAATCGCGCAAAACCGCGACCGATTAAAGGCAGCACAAAACCGCTTGCAGGCACAATTCCCTCATCAAGACATTTTGGCGGTTGTGGCCGATTTATCCGCTGAAGATGAAGCAGCAGGGGCCGTGTCACACATTCTTTCCCACTTTGAGCATATCGACGTGCTGATTAATAACGCGGGCAATGCCCCGGGCCGACTCCTTGAGGATTTAACGGATGAAATGTGGGAAAAAGCGCTCTCCGTCAAGTTTTTAGGTTATGTGCGCATGATGCGCCAAGTGCTGCCCATCTTCCAAGAACAGGCCCACGGCGTGATTGTCAATGTGATAGGCAATGACGGCACCAAATACCCGTATTGGGAAATTACGGGAACAGCCGCCAATGCCGCCGATTTAGCCGTGAGCCAGGCTCTCGCCAAACAATATGGGCGCTATCATATCCGGATTAATTCCGTCAATCCGGGACCCGTGGAAACCGACCGCTGGTGGAACTTAATGGCAGACTTCGCCCGCGATCATGCCATGACTCCACAAGAAGCCCATGCCCTGTTTTGCCAGTCGATTCCCATAGGCCGCATTGCCACGCCCCAAGAAGTAGCCAACGTGGTCCTCTTTCTAGCATCACCCCGGGCCAGTTTTGTGCATGGCACGGTCATCGCGGTCGATGGGGATCAAGATAAAAGTGTCATTGATTGGCTGTCTTTTCACAAAGGATCCTGATCCATCATCAATGCCGGCTTTTGTGCGCTGGACTGAATTCCTTGGGTTTCATCAGGTTTTCGTCCATGTTCCTCTCTATGCATGCCTATAATGTCTCATATCCATCATGTCCCATGACTCAAACGGTACACAGGACGTTTTAGAAAGGGGGCCAAAATGATGTTACGCGTCCGGGATGTGTTAGCGAGGAATCTCTTCATGCCCGCGTATGTGGTCGCGGGCCATCAGGGGCTCGAACGCCCTGTCAAATGGGTGCACGTCGGAGAAATCCCTAACATCGGCAATTATCTCCGAGGCGGGGAGCTGGTTTTGACCACAGGCTTAGGTCTTGGCACACCCGAAAATCGGAAGATGTTTATGGATGGGCTCATCGGGGCGCAAGCCGCTGGTCTCGTCGTGGAACTTGGCACCTACTTTGAGGAACTTCCCCCCGATTTGCTCGAAATGGGGAACCAGCATGATTTCCCTTTAATTGTTTTCCCTCACTCCGTGCGTTTTCTCGACTTATCCCAAGAAGTGAATAGTCTCTTATTGAGCCAGCATCATAAGATTTTAGAAGATCTCGATGCCTTGTCGAGTTGTCTTCGTAAAGTGCTACTAAATACCGAAGGGCTTCCCAGCTTATTTGGCACGAGCTACGATACCCTAAAACGCCCCATCGCTTATATTCCTCGTGATCATGGTACGCCCATGCTTTGGGGTGAGTGGCCCTTTGCCGTACTACCGTATCACGATGAGGCCCCACATCCCATTTTCTGTCCCCATCCCCTGCCTCATTTACGTCAATCGATCACGGTGTTTGGCCACACCGTCGGCGATGTATTGTTTTTACTCCCGTCGTTACAGGTCGATGAATACTGGTATTTAGCTCTAGACCGGGTCACGACGGCTGCCGCTCAGGAAGTCATTCGCGCCGACACATTAGAAAAACGCAAACGGCACGAGGAAGGAGTCTTGCTGGAACAGTTGCTCTTTAATCAAAATCCGGCACCCGAACTGATTAGACGATTTCGCTCCCGTTACAATTATGGACATCATAAAAGCTTTCGCGTCATGCTCATGGAGAGTACCGCCCGTGAGGCAGCTGGTACCCTGGCGGGTTTGCTCCGGGACTTATCTACCCTATTCACAACCGCGGTCATGGAACACGAAGAGCGCCTGGCTACCGTCGTGATGGGACGTACTCGGGATATCGAACGCTTACCCGAACGAATCCGGGCATTTTTTACCGTTCATCCCACCTTATCCGTGCCGTCCACGGGGATATCAAGTACGCATCACCCCATTGAAGACATTCACCAGGCCTTTGGGGAGGCTCATGACGCGGCCACCATAGCGCGCCTCAGCCCGCCTGGCCCCGCCATTCGGTGTTATGAAAAATTGGGCGCCTACCGCTGGATTTTGTCGACCCCCATTACCGAACTGGAACAACGGGTGATTCATCCAGAACTCGATCCCTTGTTAAACTCGTCAAAGAAACATACCCATGGACTGTTAGAAACCCTGGAAGCACTTCTCATGCTCCAAGGTTCCAAAGTCGATGTCTCCCAAGTCTTAGGAATTCACCGCCAAACTCTTTATGCCCGTATCCGTTCCCTGAAAATGTTATTAGGGGATGACTTTATGGCCTTTGAACGCCGGGTGGCCTTGGAAAATGCTATTTTGGCCTACCGTTATGTGCGCCTGCATAAACATATTACAATCCCGATTTCATCAAATATTCGTCATTCGATGTAAAATTTCTGTTTCATAGAAAAAACTTATGTCAACTTAAGAGAATTAGAATAAATTCAAAACATGTAATTTCAGGTCAGACTTGTCTATATATAGTCAGATCGCAATCGGTTAACAAAGTTATAAAAATGGCCGACGTTTGCCTTAATTAGTGAGTTCGAACGCGTAACCATAGTGTGGAATACCTCTCCGTCATTGGCCCGAGGACCGTCCGCGTGCACGGACGATGCAATATCCATAAATTTGTTCACGACCATTGCCGTGCTCACTGGATATGAGTATCGTACGTCTAAATCATTATAGGTCCTCAGTTCTTATTCATCTTATTAAAATGAGAGTATTCCTTGCACGTTCCTATTGTCATTAAATTCAATGATTGAGTTACGTCAACGTGCAAGACTATCCAAACAAGCATTCATTGCTAAGACAGTTGCCCACCGACTCACTTCATCAAGTATCAACAATCTTCCATAGTTATTTCATGACAGTGATTTAATGACCACGACCTAGAGCAAAGTTCATATGGTGTTATGCGGCACTTCGATGAACTTTGATCCTCGTGGTCTATAGGTCGATTCTCGAACAACTACATGTGGCGCCAATACCTCAGGATTATTATGTGCCATAGGATCTTGCATCAACTCGTATATCATAGTCCATGCTTGATGTGCTAGTTTGTCTATTTCACCATCAATAGTCGTTAATGCAGGACAGAGAAATTGACTCATTTTTACATTGTCAAATCCAAAAACCGACATATCCCTTGGAACGTTCAAACCTAAGTTATATAAACCATGCAGTACACCAATAGCAACATAATCGCTTGCAGCCACAATCGCCGTAATAAGAGGAGAAGAACTTACTAGTTCACGGACTATTTGGGAGGCTCTCTTGGGAGAGCCATAGGATGAAAAAACTAAGGCCTGCTCAATTCCTAGCGTTCGAGTGGCTTCAATAAAACCCTGTCGACGAAGACGTGAAGTTTCTGTCTCGTGAGCTCCACTTATAAATGCGATATGTTTATGTCCGAGTTGATAGAGATAGTCAACTGCTTTTCGAGTTCCACCATAATGATCAACAGCAATTGATGGCACCGACTGAAGAATGTTTCCAACTATAATTGTTGGAATTCCATTTCGTTGAAGAATTCCACACTCAACTGCCAATGGTTCAGGATCCTTATCCCATCCCGCGGCAAATAGTATGCCGTCGACCCCGCGCTGAGCTAACATACGAAGCATCGCAGGCCCATGCTGTGATTGACGCTCCGTATCTGCCAGAATAAGTTGATAGCCAGCCTGAGATAGATGCGCGGTTAATGCTTGACTTAATTCTGCAGTAAACGGATTGTCCAATGTGTCGACGATGAGGCCAATAACATGACTAGATTGCCGCCGCAAGGACCGAGCTACCAAGTTAGGCTGATAACCCATAGCTGCCATAACACGTTCCACACGGGCTCGTGTATCCGCTTTGACACGACTATCCCCATTGAGAACTCGCGACACAGTTGTCACAGACACATGTGCGCGCTTCGCTACATCTTGCATTGTCGACATGCCCAAATATCCTCCAAACATAATGAAATCGATTGCATTTCATGAAAATATTAGTATTATGAACATATCGTCCCATAAACCCATGATTTTCAAAAAGTATATGGTTATCACCAACTAATTGGAGGGCTGATGATGAATAATGAATCGAATTCTGGCCCATCTCCCTTATTGTACAACGCGGATATAGCCCCAGTCTCGCCAGAGCGAAAGACGTGGAACGCATGGGCCTTGTTTGGAGTTTGGGCGTCAATTGCTTCCCCAAGCTCGATGTTAGTTGGAAGCGCAGGGATTGTATTCGGTTTTAATTGGTGGCAAGTGGTTACCATTGCTCTTATTGGGGATCTCGTTACACTTGTTGCATTGATTGTGCAATCTCATGGTGCAATCATATATGGGCTAGCTGAACCTCAGTTAGATCGCACCCGCTTCGGTATATGGGGAACCTTTATACCCTCATGGGCTCGATTTCTCGTCGGGCTCGGTTTTTGGGGCGTGCAGACTTTTTTAATTACTGAGGCCCTTGTTAGTCTGTGGATTATAGCAATGGGTCACCGGACTGCTTTACTCGCACTCCATTCACTAAGCCCAGGTATGTTAGTAACTCACTATCCACTTCTATTCTGGACAATGTTTGTCATTGCTACCAGTGCACAATATGTCATTTTGCTTAAGGCTCAACCTATATTATCTGCCCCTTCATTAAAGTGGCTGAGTCGTTGGATGCCATTACTATCAATCGCGGTATTAACTTTCGTGTTTATTGATTTTGTGAGCCGTTATCCGATTGCCTTAACACAAGCAATGAATCAACCTGCCGCACCACTCACATCAGCCATTATCCCAGTTTTACTTGTATTCCTTTCATCAAACATTCATGCTACCCAGGTAATTAGCTGGCCTGATATGATGCGATTCGGTACATCCGTCCGTGCGATGTTATTAGGCCAATTGGGTCTTCCGATCATTTACACTATGACAATTATTTATGGTGCTTTAATGACAGGTGTAGTTCATTCCCTTACCGGTCATACAGTATACGACCCTATTTTGTTAGTGGCTGGTTTCTTACATCCCAATTGGCTTACTATCATTGTCCTATTTTTCTACGCAGCACTACTTATGAATACTAATATTTTCAGTAATTCCATACCGCCGGTCTATGATTTGAATAATACGTGGCCTAAACACTTAACATGGACTCGAGGTGTTACAATAGTTACTATTCTTGGAATAGCAATTGGAGCGTGGTCCTTGTATGCACAAGGAGCGTATAAATATTTTAACACTTGGATTCTCTTTGTTGCTTCACTGTTGGGACCCTTCGCTGGCGTGATTATCGTTGACTATGTATTGATTCAACGTGGTCATCTCAATGTTTCGGACATATATCGTCTTGACGGTCGATATTATTTTTATCGGGGATTCAATATTCGGGCCATTATTGCAGTAGCCGTCGCTTTATTCGTAGTTTTTATGGGCCATTTTGGATTGTCATTTCCCGGATGGACTTATTTAAGTAAAGCTTCTTGGCTAACCGGAGCGGTCATAGCTGGACTGTGTTATATGATTATAATGCCTCGACAACAAATCGATGTATCGAAGTCCAAAATCAAGTCGAAAGGACTCGTATAGTAAATGATAAAAATATTAGTGTTAAGATCGTCCGAAAATACTACGTTATTCTCTGATTTATGTACTGCCTATCCAAACATCGAGTGGGTTGATATTGTGATGCCCTTTCTTCCAGGACGAGGGGAATCGATTGAAGAACGCACGAAACTTCTAAAAACAGTTAAGGAACTAATTCAACCATTTAAGAATTGGGATGTGATTTTTTATGCACGTGCTTATGGTGCCTTTTCTCCATCTGGACGAAGTGCTCTCCATCAAACGGTAGGTGGCCCTATTGTGACTGCACCCGGCTCGGTACTTGAATTTGGGACTGAACATCAATGGACATCGTGGTTTATTCTGACGCCCTATGGGCAATCACGACATGATTTCGAAGTGCAGTGGGCCATGTCGCATGGTCTTCAAGTTGATGCCTCTGCTTGCTTAGGCTATGATAATGGTGTAGATATTGCACGGTTAACTGTCGAAGACTTAATTCCTGCCGTATTAACAGGGAATCGATCACCGGCCGACGGAATTTATTTGGCTTGTACGATAACACGAACTATAATTATGGGAAATGATTTACGTAAGCACACGACGAAGTCGTTTGTTTCCGCTACAGATGCCATGCTCTGGTCCTTACAACAAAAATACCATATAAGATAGCCCTAATAAAAATTGGCAGTAGGGCCGAGATGCCTCGCAAGGCAATATTGCCAATGTTCGGTAACAAATTTTTGTAAAATTGGCCTAAATCCCCTGTTCTAGGCAGAACACGCTTTGAAACCCTTTAAAGGTCTAAAAAACCATGACCGCTAGCAATCTTAAAGATCTGCCCTCGGATTAAAATGACTCGGCCACAGGCATAAAACCGGATTGACTGATAGGCAGAGGAACCGTCACTCACTGCCAGCTTCGTGATATGTTATGGGAACAACGAATTGGGTAGAACGATCCCGCATAGCCCTGAGTATAGTTAAGCAAAGTTACAGATCGAATCCACGAAAAGCCCCACAATCTGTTTCTTGCTCGAGGATATCAGTCATTAACATGATTCCAAAAAACCGCACCCAAATGGCCACAGACTTCAACCCCGCGTAAAATAGCGTGTGTGGCGGCTTCAATAGGGCTATAATTTTTGGCTAACATTGCGGCAAAACTTCCAGCAACCGCATCGCCAGCGCCTGTGGTATCGATAATATCGCCCGGGGGAGAAGGAATCTGCCGTCTCTCAGAGGGTAAGATAATATCTATCCCTTCCGCCCCGCGTTTTAATAAGACAGCGGGAGAATGAGGAGCCCCTAAGGCATCCCACTCCTCTTCATTGGCTAACAGCCAATCGGCATATTCCAACACCGCAGTGAGTTGCGGAGCAAGGCGAGGGTGGGAGGCATCAAGCAAGATCGTCGCTTCCTGGTCGCGGGCCCATTTCATCCAGGCTATCACCCGCTCGACTCCGTCATCACGGGCCAGAAGATATCCCGAGACGAGCATAATACAGGGTCGTAACGAAGACGGCGGCCATGACAACGGTCCGCTTCCGGCATCCGTTAATAACGCGCGTTCCCCGTCATCTCGTACCACCGCGACGACCTGCGTCAACGGGTCTTGTTCAGTCAAAAGAGGGAGGATAATGTCTTGTTGGAGGATCCAATCTCGTAAAAATTGGCTGCGTTCATCGTGACCGATTTGGGTAATTAAAGCGGTCCGTACACCCTCTTTGTTTGCACTGACCGCCATGTTTAACCCCTGACCCCCAGGCCCCGCAAAAATCCGTGCGGGCACATCGTGGCCAAAGGCCAGCGGTTTGGTGATGCGCACCACGGTATCCCATGCTGTATCGCCTAAAACCAAGACATCGATATTAGCCATGAAGGGCTCCAGCCACTTTTCCGGCTAGGGCCGCATTGGCTTTCAATAATGCCATATTG
Source organism: Sulfobacillus thermosulfidooxidans DSM 9293 (assembly GCF_900176145.1). Taxonomy (NCBI): domain Bacteria; kingdom Bacillati; phylum Bacillota; class Clostridia; order Eubacteriales; family Clostridiales Family XVII. Incertae Sedis; genus Sulfobacillus; species Sulfobacillus thermosulfidooxidans. The sequence goes on along the minus strand of NZ_FWWY01000001.1, from coordinate 2,512,902 downwards.
GCTTTTTGCAACTGCTCTCCAGCCCTCCTATTTAAATAATCCAACAAAAAGGGCGTGGTGGCCTTCCCCGAAATTCCTTGAGCCCTGGCGTGTTCCAAGGCCTCTTGCACAAGATGTTCCACAAAATCCGGATCGACTGGCGAAGGCCCAGGCTGCACTAGCAGTAAGGCTTGTGGCAATTTCAAATCCCGCATGGTGTATACCATGCCAGCGACTTCGTGGACATCATGGACCGTCCCGGATAGCCGAAGACCCGTGGAGGCGACATAAAAACCGGGGAAATCACGGGTCTGGTAGCCAATGACAGGAATCCCTAAAGACTCAAGAAATTCCATAGTTTTTGGCAAATCCAAAATACTCTTGGCCCCCGAAGACACCACCACGATGGGACAAGACGCCATCGCATAAAGGTCTGCAGAAACATCCCAGGTTTCAAAAACCCCGCGGTGGACGCCCCCAATGCCCCCCGTGGCAAACACGTCGATGCCCACATGATGGGCGATATAGGCCGTGGCCGCCACGGTTGTTCCTCCATTTTTACGACGGAGGATGGCCGGAGCTAAATCACGAATCGAGCACTTTTCGGCGTCCACCAACATCTCTTCCCACTCAGAAGGCGCGAGCCCCACCACCACGTCACCATGAAGAAGGCCGATGACCGCTGGAATGGCCCCGGACGAGCGCACGGCTTGGGTCATATCCTGAAGTGTTTCAACATTCGCCGGATAGGGCAACCCGTGCGTTAAAACCGCAGTTTCCAACGCCACCACCGCACTTTTGTTTGCCAAGGCCTCTTGCACTTCGGGATGAAGCCTCATATGTTCCAACATGCCCCTCACCTCTATAAGGACTCATCTTGATAGGGAATGCCGTCAGCGGCTGGGGGCGTTGTACGGCCCACAAATCCCCCTACGGCGACCACTGTTAATAAATAGGGTACCATGAGAACAATGTCCGAAGGAATGACCGTGCCTTGCAGTTGAATACTGGCCGCCGATAAGAAGCCAAACATGAGAGCCGCCCATAACACGCCTTTGGGACGCCAATTCCCAAAAATCATCGCCGCTAAGGCAATGTACCCGCGTCCTGCCGTCATATCCACATTGAAGCTGTTCAAGACGCCAATTGATAGATAGGCTCCCTCTATTCCCGATAAAATGCCGGATAACACAATTCCCGACAAGCGGTAACGACTAACACTTAAGCCGGCACTGCGCCCCGCTTGGGGTTTTTCTCCCATGGCTCGCAACCGAAGCCCCCAGGGTGTATAAAACAGCAGATATTGTGCCGCGAACAAGACGGGGACTAATAAAAACGTCAACACATTCTCTTGCGCCAAAGCCGGCCCGATGACAGGAATCCCCCCAAGCCAGTGAATGTCAATCGTTGGTAATGAGGGCGTATTAGTCGGTGTGCCATTATACCCATAAAAGGCATCTAACAGGTACCCCGTAATGCCTAAAGCCAATAAATTGATGGCCATGCCTACCACAACTTGATCCGCCTGCAACCGCAACGTCGCCCAGGCGAATAACAGGGCCATGACCACACTACTCAAAACCCCCATGATGAGACCAATCCAGGGACTATTGCCAATATTGGCGAAGACCACGGAGACAAACGCGGCAGTCAACATCATCCCTTCCATGCTGATGTTAATGACCCCTCCCCGTTCTGAAAACATCCCGCCCAATGCCGCATAAATGAGGGGAACAGAGATGGTGACGGTCAATGTCCAAAGCTCCGGATTGGTAAAAAAACTCACAGTGTTCCTTCCTCCTCGACCACGGCGTGGGTTATTGATGGAAACGGGTCTGCAGGTGGGTTGTCATTTTTACGAAACCACCCCATTTTTTGTCCTAACCCGTCAAACAACCGATCAATGGCCACCATCAACACAATGGTGCCTTGAATCACATAAGCAATCTGGGCGGGTATATAGGCATTCATTTGCATGTAGCCCGCACCACTTTGCAGTGCTGCAAACAAAAAGGCAGACGGAATAATTCCCCAAGGATTGTTGCGGGCCAGTAAAGCCACCACAATGGCCGTATAGCCATATTGATTAGCAAAAGAGTCAAAGAGTTGATGCGATACCCCACTAATTTGTAGCCCCCCTGCCAGGCCGGCGAACATTCCTGAGAGCATCATGCTTATCACGGTGAGGCGGGGAACCGATACCCCAGCCAACCGGGCCGCTTTAGAATTTTTTCCCGTCATTTGAATTTCGAATCCCATACGGGTCCGGAATAAAAGCCATGCCGCCACAATAATCCCTGCCAAGGCAAAAAACAATGCCTCCGAGAGTTCTGTTGTGGGAACCAAAATGGGAAGAGTCGCAGAGGCTTCAATGGGTGGAGATTCGGGAATACTACCGGGCAGCATTAAGGGCCCCTTTTCAATGAGGTAATGGCCAAATTCAATAGCGGCATAACTGAGCATCATCGTGGTAATGACTTCATGAGCTCCCCGGTAGGCTTTCAAAAGACCAGGAATTAAGGCATAAAGTCCACCAGCTACGACGGCAGCCATAATCAAGACCACCAGATGAAGGCCCGGAAGCCACCGTCCACCCATGGCTCCCACCCACGCGGCCGCGATGGCTCCCATCCAATATTGACCCTCGGCACCAATATTAAATAATCCCGCGCGAAAAGCGATAGCAATGCCCAAGCCCATTAACGACAACGGAACAAAAATGACGAGAGTGCTCGCGAGATTACTGAGGTTTCCCACTGAACCGGCCCATAATGCCGAGAGCACGGTCCATGCTGGGTAACCCGTAACTTGAGCAATGAGGGCGCTAATCACAAGGCCCATAATTACCGTGAATAAAGGCTTCAGCCATGGGCCTAAGATCATACGCGTACGGCTCATAAGACAAGCTCCTTGGGTTGTTGTCCCGCCATCCAGAGTCCGAGTTGTTGGCGATTAAAAGCATGACGTTCAGCCTGTCCAGAAATTTGACCCCGAAAGAGGACGACAATGCGATCAGACAACCGCATTAACTCATCTAATTCCAATGAAATAAGAAGAATGGCGGTTCCGGCCGCTGCCAAGGCGATTAACTGCTGGTGAACATATTCGATAGCTCCCACATCGAGTCCCCGCGTCGGTTGGGAAATCACGAGAATGTGCGGTTTTCGACTTATTTCTCGGGCTAATAATAACTTTTGTTGATTACCTCCCGATAATGCCCGGCATGGTAATTCAATATTCCCCGGCCTGATATCAAAAGCCTTGACAGCCGCCTCGGCGTGTTGCTTGGCCACATGCTGATCAATCCCCATGCCCCGTCGATAAGGATGCCGGTAATAATCCCGCAAGATAAAGTTCTCCCAAATCTTTAAATCCAGCACTAATCCTTCTTCTTGCCGGTCTGCTGGCACGTAGCCAATGCCCGCCTCAAGCCGCTTCCTGACCGAGAGCTTTTCGATAGGCATTCCATTCAACAACATCTCACCGTCATCTAGCTCTCTTATCCCCACGATACTTTCGGCCAGCTCTTGCTGCCCATTGCCCTCAATACCGGCTACACCCAAAATTTCTCCTTTATGGAGTGTAAAGGTTATCGGGCCCAGTGAATGAGTTGATGGCGTAGCACGAAGCCATAGGTTCTCAAGACGCAAAACGGGATCGCTTGTGCCCTGGTACGTGCGGGTCATGGTCAGATTCACATCCCGCCCCACCATCATCCGGGCCAGTCTTTGTGCATCCGTGTCTTTTGTGAAGGTCTGATCAACAACCCGTCCTCGGCGAATCACCAGAACCCGGTCGGAAATGGTTAAGACTTCATCTAATTTATGACTAATAAAAACCACTGAGAGTCCCATTTGGGCAAATTCAAGGATCGATTGAAATAATCCCAGGGTTTCTTGTGGCGTCAGCAAGGCTGTGGGTTCGTCGAGAATAAGAATTTTTGCTCCGCGGTAGAACGCTTTTAAGATTTCTACCCGTTGTTGCTCGCCCACCGTTAAATTTTCGACGAGACTCGAAGGATTAATATCAAGCCCAAATTTGTCGGCTAGTTCGCGGACTTCGCGCTCAGCTCGCCCTTTATCCAGCTGACCCCAAAATGTTTTGGGTTCATGTCCCAAAATCAGGTTTTCCATCACGGTCATCTTGTTGATCAACATGAAATGTTGATGGATCATCCCAATACCGGCAGCAATGGCCGCCTGCGGGTCTCCTAACCGAAGGCTTCGATCATTGACCATCACACTACCCGTGTCCGGCCGCAAGAAGCCCGACACAATTTTCATCAGGGTCGATTTGCCCGCACCATTCTCCCCAAGGATAGCCAACACTTCCCCTGAATCTACCGAAAAGGAAATGTGATCATTAGCGATAAGTGATCCAAAATGTTTGGTCACATCGTTCACATCAAGTTGGGCCATGATTCGTCCTCCTTAGTGCGGCCCGCTCAAATCGGATAATTCTCAAAGGAGGGTTTTTCATAACTCAAAACCCGCGACTCCCAAGGGGTCTGTAGCCTGAGAGAAAATATTTCCCCCTGAATCGGACGCAAAAAGGAGTTCCTACCATCCCTGGCGAAGTTTTAGTTACCCAACCAAACAAGCCAAGAGGAGGAACTCACCATGTACTCTATTCGCCAAGCATCGTTCTTTTCCCTGCAGGATTGGATAAAAGATACCGAATGGGATGACCAGTTGCAGCGAATTTTAGATCAGGTACCCCTCAGCCCCGCATTGGCGGCATTACCACCACCGGCCCGCACGGGCCGCCCGGAACAGCATGATCGACCGACCATGATCCGCGCTTATATAGCGAAAGCGGTGGAGCAAATTCCCACCACCGAAGCCTTACGGGCTCGCCTGCGCCGCGATCCCGTGTTCCGCTGGATTGTCGGCTATCGCGGGAAATCCGATGTCCCCTCGGCGGCGACCTTCTCGCGTCTGTTTAACCAATTGAGTCGCTGTACGAGCCTTCAAGTCATCCATGCCCAACTCGTTGAGACGGCACGGGAACGCCATCTCGTACCGGATGACGTGGCGGCGTATGATGCGTCCGACATCCCCGCCTATGAGAAAACGCGTCGGCATGCCGACGCGCAAGATCTCGAGCGGGCTAGTTGGGGGATGAAGACCGGGCCCAAGGGCCAGAAATATCGGTGGTTCGGCTACAAGTTGCATCTGTCGGTGGCGGCCGGGAGCCTCTTTCCGTTGGCTGCGCTGACCACGACAGCCATGGTGCATGACGTGAACATGGCCCGACCGCTGGTCCAGATCACCACCGACCGGAACATGGGGCAGCAGGTGGCGATTTTCGATGCCGGGTACGATCAGGCGACCCTGTATCAGGATCTCCATGCGCAAGGACTGATTCCCATTATCCCGCTCAATCGCCACGGGGGTGAGGCACCCGAGGGTCGCAACACCCTGGGGCGTCCAACCTGTTCCATGGGTTACCCGCTGACGTTAGCGGGCTATGATGCGACCACGGAGACCCAAAAGTTTCGATGTCCCCATGCGACAGGACATGTCGAGTGTCCCATGGGCATGGCATGGTGTTCCCCCTCGAACTATGGCTATGTCCAGAAAATGGCGATTGCTGACAATCCCCGCGAAGTGGGGCGCATCGTGCGCGGAACGGCGACATGGGATGCCCTCTATAACTTGCGGACGAGCGTGGAACGGGCCTTCAGCTACCTGAAGGAACAACTGAATCTCCGCACCGTCCGCGTGCGCGGACGACGAAAGGTGCATACCCATCATCTCTTCGCAGTCATTGCCTTGGCCGCGACGGTGCTGGCTTCCACCGTTTCATAGCATTCCGCTCCTATCACGCCTCGGCGGTGAGGCGAGCGATCCGGGGTCGTTCGCCGGGCATCGTATTGCCATGGCGCGAGAATCATCCTTTCCGAACCCGTGTCAGAACGTTGAGAAGGGTGTCATCATTGGAAGGGACAGTTATCCACAGTCGTGCTTCGTCGAGTTATGAAAAATCCTCAAAGGTCTACGGTATCGTGGTGGGGGGAACAATTTTTCCCGAGCGAATCGCTTTTTCCGACTGCAACACTTGTTGGACAATGCTTGCGGGAATAGCCGAAATCGGAGGCGCCATGCCCACCCCATTATTGGATAAACTGTAATATTGAACGCCCGGTTTTAACGTTCCCTGCAACCCGTCTTTGATCGTATCGAAGGTAGCGACTTGAATGCCTTTTTCTGCACTGGTAATCACCGTATTGGGAGCGAGGTAATTTTGATTGGCATCGACGCCAATCGCATAAACATGAGCCTGTTTAGCTGCGGTAATCACCCCGAGTCCGGATCCTCCGGCAACCTGAAATATAATGTCTGCGTGTTGGGCAATTTCTGATTGAGCATAGGTCTGCCCGTTATTGGGATTGTTAAAGTCATTGGTATATTTCAAGAGTATCTTGGCTGACGGATCGACGGCATGAACGCCAGCATAAAATCCCGCGATGTAGGTATTGACAGGAGGAATCGATTCACCGCCCACGACTCCCAACGTATTATAGGAATTGATATGGGGCAAGGCATGATCTTTTTGCACCAAACCCGCCAACTCACCGACGAGATAACCACACTGCTGGGTTTCGAATAAAGAGGACGTCACATTGGGGCCTGGGACTTCATCGTCAATAATCATAAATTTGGTATGGGGAAATTCTTTGGATACTTGCTGCACAGCTTGGGCCATTAAAAAGCCCACGGCGATGACCAAATTGTAACCTTGCTTGGCATAGTTGGTCAGAAAAGGCACATAATCCGATTCAGTTTCTGATTGAACAACCGATGTCGTGACACCCAGTTGATTTTTCGCTTGCATCAGACCGAGATATGCCAGATGATTAAAGCCGTGATCATTGAGGCCACCGGTATCCGTAACTAATCCGACTTTATACGACTTGGCTTTTGCTGATGAGCTGCCCGGGGAAGAAGCTGCAGGAGAGGTTCCGCATGCAGCCAATAAACCACCCGTAAATATGGTGGTCGTAATCAAGGCAAGCGCACTTGATTTTCTCATAATGTCCTCCTCAATAAGATTTGAAAGACGCGACAAAATTAGGAATGTGGGAAAGTTGGATACCTCAAATGGGTCTTCTGCTCGCTTAATGTGGCGGGATATTTCTGGACATAAAGAGAGCAGACATCAGATGTCTTATAACACCATTAATAGTAAAGAAAATTAGGTAAGGGTGCAATCATTGGACAAGTTTTTGTGCAAATAACCTAAAGAAAAAATTACTGACAAACAAACTATACGGGAACACCATGTTGGCTTATAGGACACGATGAAGATGGTGTGATGATTCCCAGTTCTTCCGAACCCAAACGACGGCTAGCAGCACAAAAATTAGACGGCTGGTTGCCCACTTATCACAATGGGTGTATGATTCCTGTCAAAATTATTCCGTATAGGTTCCCGACGATGACTTCATAACAATTATTCTCACATGAATTAAGAAAGAAGGCTCTGCCATGGTATCCTCGCCTCTTGACCGGTCTTCGTTAACCTCGTTGTGCTATTCTCCGGGCCAGCATCTCCTGGCTTACTGGGAAATTCGTGCCGATCTGGCCGCCAATCAGTACGTGTCGACACTCCATACCTTGAACCCCGACACCGGGGATTCCAGCGTCCTGACCCACGTAAAGGGCAAGCCCTTAGGTCTCACCTTTGGACCCGGTGACGCCCTATTTTATCATTTAGGATCGTCCCTATACCGGGTCCATCTAAATGGCCACGTTGACGAGATCGCACAGTTTCCCGGATCGATCCGCTCATTCACAATCCAAGAAAGTACTGGTCTCGTGATTGTTGCCGTGCATCTTGAACCTGATCCTCAAGATATCTGGGTGTTTCGCACCTTGCCCTTTAAACGAGATGGCCAGGGTTTCCTCGTCGGTCAAGATACCCTTTGGCAACTCTCGCTAAGTGGAGACTCGCCCATTTATCTCGAAGCTTTTTGTGGTTATACCCATCCCCTATTATCTCCTGTGGCCCCGACAGTTTTAGCCTTAAGACGAACTCAAGATGTCCAAGATCTCTTAGATACCACCCTGGTCAAGATCCATCTCAAAACCCAAGAAACTATTCCCATCACCGCGCCACGGGCCATTATGGCCATGTCGTGGGCTCCACATGGTGAGCATTTTGCCGTCATCGGCAAAGACGGCACCATTGGCACCCCTATAGCCCCTGTTCTTTATGTGGGCAAAGACGGTGAGAACTCACTGACTCCCTTATACCAGCCGGAAACGGGATGGTTAGGCGCCAGTGACGGGGCCGACTGGCGGGTAAGTCTCGCGTCAGCGCAGCTCAAATGGGTCAATTCCACCCAAATTTTAGTGTCTGAAACAATTCATGGCGCCAAACGTTTGGTAACGGTATCTCTCCGTGGAGAACACGCGGTGTTAACCCTTCCCACCAGGGACTTCGTGGAAGGGCTCGGAACAGACACCCAAGAATATTATGCGATTAGCCATGATTTTACCCACTTTGATGAAGTGGTCTCCATCACCCCGCCCACGATGACTACTCTCACACACCATCATGAAGAGCGCCTATGTCCGCCCGAGGAATATTGGATTGACACCCCGGGTCAAGACCGGGTTCACACCTTTGTCTTAGAAGCGAAACATCGTTACCGGGGAAGCATTTTAGCGATTCACGGCGGCCCTTATAATGCCTTCACTCACCAGCCCACCATCCTCTATCATGCTTTAGCCCATTTAGGATTTCGCGTCATTTGGGCCAATCCCCACGGCAGCATTGGCTATGGTCCAGAGTTTGCGTCGTCCCTTCAAGGACACTGGGGAGAACGAGACGAAAAGGACTGGCAGGCGATTGTAGACTTTTTTATGGATTCCCATACTTCTTTAGATCAAATAGGAGTGATAGGCACAAGCTACGGCGGCTATATGGCCACGTGGCTAGCAGGTCGTTGGCCTTCTCGCATCAAGGCCGCTGTCATTCAGGCGCCTGTGGTGAATCAACTCGATATGTTATGGGCATCTGATATTGGCTACACCTTTACCCTAGAAGGTTGTCAAATTACGTGGGATAATCCAGATGAGGCGAATCTCAAACTGTGGCAGAATTCGCCTTTACGATATGCTCATCACATCACCTGCCCCGTCTTAATCTTACAAGGTCTCGACGATCAGCGCTGTCCCGTGTCCCAGTCCTCGGCCTTATATACGTTACTAAAAACCCGCAATGTCCCCACGGAATACGTCATCTATCCTGGCGAGAGTCATTTAATGACGACTCAGGGACGTCCGAAAATGCGTCAAGACCGTTTTGAGCGAATACTACACTGGTTTGATCAATGGATGGAATAGATGGGACCGAAATCTTTTCCATAAATGGTAGGGATTTTAGGATAACAGGAAGTGCGTTCATTAAGAGCCCATCGCCCGAAATTTTCCTACTAAGATGGTCTATGTTGATTTTTTCTTCCATACCTTCTCTGAACCATTTTTCGCATATTTTGCATGACACACAAGAAAAAGCAGGAATTTTGATGATTTTTGGCGAAAACCCAAGAGTATTTTTAGTCGAAAGGAGTTTTTCGCATCGCAGGCCTTTACAAAGGACTAGTTGTCAGTATTCAGGCAGCCGATCAAGAATGGCACGGTACTATATTATGGCATTTCAAGCAGTCGATTACGATATTGCTCGATGACCCGTTTCCCAGTGATTTACCCAAAATACTGACTTTGTGGTGGACAGAACCAGAAACACAAACCCGCTGGAAACAGCAGGTGACTATCGACAAGGTAGAACATGAACGCACATTGACTGTCTTTGAATATTTGACACCTCAAGGTCTTGAACAACGTCAGGCAGTAAGGTATTCGTTGTCTCTCCCACTAACCATCCGAACCGGTCCTTGGCCGTGGCAATTTATCAAAACGCACACCATCGATGTCTCCCTGACCGGCCTTCGTTGTTTGCTCCCCGTTTCATGGCCCCCTAAACAAGAGCACCCGGCAACCATTTCTCTAGATCGCCAGGTTATTCACATGGATTTACATCTTTTACGCACAGACTTTGATTCTCAAGGCCACTATCAAACAGCGTGCCAGATTATCTTTGCCTCGACACATGATCACAACCAGTGGAAGCAGTTTCTGCTTTCGATTCCTCGGGTGGGACGGGGACAAATGCGGATCACGCATTAATTTTCGCTTTTTAGAGTCAATAGCTTCGCGAAGAAGGCCGAAACCCGGGAGTTGTTGTCCGTACGTCCCAAGTCTCGACCTCATCCACACCTAAGGAAAACAGAAAATGCTGTCTTATTCGGCTTTAATCACTCACAATATTGCTCGTACGAATCGGTTGGGTCCATAATGTCATAAGAAAGGCTAATACAGCTGGCAATCCAATTCCTATAATCCCCGCTTCATGATAGCCCTCATGGAGTAAGAAACCAAATAGAGGTCCTCCCACTAAAGCGCCCACATTAAAGACCAGTAAGAGCCACCCCGTCACCGTACCGGCAACGACATCCGACACGGAATCTTGTCCCAAAGCCGAGACGAGATCCACATAAACACCCCAACCCGCCCCAAAGAGAAATGTGGCAAAAATCAAAAAGCCTACCCGTCCAATACCACTAAATACAAACAAACTGCCTAACATCACCAGCAGGGACGCGACACTCACCAAGGGTTTGCGACCCCACTTATCCGCCAGATACCCGAGCGGAAACGCCAAGAGTAACCCGCCTAAGCCTTCCATTGAAGCAATCGTTGCCGCTTGGGATTTGACCAAATGCAAACCAAACAATAAGTAATCGGAAAAATAACTGCGGAAACCAAACAAGGTAATGCCAAAGAGAAAAATCGACAAGGATAAAAATAACACGTTGCGGGTGAAAATGTTCCGAAAACCCGCGCGTCTGGCCGTGACGGTTTTATAAACCGGAGGGATAATCCACGCAAAGAGTGTCAATACCAGGACACTCAAAAGGGCTGAGATGACAAAAGGAATCTCTACGTGCGGCAAAAAAGGCGCAATCACATACGGACTGAAAAACACCCCGGCCCCAAAGAACACGGCAAACACGGACACCCCCCGGCCCCGAGTCTCAAAAAAGATGTCTCCGAGCAAGGTAATGATCGCGGGTTGAAACATACCTACCCCAAATCCTACCAAAAGCCGCATCCAAAATAAGGTCACCACATTCGGCGCATAACCGGTTAGCAAAGTGAAAATCGTAAAGACGGCCACGGCAATCATCACCGTCCATTTCACCGAGAAATAATCAAAGAGTACACCGCCAATTAAGCTAAACACCGCAATACCCAATGCATAGGCAGTCCCGATTAAGCCCAACAGAGCCAGATTGTGGGCATGAATGTCTTTAAGAATATAAGGAGATCCGAACGCATATAAGCTGGTATCAAATCCTTCGAGCAACGCGGGTAGTCCAGCCACGAGAACAATCACAATAAACATCGCTTGGCTGTGCTTCGCGCGAGCGCGTAAGGTGTCTGTTCCCTTAACAAGTCTAGGACTGGCTTCTTGACTCATTTTGTCATCTCCTCTCATGACACCGACAATGTTTCACGATATAGACAGTGACAGATCAGTCTTTCTGTTCGTTTATCTACAGAGTTGGGTTCTGAAACATCAGAAATTAGATTGCCGCGCGAAAAATGTGTGATAGACCAGAGTGTGCTAGCAAAGAGATAACCTAAGAACCTGCGTTAAAGGTGGAATAGGACGTCTGATCCACAAGCTTTATGGGAGATGACTTAGATGAAGAGAGGACTTGCCGGATCGTAGTTGCATTAAACAAAACAATTTCAAGTAGAGCAAGAACCAAATTTAGGACAATGGTTCGTTGTGTAAGACCATTCGAACCACACCCAAAGCAACAAATCCATGGGATGACAATCTGAAGACCCTATTAGAATTCAATGACTTGCCATTTTAATTGTCTTGTGTCATGCCATCAAAATTTTCCCTAACGGCTTGTTGTAATCCCAAATCCGACACATAACGTGCACCCATCGTGGCTAAAATCCCGGCACCATCGATCATGGCCTGCCGTCCCGCTTCTGAATCCGCCGCCGCACAAAAGCCATGCGTGTGCGTCACTAATCCATCGCCCAATCCAATATTGGCGTGAAAGGACGGCAAAACATGACTCACATTGCCCATATCTGTCGAGCCGTGTGCTTCCGCCATTGTGACCGGCATTCGGTCAAATTCTCGAAAGACTTGATCGGCCAGGGCGACGAGAGACGAATTATGACGAACATTGTTATAAAACGGCACAAAGCGCGACCAACGAAATTGGCATCCGGTTCCTCGCGCCGCCGCCTCCGCTGCGTGTTCCACCCACGTCAACAGATCATGGACGCGATCTGCATCCTTGGAACGGACCAAGATGCGTGCACTCGTATGCTCTGGGATCACATTAGGGGAATCTCCTCCATGGGTAATAATGCCGTGAATCCGGTCAGAAGGTCGAAAACGAGGACGCAGCGCATGAAGCATTTGATAAAACATGACGACCGCATCTAACGCATTAATCCCTTTCTCAGGCGCGGCCGCGGCATGCGCAGCCACCCCAAAGAAATCCACATCGATTCCCTCCCGTGCCAAGTACTCGGGCGCTACTTCATCTTTGGCGGCAGGATGAAGCATCATGGCGATGTCAACGTGTGCAAAAGCTCCCTGATCTAATAAGAAAATCTTTCCGCCTCCGCCTTCTTCACCGGGACTGCCAATGACCATAACATGTCCTGCCCGATTGTGATGTTCGAGCCACGTGGCAAGAGCTGCACCCGCCCCCACCGACATCGTGGCAATCACATTATGTCCACAAGCATGTCCCAGCTCAGGCAATGCATCATATTCCGCAACAAAGGCCACCGTTGGTCCATGATGTCCGACAATGCGGTGGGCTACAAAAGCCGTCTTCATTCCCGCCACTTCGCGGTTGACCTCAAACCCTTGCTCTTCCAGCCAGTAGGTTAACAACGAAGCAGACTCCACTTCTTCGAACTTTAATTCATGCAGCCCGTGAATGGCATGGGCAATATCCCACAACTGTTCCGCTTTGGTCGCCACAATCTCTTTGATTTCTTGACTAATCATCATGAACCTCCTTCTGTCATCTCATTTCGTTTGAGAGAGATACAGCGTGAGGATAAATTTACACTGCCGGTCCTCTGAGCCCTCTCCGGCTTTTCCTCCCATTATTGCGCGGGCACTATAACCTTGTCGCCCCCTTAGGCAATACTCTTGGGTGAGACGCACAATAGCTTGTACCGAAAACAGTTCAATAACTTTTCAGCCAATATTCGGTTTCAGATCATCGACCAGGTGAGGTTGTTTTGTACAATGGACTCCATATAGTATTAAGCCTCATGTGCCCAGATAGCCCAAGATCGTCAAATGACAAAATGAGAGGAGAATAGGACATGATCCGTCGCTCCTTACTGGCGCGCTGGATGTTGATCACAAGCAGCGTGGTTGCATTGTCTTTGATGACTTGGGCACTCTTTTCTTTATTCAACGTGAAAACACCAGAACCTGCGCGGGTCATGCCCGTGGCCCATGCCGACCCACAACATCAAGAGATATGGCTGATTGCGGGATCTGCCCTCGAAAAACTTGCCCACTTCTCCGCGGCTCAGTCTGTGCTAGATCATCCTTCAACATGGGTCAGTCTATCGCTGAGTGGGCGCGGGATTCCTTATGGTTGGCACATCACCCCATTTGTGCACTTTGCCAGTGAAGCGGCGCTCGTCAAGGCCCTTCGTCACGGAACGGTGCCTAAAGGAATCAAAGGTCTTGGTTATGATAATGAAGGGTGGAGCCTGACTCCCCTCATTGAACAACAACACCCCGCTCAGTACGTGGAAGCAGCGGCAGCCATCGCGCACCATCATCACTGGGCCTATTTGCAGCTAGGGAATCTCCCTGTTCATGGCAGTCCTGTAGGCGGTGCGCGTTTTGCTCAAATTATCGATTTACAAGTTCAAAGTTCAGAACGCATCCCCGCGGTGTATTTGCGCCGGGTTCGGGCATTAGTTGCCGCCGCTCGTCATCTCAATCCTCATGTCCTGGTGATTGCCGGACTCAGCACCAATCCCCCGCCAGGCACTCCTGTTTCTTTAAACGAACTGGAAACAGATATTCAAGAAACGAGAAGATTTGTCAATGGATACTGGCTCAATATTCCCACGCCCGGTCTCGCTTGTCCCCGCTGCGGGCCACAAAATGTTTCTCTGGCCGAGAAACTCCTGGCATGGATTGCCCATCAGCATATTAATTCTTAGGTTGGTCCCCTGTTTCAGCCACCTGGTGTATAAAATGAGCGATTCACCTGTCTCGTCTATGCTCAAAAAATCCTCTATTCTGTCAAACAACCTTCTTAGCCCGATCGCTTCGCCTTTTTATCCAGTTGAACCCATAGCATAGAGAGCAAAGCAGACAAAAAGAAAGCGGAAAAGGATTGTGCCTCTTCCGCTAAAACTCATGACCTTCTTCTATAAGAGATATAACGACTTGAACGGTTCCTACCCTATGGGCTAAATCATAGGAATATTGGTATTTGGTCCCACAAACGGCGCACGCATGCGGTCTTCATGTGCCTTCATAGTCTGCGTGGCCAAATCATATCCAGCATCCGCATGCCGAATCACGCCAATGCCCGGATCATTAAAGAACACCCGCGATAAGCGTCCCGCACTATCCTCACTCCCGTCCGCAACCACGACAGCGCCCGCATGCAGAGCATAACCAATCCCGGTACCTCCTCCATGATGAAAGGAGACCCAGTGAGCACCCGAGGCGGTATTTAATAAGGCGTTGAGAATCGGCCAATCGGCGATCGCATCAGAACCATCTCGCATGGCCTCGGTTTCGCGGTAAGGAGAAGCTACAGATCCGGTATCATGATGGTCGCGGCCAAATACGACGGGGGCTGACAGCACACCTTGTGCCACCCATTCATTAACCTTTGTCGCGAAAGCGTCGCGCTCCCCTAAGCCCATGTAGGCGATGCGTGCGGGAAGGCCTTGGAAATGAATATATTTTTGAGCGAGGGTAAACCACCGGGTTAACAGCGGGTTATCGCCAAACATCTCAAGGGCTAAGGCATCTAACTGGTAAATTTCTTCAGGCTTTCCGGAAAGAACCGCCCAGCGAAACGGGCCTTTGCCCTGATTAAACAAATCCCGAATATAGGCGGGAACATATCCGGGGATGTCAAAGGCGTCGGTGACTCCTTGATCGAACGCTTCTCGGCGAATATTATTGCCATAATCAAACGTATGAGCTCCCGCTTTTTGAAGCTGCAGCAGATTTTGAACATGATGTGCAATGGAACGTCGAGCACGCTGTAAATAATCCACTGGATCCGCATGGCGCAAGGATAGGGCTTCGCTGACGTCGAGTTCATCAGGAATATACCCGATAAGGGGATCATGTGCGGCCGTCTGGTCCGATAACACATCGGGAATGATCTGGTTGGTGATTAAATAGTGTAATAACGCATTGGCATGACAGTGGACCCCAATTGAGAGAGATTCAGCCGCCTGTTTTGCCGCCAGTGCCCGGCTGACAGCGGCTTCGATACTGTCATAGGCCACATCAAGATATCCGGTGTCGAGGCGTTTTTGAATCCGTTTTGCATCCACTTCAGCGATTAACGCCACGCCATCTAACATTTTGGCTGCTAAGGGCTGTGCTCCGCCCATTCCCCCCAATCCGGCCGATACATAAAGGCGCCCTTTCAAGGTGCCATCAAAATGTTTACGAGCCAAAGCCGCTAATGTTTCGAAGGTGCCTTGAATCACCCCTTGACTACCGATATAGATCCAAGAACCTGCCGTCATTTGTCCAAACATGGTTAAACCCTGTTTTTCTAACCGGTCAAACTCTTCCAAGGTCGCCCACTTTCCTACTAAGTTGGCATTGGCAATCAAGACGCGCGGGGCCTGGGGTTGGGTCTTAAATATTCCCACGGGTTTTCCCGATTGGATCAATAAGGTTTCGTCATTTTCCAACGTTAATAAACTTTCCACAATCTTGTCATACGCGGGCCATGACCGCGCCGCCCGTCCGCGTCCTCCATAGACAATGCGCTCTTGAGGGTTTTCCCCGACGCGCGCATCGAGATTATTCATCAACATGCGCAGCGCCGCTTCCTGCCCCCATCCTTTGCAATGCCGTGTTGGCCCCACGGGAGCTTGAATCCCTACGTGCTGGAAAAAGTCCCTTTCCATTGATGGCGTCCCCCTTTCAATCGCTTGCCTCAGCGACTGGGCAATGATTGTTACCCCCAGCGCTGAATGAGATCTTGAATTCTTACAACCAACTCCGTCAGATTTTCGTTTAGCCACTGACCATCACGTACCAAAGGTTTGCCCTGAATCACAACCTGGCGAATCGCTTGCGGCGTCATCGCATACACGATATTGGCCAAGAGGGTTTCGGAATTCCACGGCAACAGTGACAGATGATTGAGATCAATCCCCACAAAATCAGCCCATAAGCCGTCCGCAATTTGACCCGCGGGCAGCCCCAACATCTCAGCCCCCGCTTGTGTCCCCATGGTCCAAACGTCCTGGTGTGACACGCTGGTGGCATCGAGTGTCCCCACTTTTTGGAGCAACGCGGCCATCCGCATTTCCTCAAAAATACTGGCCCGGTTGTTACTGCATCCCCCATCCGTGCCGAGCCCCATGCGAACCCCCGCTTGCCGTAAGCGAGGAAGTGGGGTAATGCCATCTGCTAAAAACATGTTGCTGGAGGGACAATAGGCGAGATGAGCCTGGGCCGCCCCCAAGAGCTGGATATCCTCGCCATTCACCCACGTCAGGTGAATGGCGATAAGGTGATCGGTGATCATCCCCAGATCGGCCAGATGCTGCACGGGCGTTTTCCCGGTCCGGGCCAGACTTTCGTTGACTTCAAACGGCTCCTCGGCAATATGAATGTGATAGGGGGTCCCCAGACGCCGCGCCAAATCCACGCCAGCTTGGATCATCTCATCCGACGCGCCGTGCACACTGTGGGGGGCGGGATGGATGAAGACCGCGTGATCCGGAGCACAACGTGCCGCTAATTCTTCTGTCCGGTACACCGCGTCATCAGGAGTTTCCCGGTAGGCTTCCGGTGCCCCGTCCCAGTCATAGAAGGTCCGAGCCAGGACCAGACGAATGCCCACGTCTCGTGCGGCTTGAATCACCGCCCAGTCATTGTCGAGGCCGTGATTATGCACATAAAAGAAATCGACAACCGTGGTAATGCCGTTTAAGACCATTTCCGTAAACGCCAATTTGGCTCCTAAGTAAATCGCCTCTGCATTCAGATGTGGCGTAATGCGATATAAGGCCCTGTCCCGCCACACTAAAAACGGCTGATCCACCGCGATGCCGCGCAGTAAATGCTGAAAGGAGTGATTATGGGTGTTAATGGTGCCCGGCACCATGGCCTGTTGCGGCCAGCAGATCCAGCGCGCCTGAGGAAAAAGACGCCTCAAATCCTTCTCGGGTCCCACCCGAACAATGGTGCCCGTGTCGTCATCGACCACGACGCCATAATGCGCCACAAATTGATTATTCACCCACATCCAGGCCGGCTCATAAACGCTCAGCATCCCGTCACATCCTTTGAGAACAGCGGATATGCGTTCCTAGACGCAACAGCGTCCCACCGCATGAGCGCTCGCCGCACAATCTCGGCCGCGAGCATAATATCCTCGGTATTAGCCGACTCGTCGGGACAATGGCTGTAGCCATTACTACGCACAAACAGCATACCCGTCGGCACACGTTTGGCCAGATGGGCCGCATCATGCCCGGCCCAACTGACCATGGTGGGATGCGGCACACCCATCTCCTCGATCACGCCATGGAGTAAGGCTTGCACGGCCTCATCCATGGGACTCGGTGCCTGATCTAAGATGATTTCGCGGGTCAGGGACAAATGTAAACGCGAACCCAATGCCTGCAAACGCTGCCAAAAGGTGCTGGTGACCTCCGCCAAGATTTCGAGTTGAGGAGCACGCCATTCCACCATGAATTCGACCCGCGAGGGGACAATGTTGATCGAATTGGGAAACACGCGAACGTATCCGACGGTACCGACCGCACGATCGACGAATTGTTGGCTCAATTCTTGGAAGAGGACCATGGCTTGAGCAAATCCCTGCACCGCATCACGACGAGCGACATAGGGTGTCGTTCCCGCATGGTTTTGTTCTCCGGTCAACGTGATCAGCTGCCGCGTAATCCCGGTAATGGTGCTCACCACTCCCACGGGGAGTCCGGCTTCATGAAGTCTCGGTCCTTGTTCAATATGAGGCTCGAAGAAACCTTTTAAGTGTGGCATGTGAACCCCGGGATCATGGAGCGCAGGAGCCCCCGCTTGATGCAGCGCCTCTCGCACAGAATAGCCGGTCTCATCAGTGACCTCCAGGACCGTGTCCCACGACAGGATGCCTGTCAACAGGCGACTCCCTAACGTGGAGAGGCGAAAAGGATTGGGTTCTTCTCCGGTTAATGCTAACACGGCCAGGGTATGGTGGGGCCTGTATCCTTCTTCCTGCAATGTTTGCAGGGCTTCTAATCCCAGCAGGACTCCGAGGGCGCCATCATAGGCGCCGCCGTGCACCACCGTGTCCAAGTGGGAGCCTACGGCCACAATATCTAAAGACGCCCCTGGGAACAAAGCCCAGAGATTCCCTGCCGGATCGGTGCGGGTCACCAGTCCCGCCTTCTCCGCTTCCCCTAAAAACCATTGCCTAGCCGCCCGTTCCGCCGCACTGCCAAAGGGTCGGGTAATGCCTCCCGTGTCATCTCGTCCGATAGCGGCAAGGGCATCAAGCCGTCGTTGCAGTCGAGATGAGGCCAAAATATCTGGCATCAGGTCTCACTCCTTACTTTTTGTGTTCGTCCGCGACCAATAGACCTGCAAACGCTGATCCCGTTCTTCCAGTTGTTCCAGGCGTAAGCGCACCCCGGGCAGTTCTTGGGCCACTTGGCGGACCAGGTAGTTCATCACAAACATAGGCGCCACATAGGAATCAAATAACGAGGCGGTGGCCACCGGCACCACCAGTACGGGATCGGCAAAGGCCATCACAGGCGACATCCACCGGTCGGTGAACGCGGCCACAGTCAAGCCGTCGTGATGCGCCGCTTCGAGCCACTCCATCAAGGCCCGGGAATAGCGGGGAAACACCCAACCGACAATCACCGTGTCTTCCGGATTCCACCCAGCACAGTTATCCCATAAGGGAGTGCCCGGTGTGGCCACCTCGATGCCACTACGAATCTTGCCCAAACAATAGGCCGCATAGGGAATCAACGTACTCGAAATGCGGGCCCCAGCTAAAATGACGCGGGATTTGGTCGCCACCAAATTCACGAGCCGGGTCATCGGCTCACTGTCCAAGATTTCGGGTAGCGATTCCAAATTGGCCACTTCTTGCGCCAAGAGTGGGTCCGCATCGTCGGGAATACTGGGTCGTAAGTAAACGGTCCGTTCGGGGGCACGCCATTCTTCGCGCACAAACTCTTGCAGCGCATGCACGAACTCGCTGAAGCCCCCAAAGCCCATACTGTGGCAAAACCGAGTAATAGAGGCTTGGCTCACGCCGACGGCCTTGGCGAGGTCTCCTGAACTCATAAAGGACGCTTCGCGTAAATGGAGGGCCAAGTAATCGCCAATTTGCTGATGCGTCGTCGATTCACTCGACGCCGCCCGAATTCGGTCCATAAATCCTTCGATACTCTGTAAGGGTTTCATCGAATACATATCCTCATTCATCAATGCATAATGTGTGAATCAGATGTTCCACCAAATTGTAGCACAAAGGAAACATCTGAATCACCTCATTCCGTTCATTATTTTAGGCGAAACTGATTTATTCAGAAGCCGGTAAAATTATCTCCTATCTTTACATTTACGACATATATTTTGTTATATTTATTCGCATATTTTTGTGCTTAAGTCACAAATAACGAACAAACACGATAAACCTTACATTAATCTGTTGACAGCATCTCCCGATTGTTTTTACTGTAAACCTGTAAGTCTTCATTCTTCTTGTTGCCAAGATAAATGACTCCATTCATGCTGTGTTGGCTTAATCTATTGTTTCCGGCGCATGATTGTCATGACCAAACATTGTATTCATCCTCAAATCTCCATGGCGTTCGGTGGCTTCCATTCAAAACATCCATAATTTTGGCCCTCACCGAAAGATACCTTCTTTAGCACTTAAGGCAATCACTGATGACATGATAGGAGGAGAACAAAATGAGCGAGTTATCTGCGGTCGAAAAGGCGATTGAACGCCATAGTTACGATGTCATTCCCCTCACGGAACGGCACGGCACGCCCAAATGGTTGTTTTTCATGTGGTATGGTATTAATGCCCAAATTTTTGTTGTGGCCACAGGGGCTTTGGGCGTACTGATTGGACTGAATTTCTGGGGGACGGTACTGGCCATTGTCGTCGGCAATCTTGTTGGCAGCATTTTTATGGCGCTGCATTCCGCACAAGGACCCAAATTGGGCCTACCGCAGATGATTCAAAGCCGGGCGCAATTCGGTTTTTATGGATCCTTGTGGCCATTATTCATTGTGTGGGCCATGTATGTCATTTTTGCAGCGACCAATATTGTGATGGCTGGGCAAGCTTTTCAAGCTGTCTACCATGGCTCTGTCAATCTCTGGGCGGCTATCATGACGATCCCCATGATTCTCATCGCGATTTTTGGCTATGACTGGATTCATTATGGATTTCGCTATGCAACCTGGCTTTATTCCATCGTCTTTATTGTGCTCACCATTATGCTGCTGGTTCATGGTTTGCCCGCGCATGACCTCGCCCATGGGAAATTTACATGGGGCAACTTTTTCTTAGCACTATCCATTTACGCCACCTGGCAAATTTCTTATTCCCCCTACGTCTCTGATTACTCTCGGTACTTGAGTCCGAATCTTGCCACCCACACATTTTGGGCAACATTTTGGGGGACAAACATCGGGTCTATCTGGCTTATGATTTTAGGAGCCGCCTTAGCCGCTCTCAATCCCGCCGCTCAGACCCTTTCCGCCATTCAGGGTTTAGGCGGCCATAGCTGGGGGACCATTATTGCCTTATTACTCGGCATAGGGCAACTGATTCCCGGAGCCGTTAATATCTATGGCGGAGCCATTGTGACGCTTTCCGCTGGGAGCAATATTCGTCCCTTTGAATCCACGCGCATGTTACGAAGCATTGTCGCACTAGTAGTGGGCATACTTTCGGCCCTGATCGCAATTGCTGGTTCCGGTCATTTTATGACGAACGTGGAAAATTTCCTCCTATTCCTCATGTATTTCTTGATTCCCTGGACCGCCATCAACCTCACCGACTTCTACTGGATTCACCGAGGTAATTACAAAATTGCCGATTTGTTCAGTCCCAAGGGTGTATATGGTCGGTGGGGATGGCCTGCGCTTATCGTGTATACCGTGACCTTTCTCATCGAAGTCCCGTTTATGAACACGACCGTATACCAAGGCCCCATATCCAAAGCCCTCGGAGGGGCCGACATTTCCTGGATTATCGGTCTTATCGTTGCGGTACCCCTTTACTATTGGGCAGACCGGAAATGGGGTAAAAAAGATGCCATCAGCTCGGTTTTAACCGATAGAGAACCGCAAATCGTGGAATAGCTCTTTACAAGCTATGACATTATCCACTCTTATATTTTTACGAAGAAAGAAGGGAACGGGTTAATCCCGGATTTGTGTGATAACCATCAGGCATTGGAATAGACTGACGGACTCAGAACGCCAGAACCTTCTCATACGAGGAGAAATGCGTTATCCAGATATTCAAGCCACTGTGGAAAAGATTTTGCAAGAGGTCCAAGTGTATGGCGATGAGGCATTATGGCGTTTAGAAGAGGAACTCGACCATGTCGATCTCCACTCCTGTGGTCTTAAAGTCACCGAAGCTGAATTCGTCGCCGCAGAACAGCACTTACCAGATCATCTCAAAGCCGCGATAGATCGCAGTGTTGCCAACATCAAACACTTTCATCTCAAGCAGCTTCCCCAACAGGCATGGTCAACCGAGATTCTTCCTGGAGTTCACGTGGGCGAAATCACCCGCCCCATTGCCTCCGTTGGACTATATGTTCCGCGCGGGAAAGGCTCTTTCCCCTCAGTCATGGCGATGCTCGGCGTGCCCGCGGTCATTGCCGGAGTTCCCCAAATTATTGTGGCCTCCCCACCTGATTCCCAAGGAACCATTGATCCCGCTGTACTCTATGTGGCCAAGCAACTGGGCATTTCCCATGTCTTTCGTTTAGGCGGAGCGCAGGCCATCGCGGCGCTGGCCTTCGGGACAGCGTCTGTCCCCAAGGTTGCCAAAGTTTTAGGTCCTGGCAGTGCCTATGTTGCTGTAGCCAAACAACAATTAGCGGGCGTTATTGATATCGGATTGCAGTCAGGCCCCAGCGAAGCGCTCATCATTGCCGATAACCGGGCCGATCCCAAATGGGTCGCCCTCGACTGGATGAATGAAGCAGAACATGGACCCGACTCTACCGTTTTTCTCCTCACCCCCTCTGTGACCTTAGCCGAGCAGGTAGCCGGTTTCGTTGGGGAATATTGTAAACAATTGCCCAAACCCCGCCGTCAATTTGTTGAACAGGTGGCAGAACGAGCAGGCATTCTCATCACTCCAGATCTCTTTACAGCACTTGACTTTGCCAATGATTTCGCCACCGAACACCTCGTACTCCATGTTGCCGATCCGGATACCGTCCTCCCCCACATTCGTCATGCTGGCGAAATTCTTATTGGCCCTTTTACACCCATTGCAGCGGGCAATTTTATGGTCGGACCTAATGCGGTCTTGCCCACAGCGGGATTTGCCCGTAGTATGTCAGCACTTAGTGTTCGCGATTTCTTACATGTCACATCTGTACTCAAGCTTTCAAAAAGTGCTCTAAGTGAACTGGCTCCCGATATTGTCACGTTAGCGGAATATGAGGGTTTTCCCGCTCACGCCCTCTCGGTTACTGGCCGTGATTTGACCTTGTCTGGGGTCGAGCCAACAACCAATTCGGAACAAGAACTCGGTATATTCTGGCGAGAAAGTGCCAAAGACCGGGTCCGTGTCACAAGGCAAACACGGGAATCGGTCATTGACCTGCAACTATCCCGCGGTCCTCGAGATGAGGCGTTAAAGGAGCATCTGCAAACGGGGATCCAATTTCTGAATCACATGCTTGAAACGATTGCCTGGCGCGGGCAATTTAATCTGGCGGTTACGTATCATGCGTATGGCAATGGTTATCACTTAATGCATGTCATTGCTGAAGATGTTGGCCTGACTTTAGGCCTGGCCTTTCAGCGTATGGCCCAAGAACATTTGGTCTCGGGTATTGAAGGATCAGGGTTTGCCGTGGGGATTATCGATGAAGCCGAGTCCTTTGTGGCGCTTAGTCTCGAAGGGCGCCCCTTTTTGCAATGCGAATATGACCCTGCCGTACGTCAGCTCGAGCACGTTGAGGATATGCTCACCACAGACTTAGAGAATTTCTTGTCCGGTTTCGCTCAAGGTGCATTGGCTACGCTTCATGTCCTGGTCCGCCGGGGCCACGACCCCCACCACCTGTGGGAATCAGTTTTCCGGGCACTGGGAGAAGCCATGAATGCTTGCTTACGGCCTAATGCGTTCCGGCAAGGAACCACACCGGGCGTTAAAGGCATTTAAAGCCCATGGCACAATGCTTATGTGTTAACAAAAACCCCTATCACCTGATGGTTACCTTTCTGAGAACCTTTAGGGCTAAGGATGGTTGAACAGATCGGGGAAATTCCCTAACGACGGAACACGAAATTTCCCATACAGACTTAGTGAGGAGTGCGACACGCCGGGATGAAAGACGCAGTAGAGCAGATCATGTCTTTAAAGAGCCAAATCGCTCTGGTGACAGGAGGAAGTCAGGGCATTGGGGAAGAGACAGCTCGAATCTTAGCAGAATTAGGAGCAACCGTTGTCATTTGTTCCCGATCACCAGAGCATCTGAAGTCCGCTCAAAAACGCCTCGCGGATACAGGTCAGTATGTCCATACAGTTTTGTGTGACATGAAAAGCCCAAAACGCATTGCCCAAATGGTCCAAGAAATCGAAGAGCACACCGGTCCCATCAATATTTTGGTGAACAACGCGGGCATCGACATTCCAATGCCTGCCCTTGAAGTAACGGAAGATGCGTGGAATACCATCATGGACACGAACGTTAAAGGGGTTTTCTTTTGTGCCCAGCAAGTTGCCCGCTATATGAGTCGGCGTAATCACGGGGTAATTATCAATTTAGCGTCCGAACTGAGTTTTGTGGGAATGGTTCCCTATGCGGTTTATGCGATTAGCAAAGGTGCAGTCGTCCAGTTAACCAAAACGTTGGCCCTAGAGTGGGCCCCTTATCATATCCGTGTCAATGCGGTAGCCCCTACATTAGTCGCAACCCCAATGCTCGACACGCTGTTTAGTGATCCCAAGACCGCCGCAAGCCAATGGATTGATCATATTCCGCTTCGACGATTAGGCACAACCACAGATGTTGCGCAAGCCATCGCCTTTTTAGCGTCAGAGAAGGCTTCTTTTATTACCGGAACCATTCTTCCGGTCGATGGCGGTCGACTATGCCACTAACAGAGAAGATCCCTAGGACCTGTACTCATTACGGAATCAGCGTCAACCCTCAGGAAGGAGATGTGTTATGGTTTTAACCGAAGAAGAAACCGCCATGCTTGAAGGGGAATACGGCGAAGGAACGGCCTTAGCCATGCGCATACAAGTCGGCATTGGTGAAGCATTTGACGCCCAGCGGATGGTTCCCATTTCTAGAGCTCATGTCGCGCTTAGTAATCAAGAAGCTGATCTGTGGTTTGTGGAAAAACTTCTCCATCTTGGGGCCTCATGCCGTGTTCCTCCAACCGTCAATCCCGGCTTTGATCTATCCTACTTTTCCACTGTGACCACGGTGAAATCCGAGGACTTGGAGCAAATGGCGCAAACAGCTCAAGCTTACCGGAACATTGGAGCCATTTTAAATTACAGCTGTACGCCTTATCTATTTGACAATATTCCTCGTTTGCATGAAATCGTCGCGTTTTCGGAAAGCAGTGCCACTCCCTATGTGAATGCGGTCTACTATGGGGCCAGGACGAACCGTGAATCGGCTCAAAGTGCTTTGTGTGCGGCGATTACCGGACGTGTTCCGGAATACGGGTTATTGTTGCCTGAATCCCGATACGGAACGATCTTGGTCCAAATCGAGGCTTCATTGCGGTCGGATTTCGACTACCAACTCCTTGGCTATGCGATTCCTAAAAAGATTCATGGCGAGATCCCCGTCTTTATCGGTATCCCAGAAAACGTCACCCCTGAAGCCCTCATGAACCTCGGGGCCGAACTTAACACCGCCGGCGCTGTTCCCATGTACCACATTTTGGGCGTCACTCCCGAAGCCCAGAGTCTTGATCAAGCGACAGGATATCGAAAGGATCTGAACACAGTCGTGATTACGGACAAGGATTTAGAACGTGTCCATGATCAAATTTCCAAGAAAACGGGTCCTATTGACTTTGTGATGCTGGGGTGTCCGCATCTTACGCTCAAACAAATTCAAAACATCGCCCAGATGGTGCATGGACACAAACTACGTACGGAACTGTGGCTCAATACATCGGCTCATACCCGTCTGTTGGCCGAAAGGCTCGGTATCGCCCAAATTATCGAAGAAGCTGGTGGCCACATTCTCCAAGACTCCTGTGTCGACCAGCCAATATGGGCTCATCTTGCCGGAAAAACGGGTGCCACCGACTCGCCTAAATGTGCCTATTACACGACAAGGCGTTCCATGGATTTCGTCATTCGTAGCATCGAGGACTGTGTAACGGCAGCGATAAAGGGGGAAATTTCATCGTGAATTCTATGCACTACTCAGACGCGTTTCATTGCCATAAAATATCGGGAGGAATGGTCGAGGCTCCTTGTATTATCTCTCCCGACGATATCTGTTTTTACCTCTGTGATCCCAAAACCGGCATAGTGCTGGAAGACGGTCATGCCTTAAAAGGCCAGAGTCTCGCTCATAAAATCGTCATTTTCCCCAGTGGCAAGGGTAGCTCGGTGGTTCAAACCGACGGTCTCTATCAATTAGCTATGAACGGCAATGCTCCCAAAGCCATTGTCGTCCAATACCCGGATACTGTGCTTGTGGCCAGTTGCATTATTCTAGATATTCCGATGGTTGACCGCGTAGATCCCGCCTTTTATAACCAGATCGATTCAGGCGTGATGCTTCATCTCGATGCCGACGGGGAACTCATCCGCGTGATGCCAACGTGAAAATTTCCACGCCATGTCTCTGTGCCGAACAAAAGCATAAAATCATCCAAGCGCTCCGGCCTATTGTCGGCCAAGATGCCATCATTTCTCGTTCAGACGCACTAGCCGCCTACGGGTATGATGCGACGGGACAGTTGGGATATCCGGAAATGGTCGTCTTTCCCCCGTCAATCGATTCCCTGCGCCAGGTTCTCGAAATTCTCGAATCGTTTCCGCACATTCCTATTGTCGTCCGGGGTTCGGGGACGAATTTGTGCGGCGGCACAGTTCCTACAATGGGCGGTATTGTCATTGCCCTGGTCCGCCTTCAGAGTTGGATGCATCACGATCTTATCAACCGCTATATTGTCGTCGAATCCGGTGTGTTAACCGCGTCAATAAACCAGCGACTCAATCCTTTCGGATATCATTATGGACCAGATCCGGGCAGTTATCACATTTCCACAATTGGCGGCAATGTTGGCGAAAATGCAGGAGGTATTCATGGCGTGTCCTATGGTGTGACCACTCAACATGTCCTGCAAATGCATGTCTATATCGGGGATAAAGGGCTTTTGACGCCCACCATTCACGACTACCGGACCACCCTTGATATGACAGGGTTACTTGTTGGATCAGAAGGCACATTGGCTATAGTCGATACCGTTGTTTTAAATATTCTGCCGAAATGGCCCCACGTGGCCACGATGCTCATCACGTTTTCAAGCCTACCCGAGGCAGCCGATATGGCTATGGCCATTTTACGTGCCCCTCTTTCCCTAAGCGCCTTAGAACTTTTGGACCAGGCGTCTTTGAAGGTGATTCAACCCCTCATGCCCGACATGGATTTCGGGGATGCTCGAGCGGCATTATTGATCGACATTCACACATCGCCAAATCGCGTGCTTCAAGAGTCAACAACCCTAAAAGAGCTCGCGATAAGTCATAGGGCTCTAAAGGTTCACATGGCCGAAACAACTATCCAATCCGATTCTTGGTGGAAAGGACGGCGGGCGCAATATGGGGCAGCAGCACGCCTGGCTCCTAGATTATGGGTCCAAGACGTGACAGTACCTCTATCGCAACTCCAATCCCTTTTACAACGTCTTGAGCAAATTCAATCGCACTATGCCATGCCCATCATTACCGTTGCTCATGCGGGCGATGGGAATCTTCATCCTGATATTCCTTATCACCCCAGATCCCCCAAAGAATTCGCCAATGCACAGGCCATGGTCGGCGAAATTCTCCAAGAAGCCGTGGCTTTAGGCGGAACAATATCAGGCGAGCATGGCATTGGCCAAGAAAAACTACCCTATTTGGGACTCATGTATGGGGCTGAGGAACAACACATTTTTACAGCCATTAAACAATGTTTTGACCCACGCTGCCGTTTAAATCCCGGTATTGCCATTGATATGACGGCCCATCAAGATCAGCACCACTCGCATGGGAGTTCTCCCGCTTCCTTTGCATCCCTATTGTCTCCTATCCCTTGGCAGCCGACGGATCTTCACGAACTGCGTGAGATCATTCAACACGCGTGCCGTAGGCATCTCACGTTAACTGTTCAAGGCATGGGATACTGGCAGAATATCTTGCATCCTGAAGAACAGATGGTTCAATCCTTATCTCTTCGCGCCTTTGATTCCATTCATGAATTTGATCCCGCTAGCTTGTCTATCACAGTTGGTGCGGGAATCCGAAATGATGAGCTGACCAAGTTTCTCGCCTCTTATCATCTTGCGCATCCATTGCTGAATGCTAATCCTCACGGCACGCTTGGAGGCCTAATCAGCCGCCATGCCAGGTCATGGCATCATAGTTATCAATTTGGATGGCGCGAAAGTCTCTTGGCAGTATCGGTTATGGATGGACAGGGTCGACATCTCAAATTCGGTAGTAAAGCGGTCAAGGATGTTGCCGGCTATGATGTCAAAAAATTGTTCATCGGCTCTTGGGGAGCTTTGGGCCTTATCACATCGGTCACCTTAAGGTGTGAGGTCATGCCCCACATCATTTTCTTGGGCATCTTTCGGGCCAAATCCCTTGAGCCATTATTAAATCTCGCCATCGAGTTCGGTTCTCACGCGTACCGGCCTGAAGCAATCTTTTTAAAACGCTGGTCCCTTACCGATCCCGAACTGGTAATCCGTGTCTTGGGTCCTCACTACGCTGAAATGATGAGATGGGCTGAACATCTTGCCCTCTCCTATCAAGCCGAGTTGACATGGCAACAATCTGGTTCACAAGATGACTTTGATATAGAGCGAGAGTCTATTATTCATCAAGCATGGCAACAATATGTCTCCTGCTATGAAGGCGGGGTCTGGCCCACTGATCTGCTCAATCTTATACCGGTGTTAGTCGATCATCTATTTACCTTGTTCCCCGCATCGGGGGCATATGAAATTTATGGCCAACTTCCTTGTCCCAAGATGCTACCAGGTCTTCACCGGGTATGGCATCCCAACGAGAAATGGAGCCTCCCCTATCCCACTTGGCAGCCCTATGTCCGGGGCCTTAAACAAATCTTTGATCCCGAACAGATCTTGACAGTTCCATGGACCTTAAGCCTATAGAATCTGGCAGAATATTGCCGAGAACCTGAACCAGACAGGAGCTGAATCATAATGTATCATCTCATTATTCACGGAACCATTTATCCGGTCACCACGCCCCAGGCGCCCAGACGGGGCGTAGAACTCGGCAATCAAGCTATTGTGCATGACGGGGCGATTGTCATCAAAGACGGTCTTATTAAGGCACTCGGACCCACAGAGGATGTTCTACAAGCTTATCCCAATCCAGAACAGGTTGTGGATGCGCAAGGCCGTATTGTCATTCCGGGTTTTGTAGACTGCCATACTCACTTACCCTTTGCGGGTTGGCGAGCCGATGAATACCGAAGTCGTCTTTTGGGCCAATCCTATCAAGACCTGGGCCGTGGTAAAGGCGGCATTGCCCGGTCGAGTCGCCAACTTGATACCCAAAGCGATGAGGAGATCCTCACCTTTACGGAATCGTTAGCACGCGAGATGTTATCCACTGGGACGACCGCGTTTGAAATGAAGAGTGGCTATGGACTTAGTGTCGAAGGAGAACTACGTCAACTCGCACTCATTCACCGTCTAAAACATCGCCTCGATCAGCGCATTACCGCCACAGGGTTGTTTCTTCACGCGATCCCGCCAGGATATACTCCAGATAACTGGGTCGATGTCGTCATTCATGAGCTTCTGCCGGCAGCATACGAGAGACAACTCCTTGATGCTGTCGATGTGTTTATTGAGTCGACAGCTTTTACGCCAGAGCAAGCACAGAGATTTTTACAAGCGGCGCAACGTCTCAATTTAATTCTTCGGGTACATAGTGATCAATTTTCTCAGATGGGAGGAACCGCCTTGGCTCTGGTGCTCGGTGCCCGCGGCATTGATCATTTGGATCATATTAGTTCCGAAGATGTCGTATCCTTTGGTCATTCGCATTCCGTAGCCGTACTCTTGCCAGCTGCCACCTATAGTATGAATCACAAACCCTATCCTCCAGCTCGGGCGCTCATCGATCACAATGCGGCAATTGCTATCGCCTCAGATTTTAATCCCGGAACAGCACCGATTTCTCATATGCCGCTCATTATCTCATTAGCGGTGCATCTTTTTGGTCTCACACCTGAAGAAGCCCTAAGTGCCGTCACAATTAACCCGGCATATGTGTTAGGGATAGAACGAGAAGTCGGATCGCTCGAAGTCGGAAAACGTGCCGACATTCTAATTCTAGACACCGATCAATTAGAAAGCATTCCATATCGAGCAGGGCATAATCCAATTTATCAGGGATTTGTTAATGGAAATCTAATTCGATTGTAATAAATCGTGACGCGGCCACGACATTAAAAGAGGCAGCTTCGCCGATAGTTTTATCAGTGTACTATAAAAGAGAGAACCATGTCCGATCATAATTCATCCCAATGAATTTAAGCACAATCCTTTGTTCCCAAAAGTTGGTCTCAAATCATCCTTATTGGGAAAATTACGGGCCTCGGCGTCACCTGAATTCTTAATGCCAACTGATTATCGCGATAATGTTGTCCTTAACCCCAAGTTCCGTCCCGCGGAGATTTACCGGATGTGAGAGACCCAACGACGGCAACTTAAAAACTGTGATTACATACGACGATGATATTTTTGGAACCGTTCGGATTATGGTCAAAGCCCATGTCTGCCTGTTTAAAGAACAAGGTCCGGCCAACACACTCTCAGACATAACGCCAGGAGACTGCTAGTTTAGAGTCTGGTCACTAATGCCGATGGCTTTATCCGTTGTCACGTTGTCGGTGCACAATCTTACGATTGTTCTTTGAAACGGACCTCGTTCTAGAAATACTCGGAGGAATTGAAGTTTGTTAACCCCTACATTAACTTATCCTTGTACAGTCATGACTATTTCTCGAAATATGGCATCATCCGAATACCTAGCTGGAGAACAAATTGTTCTTCGGGATCGTCCAACCGAACTCCCAAGATTTCTTGAATTCGCGCAAGGCGATAGAGAACCGTATTATAGTGCGTATATAATTGTGTTGCCGTGTCTTTAACCCGCCGGCATTCCAAGTACGTTTTCAACGTCAACAACAAATCCGTATTATTTTGCCTATCATACTGCAATAAAGGTTCAAAGAGGCTACGACAAAAAGCTGCTGCTTTAGGGTTTTTTCCCAACTCATGAAGTAATAACTCGGCTCCAAGCTGATCATATCCAAGAAATCCAGAGCCTTGTTTTTCAGTCGCTATGGTTCTACTAACTCGAGCCTCATTAATGGCTGTGTGAACGTGTTGCCAATCTGTATGTTCAGCGCTTAATCCTCCCACAAATGAAACATCTAACGCATCGAGGATGCCGCCAATCCGGGAAGTTACAATGTCTGAGCGTTCAATAATGAGAATATCATCGCCCACTAAAGTTCCTCGAGCGGCTAGTGAAGGTTCCATTTCCACAAGTTGGGACCACACTTCCCACAATGCTTTATTGATAGAAACAATCGATAAGATGCGGAATTGCGAAGGCAAATGAATTCCTAATCGTCTAGACCATGACTCAATTTCGTGATTATCATAATGATGACCGTGAAACCAATCGCGAAAAAACATATCGCGGTATTTTTGTTCAACAGATAAGGTAATTTCTTGGTGTACGAGAAGTACCGATAAGATATTTCGAATAATATAAATATCTCCTTGATGGCTCGGCTGGTTATCTGACGTTGGACCAACGGCCAATAACATCGTTGATCCTGTAGTGTGTTCTGGCATCGTCATAATCTTCACGGTACCGCCCGCTTTTTCGGGCATGGGGTTTCCTAGTCGCCATTGTGATAGAAAAGAGTCATCAAACCCTTCATTTGCTAAGATTTGTCCACGCGATGAAAGAACCGCTAACGGCCGATTAAAATGTCGCCCTATTTCATGCACCACAGCGGTTAACCCATGATCCAGGCCTAATCGCATTAAGCTCATCAAATGATAATCAGATGTCGTCCGTTCATTAAGAATGTACTCAACAATTTCGAATACAGCCCGAGAAAAAATCACATGCTCTGGCAACCACACAATTGGCAGATGATATTTTTGTGCTGCCTGTAGCAATTCAATTGGGATCTCTTCGACAAATCGGCCTGGTTTAAACGCCAAGGTCGCTACACCAATGTCGGCCAATTGTCTGACTAAGTCGCCCCATATGTGGGGTTGATCCCGGAAAATAAAGCCCGTGGTAATCAAAAAATCTCCGGGCTGAGCCCACATCGCAATATCAGGCACCGCCATGACATTGGCACTCAATACTTGCTTAGATTGACCATTACCTCCTACAGCGATTGTTGCCCCATCCAGACTAGGAAGACTTAATAAGTCAACCACAGACGCCATATCACAATTCCCCCGGAATCTTTTCTAACATTTTTACCTATATTAGAACACACATTCTATTGTAGTCTAACCATAAATGTAAGACCTTGTATTTAATTAATTCACACAATGACAATTTTATATGATTTCATGTAAGGTTTATGTGGAGGTGAATGACATGGTCAAGGAAGAGCATTCTTTTCTTGAGAACGAGTTTGAACATCAACCTGTTCCAGAACAACGACGTAAATCGCTGTTATCGGTTTCGTTAGTGTGGATCGGATTTCCCATGGTTATTACTGGCGCCTTGGTAGGCGGAAGTATTGTCAGTGCTCTAGGATTTCGTACCGGAATTCTAGCCATGCTACTTGGCAATTTGATCCTATTCGCTTATGTCGGCATGCAAAGTTCTATTGCAGCTAAAACTGGTATGTCTTTTGCGCTAGTGGCCACTCGCGTGTTTGGTCCTAAAGGTTACCGCGTAACATCCGGTTTATTATCGACCATTGTCATTGGCTGGTTCGCCGTGCAAACTGGATTAACCGGCGCCAGCTTACACAGTTCACTGGGGACCAGCGTCTTTTGGATAGATATTCTCGCGGGCATTCTTTTCATGGGCATTACGATTATTGGTGTTCGCGCTCTTTCGGTCATCGGTGCCCTATCTGTTCCCTTCTTCCTGATTTTAGGACTCTATGCGGTGAATATTGCGCTTACCCACACTACGTGGTCCCAAATTTTTCAATTCGCTGGCCATCCCGCTAACGGCATAAGTTTTGGACTTGCAGTGACAATGGTCATTGCGCTATTTATTGATTCCGGCACTATGACACCGGATTTTACTCGGTGGGCTAAGTCTCCTCGAGATGCGGTGATTGCAACATTTACAGCTTTTCCATTTGCTAATTTCATGTCCATGTTTTTTGGAGCGGTGGTCACCGCCGCCGGAGCCTCTTCCAATGGCGACTTTTCTGCGATTATCGCGCGCTTGGGACCGGTAGGAGGTCTGATTGCTGCGGCATTCTTGTTTGTCAATTCTGGCTCTGTGTGTTCCCATTGTTTGTACAACGCCGCAGTCGGGTGGTCTCAGATCCTAGGAAAAAAACTACGCTGGATGGCTTTCGTATTAGGAATAGTTGGCATTTCTGCGGCTGCCGCAGGAATGTGGAATTTGCTCGCGACTTGGCTCTCTTTCTTAGGCGTTATTGTTCCGGGCATTGGAGGAACAATTATTGGGCATTTTACTATGTTTAAGAACTCGGACGTTACCGTCCCTAAAATCGCTTTTGCTAGCTGGGGCGCTGGGGCAGCATCATCATTATTGGCCCATATCGTTGCGCCAGGCTTATCAGACGCTGTGATTGGAATGGTTGTAGCCTTTGGAGTTTACGTTCTCGTCGCTCCGCAATTTGCAGCGTCCAGAGCCATTGCGCCTCGTATGACGATTGAGGAGGATTTGTCATGACCAAACCAACACAGTTAGTGTATTCAGACCCTTATTCGTGGCCATTTGATGCATCCTTGCAACCTACCAATACAGCATTGTTAATTATTGATATGCAAAGAGACTTTTGTGGTAAGGGCGGATATATCGATATGATGGGTTACGATATCAGTTTGACCGCCCGTGCCATTGACCCGATCCGGCGTGTTCTTACCGTTGCCAGAAAAATACCAGGGTTTACAGTGATTCACACACGTGAAGGCCATCGACCAGATCTCTCGGATTTGCCCGCTAATAAATTATGGCGAAGTAGAAAAATGTCAGCCGGTATTGGAGATCCAGGACCCCTAGGACGCATATTAGTTCGCGGAGAACCAGGATGGGACATTATTCCCGAACTTTATCCTGAGCCGGGTGAAATGATTGTCGATAAACCGGGAAAGGGAGCCTTTTTTGCGACAGATCTAGATTTGATTTTGAAACTTCGGGGAATCAAGAATCTAATCATTACCGGAATCACGACGGATGTCTGTGTTCACACGACAATGCGTGAGGCGAACGACCGCGGATACGAATGCGTACTATTGGAAGATTGTACGGGAGCTACTGAACTTAATAATCACATGGCTGCCATTAACATGGTGCGCATGCAAGGCGGTATCTTTGGGGCAGTGAGTAATTCCGAGGCGGTGATTGAAACGTTAAAAGAGCTTGTTCCAACGAGTACAAGACAGCAAGAAGCTGGATAGATGTGCAACGACGTCATATAAAGTACCGGAGCAATTTCTCCGGTACTTTCATTTTTCCTACATATTGGTAATTGAATGGTACATTGTGACAACCTCAAAATCTTGTCGCAACAATATACATTAGACAAGCTGCTCACATTGCATATCCCGGCTAATTAGGAATTCACAATTGCTAACGATATTTGCACTATGTCACTAGAGTCATTAATCCTTCAATAGCCCAAATGTTATAAAATTGTTCAATGAAAAGTTCCAAATAAATGCAACACCGAGACCAATCAACATACCTAAAGGAACGCTCCAATGGCACATTCCTACGAATATGTATAGACTTAATTCATTTATTCCAAGACCAATACCCGCTATAAGAGCGAATATCCAAAATTGACGAACGATTCGAGGATATCGATTTCTAAAAGTCCATTGTCGACTTAGGGGGTAATTAACGATTATTCCAACAATAAATCCGAGAGCCTGACTTACAATAAAATTAATTGACAGAAAATGAAACAACAGCACACTACTTGTCCAAGCACATGCTGCTGATATTGCCCCGGTAACGCTGTATTTCCATAATCTTTTCGTAATCTGAGAATTAACATGGATGCTATATTTAGTCATTAAGCTGAGCCTCATATATTAATCTCCCTTGGTACTAATCGTTCTTCTCCTGTCTCTTCCAAATATATTGCGTCTCCATTTACCGCCCACAAATCGTAATTAGCTCCCAATATGTTTCGTGCAGCTAATAACCCTGTCATCATTGCATGATCCTGATTATTGTAACGATGCATGCCGTTTCGCCCAGCGACTTGAAGATTTGTGCACGTACGGGCTAATTCACTGACAATAACTTGAACATTATTCTCATAAAAGTCGTCGTAGACTGGATAAGCCTTTTGCACGCGCACAACTGTTCCATCAATCACTTTTGCCGATTGCAATAATCCCAATTTCCGTAGTTCTCGTTCCGCAAAGTGCAACAAATTTTCGTTGTCCATCATCCATAAGCTGTCACCTTCTGAACAAAAATACTCTAAACCTAGACACGAAGTGTGGGAATTTGGAACCATATACGGGCTCCAATTTCCAAAATTTTGAATTCTCCCCACCTTGACGGACGGATCATGGATATAAATCCAATTGTCCGGAAACAGATCTGGTGAATCAATGATTAATGCCACAGTCAAAAAATCTCTGTATCTTAACGCTTCAGCAGCCTTAATTACCTTAAATGCGGGAGCTGGATTTAGTGCTGTCACCAATGATTGTAATGGCATTGTGGATATCACTTTATCGGCTTTTAACCGCACAACTTGATTATCCAAATTTTTCGCTTCAACAGTTGTTGCTAATCCAGATTTATGGAATATCTGAGTCACCTTATAACCCATAAAAACTTCTGCCCCAAGTTGTTTAATCTCCTTTGTCACTTTTTCCCACAACATACCAGGACCAAGTTTGGGATAATAAAATTCGTTAATCAAGGTTTTTATTACTTCGTCATCCTTCAACGAATTCGGAAATACAGAAGTTTTTATTGCGTTCCATAGATTCAGCCCCTTAATACGTTGGGCTGCCCAGTCTGCGCTAATTTCGTTACACTTCATTCCCCATACTTTTTCGGTGTAAGTTTTAAAAAACATCTCATATAATCGACGTCCAAAGTGATAGATAACCCAGTCTTCAAATGTCAAGAATTGTTTTCGCATTGACAACCTAGCTTTCATATAGTCAGTGACGCATAAAGTAGTATTTAATAGGCCCATGTTGCGAAATGCGTTGCTCGCTCTCAGTGGATAATCATAAAATTTTCCATTGTAATAAATTCTTGAGATTCGTTGTCGTTTCAATAGGTCATCACCTAACATTTCTACCCAGAAATTGTTAATCTCTTGACTCTTTGAAAAAAAGCGATGACCTCCAATGTCGAACCGGTAATTAGCATACTCGACAGTTCTCGAAATACCTCCAACATACTCAGGATCTTGCTCAAAAACAACAACCTTGATGCCGTGAAGAGCCAATTCGTAAGCAGCGGTCAAACCTGCTGGACCAGCACCTATAACAACAACTTTCATTAGTTATACCTCCTAGTCTGCCTTTCGTTGCTCACCGCACATTCCCATACATCAATGGGCAGCCAATGGGTGATAATGAATAAAAATATTGCTTATATCAAATCCGTAACGTCCATTAGTGAGAATAGAAAGGGGCATAATTTCCACACGCCGAACACTAAACTTAACTGACGATGATCCCGAGGATATGAGCATTTCCCTGTGGTTTCCGACTTGGAAGCACCCAACGGATTCCTTCGATGCAGATGAGAAAAAAGTGGTTAGCGTTATTTGATAGTATCCGGGATACATTATAAAGAAAAGATTTTCTATGATTGATCCAGGTTTTCCCCGAGGTATCTCAACATAATACTTCCGCCAATTAATGGTACCCTGTGTCACATTTTGGGTCCACAAGGGAACAGCCCACGAGCCATTCATTGGTTCCCATCCCCATGCATCAGGAGAGGGATTTGGGACCGAAAACCTCCGAATTCCTTTTAAAATAAACAAATGATCTTGATGATAGGTAATATGGTATCCATTATGAATAGCTTGATATATAACATTAGCTAAATAGGGACGAACTGGACTTCGCGCAATGATAGCTGTTGGAACGTTCTTTTTTTTACTTGCCTCGTCCCACAACGTCGGTAGCGTGTCTACAAGACGACCAGGAGCCTGATCGGTTGCGATTCCGACAACTGGATACCGATAAGCCCAAAGCCCTAAGTGATTTTGCGTATAAATGACATTACTCATGGGGATTTGGCTAAGAGCTTGTTTGACTTGAGCTACATAATTATTGTGAATAGTCATGAGAGGGACAATAACCACCGAAATAAACATTACTTCTAGAAACATTGTAGATACAAAAGTAGCAAAAATAACTAGATTTCGACGAGGTTTAAATCGTAAAAGCGCCTCAATTAATGCCAAGAATACCCAACCTGATAAAATTACTTGATATTGATCATTGATAGCTTGTTGAGCAGCAAAAGAAGAAATTGCATTGAAAATAAAAAGCGATAGCATTGCCATTACGCTGGCCGAGCCTAAAAACACAAAAGCCAAGACCGGACCAAAAATTAAAAAGGCATAAACGCCATCATGCGACAGATGTTTCAAGACATCCGAGAAATGTCGAAAGATACCAGTAATAATCCCCCAAAAATTATGACCCAAATATCCATACAGACTTAAGACGAGAGATTCGTTAGCTCCAGGAAAATACGTAGGAAGAAGCCATTTAAATTCTATTACTAAAGTGAATATGCTAAGGAAAATAGCGATAATACCGTCCTTTACCCGGTGTTCCCATAAGATAAGACCTATTCCCCACCCTCCTATAGAAATTAAGACTACATTCTTTGCCAAAATTGCCGACAATAGCAATATGTAATAAAGACTAGGGTTATGGGCTCGATAATAATAATAGGCCCATATGATTAAGGGCAACGCTATAAAATCTGGATGGAAATCAAATTGACTACCCCCGATAATCGCTGGATAAAGTAAAAATGTTACACTGACAAACATCGACTGCCATCTTGATAATCCTCGTAAATTGCCAATGCGATATAACCCCCACGCTGCTATTCCTGTTCCGAGTGCCTGCACAACAAATAAAAAGTATGTTCTTCCCAAATAGCGAAAACCGTAAGCCAATGGATAAAGCCAAAGTGAACCATCCACAGCAAAAGCAGGTGTTTGAAAGACAGAAGAAAAAGCCCACCAATTTCCATGAGAAATTTCCCACAGTGTTTGTTCTGCGTATCCCAAGTCCATTGTGGTCGCTTCTAGGTTCAAGTATTTGTGTACCGACACGAATACTTGAAAGGCACCAAACAACACGATAATAAAGACAAGAAGAATAGATGAGAAGTTTTTTATCGAACTATGGGATATGTCCTTATTTATTTTCCACTTCGCCAATTCCAAATATAACCCTATCCTTCCATGGATTTAGTCATTCGGTATGCGTATTTATGAACTCTATAACTATTTATGATCAGTTTATTGTCAAAACAGTTCGGCGATTGTCGTTTTTCCTGTCTAAATAAGTAAGATCAGTCAAATCTCAGCTCTGTTTTGGTATTCTCCACCAAATAACCCAATTCCTTCTGTTTCGACAACACTTTTTATAAAGACACCCTCAAATTCGGGACCCCAGTCATTTAACACCTGAAGACATATCCTAATCCAACCGAGCACGTCATAATGGAGCTGTAGGATAAAGAAAATTCATAGGGGGCATAATAAATGGATCAGCCACAGATTCACCGCGTAGATCATATTGCTGTTCGCGTTTCGGAACCTGAGGCGCTCGCACAGTTCTTTACCGATGTATTAGGACTTGAGCGGAAAGGCACGTCAACACGGGCTCTATTTCCCCTTCCTGGCGGGGTGACCATCGCAGTTTTTCCAATCGGAGCTAACCAGGGAGGCATTGGCGAACGAACAGCCTCATTAATTCCCGACCATATTGCCATCGCCGTGGATAGCGTGAGCGCAACCAAGCAATATTTGGAGGCAAAAGGGTACGAATTTGATGGGGACATGATGATTGCTCCCGGTGGACTATGCCTCCAATTTGTCGAGGTTTAATCATTTTCCTGGCTAAACTCTCCCAGTTGAGCAAGACATCAGGATTTTTCCTGATGTCTATGTTTTCATTAAACCTTATCATAAAGGGATTCTTATCTTGCTCGTTTGTGACAAAGAGCTACCGTAAGGGGGAAGCAATAGCGGCGGACGATAGTCTTGCCAGACTAGTTCGACGTCATTTTCCATAACCCAATTTTGAGTTCGACGATTGAACTTGGATAAATCAATGCCTCGGTGCGATCGCCACCATCCCTGTTGAGTCCAGAAATAGCGGTCATGAAATTGATAGGGCAAGTCATATTTCCATTGGATATCTAATCCATATTGACCCTGCCAATTCTTGCATCTTCTCTCAATGTCTTTGATATTCTCTCGAACCTTGACGCATTGACACGAAGCCTGACCTTCGTTGTGTTTACATTTTGGAAACGTCTTTTCCCTATAAAGATGAAGCATCACATGACCTTGGGCTTGATAGTCTTTAAATGTGCGAATGATCCACTCAAGATTATTAGGGTAGCGAGATCCTTGTTGATTCCAATAGGTGACGAGATTGCGATCATAAATGTGAAGAGATTCTGTCCACCTAAAAATTTGACTCCACACTTCCGAGGCAAATTGATCGCGTGTCCAAATCTTGTTGGAGTTTTTTGTCGGTGGGAATACGCGGTAATTTGTAGGCCCATTCATTTGAAGCCCGCCAAAAATTATTACTTCGGGTGACTTGTAATGATCTGTTTGGGGAGGGAGCTCTTGTTGTTCATGATGCCAGCCTTTGTCTATCAACCACTGCACTTCGTCACGGGCCATCTCGTGAGCTCGCAGTACGGGATCAGACGAACACTCTTCCCCTGACGACAAAATTACCCAATGATCCGCATTAGCATTGTTTCTCAAATGACACATCAGGCGCTTAATGAGTTCACGATCCGTTTGCGGCCACTGAGAGATCCGTTCCGTTACCGCTTGATCGATAACGGGATCCCTAAGGATTAACCATGGATTTTCATGAAGTAATTTATATACAAGGATTAAGGCTAGACGCATTCGGGAATCAGAAATAGCTTCTTCGTAGACACTCGGGCAAAGCACCATGAGTTTCATCATCATCCCCTCCCTACTACCCAAAAGGCCTATCACCGCCGGCTCCATGACGGCTCACAAATTTCCACCAAACAATTCATCGAAGCCTTCTTCGAAAAATCCTGACGGCCAGGGATCCAGAAAATTTCCTTGTTGATCCAAACGAATTGCGGAACATTGACTTCCATCCGGGGTCTTTTGTACATAGATCACCGAAATGCTTTCGGGGGACAATTGGCCTATGCGAATCAAACGGCGCAGACGTAGCAACAAATTTTCACTATGCGTTTCAATGATATATTGATTATGAGCTATGCCTTTCGCAAAAATGGATCCGAGTTCAGCTTGTAACCTAGGGTGAATGTGCAGTTCCGGTTGTTGGACCAAAACAATTTTTTGATCTACTGCCAATATTTCTGTGATAATCGGCAAAATCTGACTAATCCCGTATCCCAACTGGTCCATCGCCACATCACTATCAAGAATATTGTCGTGCAAAATGACCTTCGATAACATGGATAGGTCACTATCCAAGACAGGCTCGATGCGCAGCGTATAATTTATCCCCATTTGCATTAAGGCCTCATTGAGTTCATCCAATTTGTCCGGATGACGCCGTAATATCTCGATGGTCTGTTCACCAGACAAGCCTACGCTCACAGCATCCTCTTCGGCATTTGTCACGATTGAGCTAAATCGTTGCCGCATTGGACCGATAAATGAAATGTGAGACGCTATCGTTTCTACCGCGCCATTTAAGGTATCAACCAAATCCTTCGGATTCATAAGCTCAAATAAAACTTCACCATCGTTCCAAAGCCCCTCGTTTTGTGACTCGTTTTGGGATTTGTGCATTTTCATGCGATATTCCCAATCACTCAATAAAATTCGTAAGACAGCACCACCCCATGGCAGATTGTCATAGTTCGTTCCTATCGCAGATCGGAAGTGATACCAGAGATCTGAGAAATCAGGAGACCATAAGAATTGATTTTTCCTTCGTAACTCCCACGGATCCCCGGCTTCGTACAATGAAAAATATTGTCCCCACCACATGAGATGATGGACCGGATCGGGATCCGATAAGATATCAATGCTATCCCTTAAAACTTTCGCAAATGATTTGATTGTCTCCGGATCTCCCAACTCAAAGATCGCGACCGGATCGTCTAAAAATGGCTCATAAATGTCGCCCTGGTAATGCTCGACAAGATTCCGAAGATTTTTCGCGGCAAGCGTTGGATTAGCATGAATGAGGTTGACCCATCTCTGAAGTTCTTCCACTACCGGTTTCCATTTATTTAACGCGCGTTCCGTCAGAGATTGCCAGAGACGAAACATTGTTAAAGGTATGGTCCCGTGTTGTTCGGCTGCCCATGCCTTGGGCACTTCAGGCTCGAAATGCGCCTTCGGTGGAAAAATGAATTCGTGCATGCGCCCGGTATGGTGGTCGCCCGAAGACTGCACGGTCCTTTCCGGCGAATCCGGTGCATGAATTCGTAATAATGGATTGACCGCGTCTCCCACGTAAATATCTGTTTTCCGGTGCAAAATCACCTCATGGGTGTTATCCCACTGGAATTCCCACACCATCCCGACCTCAGTGTCATGACGCGCCAAAACACTTTGCAAACTGTCTTTCGAGCTCTCACTGTCTAATTGCAGAAAAACCCCTAGTTTGAGCGGCAAGGAAAGATTGTGTTGGTGAATGAGAGTATGGAAGTGCCGGAGAGAAACCAAAGAACCATTCACCATCAGTACCTGTAAAGACTGGGGATGGTGCAATGACTGGGCCATCAGTAATAAGGCTTCGAGCAAAGCACTTTTTCCCTCACTATTGGGTCCGTATACGAGGGTAATTGGGGCCAGGGGGATGTGCTGTCCTGATCCGAAAGCCTTGAAGTTTTCTATGTACAGTTTTGTTAAGCGGTGCATAAAATCTCTCCTAGGTTTCATCGAGTATAGTGCAAGGATCTTGCCATATGTTGTTTCTCCATGCATTATGGAAATACCTTCTATATTTAGGTATATCGTGCCAAAACAGTTCGATAGCGAATTTCACTGACTATCTATCGCTGATGCTAAGCGACTTGTGTTTCTGACTTTCCTCTACACATCTTCTCAGAATCTCTTGGAATGCATAGAAACCTTCGCATAAAGCAGTTGACACTGGTAGTATGGTAGTATATTATACGTCTATAAAGCGTAACTCACACCAAGGCTATGCTAACGGAACACGTAAGACAGCAACGGCGCAGAATATAGGCATTGTTTGGTTTTACCAATCGTCAGCAACAAGGCGCACACATGAACTCACAAATTTCTACCACAAGGGGTGAACTTCATGCTCTTTGACGGTTTGGTTGCGGAAGATTTTCGCCCGTTTATTCCTCCCGGCCCCGAGTCCAAACATTTTCGGGGAAAATGGCACTGGACGCACCATGCTTTACAACGCTGGTCAACCCGTGGAGGAATCGTTAACCCTCGACAATTCGAAAAAGAGGCCACTTATACAGGAGCTTTTTCGGAAACCGAAGGGTGGGGCACCCCCAATTGGGTAGCAATATGCGCACGCCACGGCCGCGGACTGTTAGTGCGAACCATGGTTCCCCGTTCCTATTGGGATGCCCAAATCGCTCGTTATTACCGGTGGACAACGCAGATATTCGATATCGAACTGTCCCTCCTGTTTGAACGATCTTACCGCTTGTAAAAAGAATGTTCCCATTCTATTGATGAGGTGAAAGACTTATGCCCACATTAGACGAATTATGGTTTCACGCCACGGAAGATGACTGGAAACGTGCCTTAGAACAATACTGGTCCCACGTGAAACCACAAAATCTTGCCGTCGAGCGCCGATTAAACA
The DNA here is from genome assembly GCF_900176145.1 of Sulfobacillus thermosulfidooxidans DSM 9293. NCBI lineage: Bacteria > Bacillati > Bacillota > Clostridia > Eubacteriales > Clostridiales Family XVII. Incertae Sedis > Sulfobacillus > Sulfobacillus thermosulfidooxidans. The sequence continues at coordinate 2,469,822 of NZ_FWWY01000001.1, read as the reverse complement.
ATTTACCAGAGGGCTTTCTCAATTCTATGGATACGCAACAATTCTATCAGTTTCTGTATGACGAGTATTTTCCATGGAAGTATACCGACGGACGCATTTTGGTTCAACAACGCAAACGCCTGGCTCGTTATGTGACGGATGATCACGCTTTGGCGTCTTTAGAAAATATTCTCGCGCAGTTAGTACACCTAGATGTCCACGACATCAAACATGCCTTGAGCGTGGTCATGCAAATTCACGGCATAGGTCCATCGGCCGGTTCGGGATTGCTGTCATTACTTTACCCGACTCACTTTGGAACGGTAGACCGCTTCGTCGTAGAAAATCTGAAATCCGTGCCCAATGCTCCTTGGGCCAGGAAAGTCGGCTCAATCAAACCGAATGACATAAACATCCTTGATGCATCATTAGTCATTGAAGCATTCCGCGATATGGCCGCAACACTCAATAACCGCTTTAGAACAACATTTTGGACTCCACGAAAAGTCGACATGGTGCTATGGGGAGTACGACCTCAGGGATAAACATCTGACAGATAAGAGCCTTCCCCATTGTCTCCAATTTTTCCCTACAGTTGCATCACTAGGCACAAAAATTCTCAAAAGGTGGCGAAGCATTTATGAAATGGACGATTTGGTCAAAACAAGAACTGACAGAATACGTTCGGATGATGTTCATTGAGGAGTTTTCTTCAGCCGGGTTCACCATAAAAGAAGAAGGAAAACAATTGCATCTTTGGGAAAGCAATGGAACGCACTGGAATCTTTTCATTCGCAGTTCGCGTCGTCGAAATTACCCGTTTATCCAGAAAAAGCAGACCGCATCATCCCCACGCTGGTTAATGGCTCTGGCCCATTTTCATTCCTCCCAAGAAGACCCCGACAAATTTCTATTCCCTGATCATGCGTGGAATGGAGCGGTGTATCCTTTAAAATCTCGAGACTATGAAGAAGGACGCTCTCAGCCAGAATGGGGCATTGATTTAAGTGCCCGGTCATACGGAGAGCTACAGCCCTACCGCTGGGAGCAAGTAGTCAGAAACAACGGGATCTTTTATTGGCCTTAATCACATCAACATCCAAGCATTGTCTAACTCAAAACGAGAACCCGGGAATTAAGGAACAACACGATTCGCACAACAAATTAGTTAGGAGGTAAATTCTCATGGAGGAATTATCGGGACTGCCATGGTACAGCAAAGTATTTTGGATCACTGCCGCGATTTTGTATGGGTTACTGAAACTATCCGTCCGAATGTTTCTGTGGCTCCTACGAGTAGTCATGTTTACCGTACGGATCGTTTGGTGGCTTGCCGTACGCATTCTCCTCATCGTTTGGGTCATATTTCTTTCATACAACATTGGCTATCAACTTACAAATCGGGATTCCGACTATATAATATGAAGAATCATTGTTTATATCGGCCAATCAAGCTAAATGACGTTGTGCCCGTTTCATCACAAGGTCATTTAGCTTATTTCATATACCACCATACAGGTCCTCATGAAAATCTATTACTTGACCACCTGGCGGTCGCCAATGCAGTTTCAATTCTTTCACAAGCCATATTGCCATGTTTCAATTCCTCATAGGTAGGCTACAAACGTCCACACGCGCCATACTTTGCGTCGTCCAGAGGACTTGTTTCAATTCCTCATAGGTAGGCTACAAACTTGCGCAACTGCGCCCACCGAAAGGCCGTTTGAGCGTTTCAATTCCTCATAGGTAGGCTACAAACGGGAGATGACCATGCCGTTAATGATCCGTTCGGTGCGTGTTTCAATTCCTCATAGGTAGGCTACAAACCGCGCCGGATGATTCCACGGTCACGCCGCGCGATTGGGGGTTTCAATTCCTCATAGGTAGGCTACAAACTGGCACGATGCAATCTGGGTTTTCGGTGCAAGGCCGGTTTCAATTCCTCATAGGTAGGCTACAAACCCAACTGATAGTCATCAACGATAAGGTTAGGGTTCAGAGTTTCAATTCCTCATAGGTAGGCTACAAACCCGTCCTCCGATGCCCATACGGAGACCATGTTTGCGGTTTCAATTCCTCATAGGTAGGCTACAAACTCACAATTATATCCCTAAGTTATTGTGTTTAAGATGTTTCAATTCCTCATAGGTAGGCTACAAACATCGGAGGGTGTATTCTTCGACATACCACTGGAGGTTTCAATTCCTCATAGGTAGGCTACAAACGTAGATAGTTTCGGGAAGGAAACCGAAGCGGACGGAATGAGTTTCAATTCCTCATAGGTAGGCTACAAACCATCTTTTTCGTGGCCGTTCGTGCGAGCTGGATCGTGATGTTTCAATTCCTCATAGGTAGGCTACAAACCTATTTTTAAACACTCCTCGCCATCATAAATATTTTTAGAAGTTTCAATTCCTCATAGGTAGGCTACAAACCAAGACTCGTGCTCCCGTGCTGAGTGGCACTTTCCGTTTCAATTCCTCATAGGTAGGCTACAAACTACGAAGGGGGACGATACGAATGATGATGGAAGTGTGTTTCAATTCCTCATAGGTAGGCTACAAACGAATAGGTAATCATACTTATAGCCATATGAGATTGATTGGTTTCAATTCCTCATAGGTAGGCTACAAACCCCATTTTGCGGCTCTGTGACAGGATTGTCAATCAGAGACTATATGGCAATAGTTGGAAGTTGTTAACGATAAAATCCCAAAAAGGTGATTGCATAACGCTTTCGGGATTTTGGGGATTGTCGTCGATCCCCGGGGGTTTTTGCGCTACTGACGATCGACGACAAATTCACCGATGCCTAGAGAATAAATCCGTCTTCACCTTTCGACTCCCCTAGACGAATTCGGGAATGAGACCACTGATTCTCCAAGACATACATAACGAGGTAGTCTTCTCAAGGGTTAGGGTTAATAATATCCCCGAGTTCACGTTGTAATTTTTTGAGTTTCCCCTCGGTCAATTCGCCTTCCACAAAGGTTTTCCGGGCCTTTTCCGACATAACGATTCCGCCCTCTAGGCGCCCAAAATCCTTAAGCGTTATCATCCGTTTCGCAATGAGGGTAAAAATTAGCCGATCAACGATTAGGTTTGAAAATCTCGGCGATATCGAGATGCAAAGAAAATCGTCGGTCGTTCGTCGCATGGAGATAGCCGATGCGGGGATCCACATGAGTTTTATAAATTTCCGCTGACGCATTCAAGATGTGATGAGCATCATGAATCATGTTGCTAAGAAGCAAAATAGCAGGGATTCCCTTGCTTTAGCGGTGATGACGTTGACCAACCCTACCAGCGCCTGAACCTTCCAATGGGTTGTGATATATACTTCATCCATCAACCGCTTGAAATATCCAGCAACACAAGTTCAAAAAGAGATGTGATGATCCGTTCTGTCAAAGTCACCAAACAATAATGCGTGGACAATGGTTTTTCATTCAGCGTTCAACCTTCGCAATTACCTTCCCAATTGATCCACTGGATCAATTCATGGATTTTGTCGTCGATCCTTAATGCAAAACCTATGGGGATCGACAACAATCCCCAAATCCCGAAAGCAATACGCAGTAGCCTTTTCGGAATTTTATCCTCAACAATCTTCAAAATTTCCAAAATGCAGTTGGTAGTCCACCTATGAGGAATTGAAATTCGTAGTTTTTTGCGTTTGGGTTTGGAAATAGTTTTAAACTTGAAAATGCCCAGCATCTTGATAAATTTCTCGAAGAATCTGGTACACGTTGCCCCGGTGCAATTGGTGATGGATAAACTGATTGTTGTATGTTCTTAGGCATCCATAGCAACTGGACTGTTCATCACATCCGCAGGAACCGTTTACCCGTTCCATTGCGACCTTTAGACAAGCCATGAACGCATCGGTGTGTTCTAATTGCGTCACAAACCCGGCACCTCCCGGAACATTATCATAAAGAACAATAGACATGGGATTAAAGCGATCGCCTAAGGCATTAATATCGGACATAGGGATATCCAAAATTTGCGCGGCCGCGTATTGTATCGCATAGGCAACTCCAAATGCTGTGGCCACAGATGACGAGTGATATTGAGGAAACTCGATTCGTAAAATATCTGTCATAAACTCATGTCCTAACGCGACTGGAGTCAACGCTTTTCCAGTACAGACCCTGCCCCAATGCGTTTTATGAGGTTTTCTGACCATTTTCGTACTCGCCATGCCACATTCTGGACAAATATAAAAACCTTGACTTCTCTTTCCTTCAGAAATCACAACAATTCGTCCCGGTGTAACCCTGTGGACGATAAAAGGAAGGTCATCCAAAGTATCCTGCTCGAGAATCGCATTATCTTTTTCATTAATGTCATTAACTAAATAGGGCCGTGTGGAAAAGATACGATCCAACCGGCGTGTAGGATTCTGCGGTTCTTTATAGCTTACAAATCCAAATACAGGAATAATATAGTCAAAACATTCCATTTGAGCACAACATGGAGATTGCCAAAACGTTTGACCTTTTGGAACCCGTTGCAGAATTCCATGTTCCATACATCGCCTATAATGAAATTGGGGTAAACTTATTTCCGGTACCTGTTTTAATGCTTCGGAAGTCCACACCTTTTTATTCGCAATAACCTGCGAGGACGGGGCAAACTCAGAAATCGCATACGTCAAATCCCGTTGAAGGGTCACGTCATGTGATTCAGTCGATCGGGTTATCAATTCTAATTCAACCACGTCTACGGGAAATCCATACTTTGGAATGACAACTTTCCGGGATAGAAAGGTTAACACGTTTTCTTGCTCGATTCCCCGCGCCCGTTTCAAGGCCCAATCTGCAAGATGGTAGTCCCGCTTAGCGCGGGCCGCATCTTCTGTATCTCGGGCCATACGCCAATCGCTCACAGTTTCCGTCACCGCTCGCACTAAACGCCCATTGTTCGAAAAGATTTCATCTTGCCAAAGATTATTGGCGTGTCCATGCACCTCTTTAGGCATGATGCGCAAGAACATATTCCGAAGTTCTGTTTGATTCATTTGGATAAAGCTGCGAAACGAATCAAGAAACTGGGGATGGTTCATATCATTGAGCAACTGCCGAATCGTTCCGAATTGAGATTGGTGACTTGGTACGCGGAAGTACGATGAAAGAAGGACCGCCATCCAGTGCCGAAAAACCAAGACCTCATTGCCTATTCGAATTACAGGTACAGACGTCTCTCCGCGAATCATCCGTGTGGGATGATCAAAATGATAAAGGTCATGAGGTGAGCGCCCACAATAGGTTAGCGCAATCCCAGGCATCCCAGCTCGTCGTCCAGCACGACCGACACGCTGTGCATAATTAAAATTCTCTGGCGGTACATTGCGCAAAAATACAATATTCAAATCTCCTAAGTCTACGCCCAACTCAAAAGTTGTTGAGCTCGATAATACATGGATTGCACCCTCTTTAAATTCCTGTTGAAACTCCAGTGCCTTGTTGCGTTCAAGTTGCGCTGTATGTTCTTCTACGCGCAGATGGCTGGGCAAATCTTCTTGATAGAGTTGAGTATAATGATTATCGGCAAGATCTCCATCCACTAATCGACGCATTTGTCCCCGGCATCGATATTCCGAACACATGCCATCTAAATAGACAGGGCTGATGTGACGACAATCTGAGCAAATCCACAACGAACAAGCTGAAACATCGTCTATATTTACTAAAGACCATCGCCACCATTTTAAATTCACGCGGTATCCTTCATGCGTGACAATGAGAAGTGGTTCTATATCGTGCTGTGCACGCTGTTGACGTTCGATCAATACAAAGATTTGCCGCAACAACTTTTGAGCCAAAGGTTTAGCAGACTGCCAGTCCGCCGGGTCATGACTGTGACTAAGAATCTTTGCCAACGTTTCTACTCGTTTCGTTTTAGGCCCATCAATCACACTAATGCCGTGCTGAGTGGGATGGGGGGCAAAGACGGCTACCGACTGGGGTTTATATTCATCCAACTGGCCCCAGTCCCAATCAATCTCGTCGGACGGCATTTCTACTGCATGATCTTGAACAAGAGATGTTAATATCCATTGTGTACATTCGTTAGCTAGTTCTGCTGATAAGCCCAGCGGTCCAAAAACGTCCTCTAGACGACACCACGAAGGCAATAGGACCGTCCCTCGCAACAATCCTACTTCCGCCAAAGGAGGTGGTGCCTCATCCCCTAGCAACTCTTTCATCACATCAATCCACGCTCGCCGGCTTCTAGAACGGTAACTACTCGCTTCACTCAGAAGCCGATGGTCCTGTAGATATTTGGCATAAACCGTCCATGCATCTTCTAAACTGATATCATCGGGATCAAGACGGGAATGGCGAAGCGCATCATATAAATGATGACGCCGAACAATGGTCTCGTAGGAATCTTGCAAATACCATGCAAAAAATGCCGCCCTATGTCGACTATCACTAAACGCAAGAACCTTGCGACGAGAGGGGGGCAACTTCGCATGAATCGCCGTGGCAATTACGGCGTGGGGACCGTCCGCCCCATGCAATACATCACGAATAATATTCATTTGGTGTTTTCCGCAAACCAAACACGTCAAACGATCGGAGTTCTCATCTATCGCGGTTTGTTGCAATACGATTAGCGTTTCATGGGAGCATTCCGGAGCTGCCTGAAGCCCAGCCGTTCCACAAATCACACACAAAGACCACAAAATCGGCCGATCTGACTCAGTTGTATCCGCTATCAAGTCATTCATTGCTGTTCCCACATCGCTTCGGCTCAAAACCGATGTCCGCGGTAGATAATATTCGGGTGCATATTCCACATGACTCGGATCGGTAATAGCTAAGTCCCACCGAAACTCCACAATCCTCCCAGACAGATAATGTTGGCCACAGCTTTGACAAATTGCTAGATCGAAGCTCAAGCCAGGCGCTTCACTAATGCCGGTCAATAATAGTTGAGGACGGTAATCAGGTTCAACAAATGTTATGCGGACGCCTTCTAAAGCCCGAATGAAAAAGTGATAACGTAAAGGAAACAACGGTCCATCATGATCCTGAGCTAATGAAATCAATTGTACAAACGAATTAAAGTGTGATTGACGTTCGGGTCCTGTGAAATCTGGGAATATTTGGGAAGCCAAATCAGTGGTTGTCACGGGCCCCTGAGATAATATTTTTACAAACTGATCAAACCGACTATCCGTTACTAATGCCTGAATGATGGATTCAGGATGTTCTGGTAGTTCGTCGAACTGGTTTAGCCGTTGCTGGTAGGTTCCCGGATTACTTGCAGACTGCGGTTGGATTACCAGAGGACGCTCCGTGCCAAATATCACATCGCGCGCCTCAAAAGGTTCGTTAAATAAGGTTTGCGCGAATTCCGCCACTTCCTTCGCTCTACCAGGGCCATCTGCTAAACTCGCACTGGTAGCTATACAAGTAAACGGTTCACTCGCCCCACCTTGTTGCAACCGATCCTTCAAGCGGCGGAGGAGCATAGCCATTTCCATACCTTCTGCTCCGCGATATTGGTGCGCCTCATCTAACACCAAAAACCGCCAAAATGCAGCCCGTCCATTGTCAAATAATGCACTATCTTGAGGCCGTAAAAGCAAATATTCCAGCATCGAATAATTCGTAATCAAGATGTCAGGTGGCGTTTCTTGTATTTGTTTTCGTGTAACCAACTCAAACGGATAGGCTGAGTAGGGTTGCCGAAAACGGTCCTCGGAAGAATCTGGGGTAGCGCCAATATATTGTCCAAAACTAAATCGGAACCGGGATTGCGTCGTTTCAAGCCTTTCGGCTATCGTCCCCAACCTTTCGCGCTGATCGGCCACAAGAGCATTCATAGGATACAGAATTATCGCACGCACTCCCGGAATATGCGTAGTTTCCCGTTGAAATTCTAGATATAAACTGATTAGGATTGGCAACAAAAAAGATTCTGTTTTACCGCTGCCGGTTCCTGTTGCAATAATGGTGTTGCGCTGGCGCAAAGCATTACGAATCGCATCTTCTTGATGCTGATACAATGGTCTATCGGCAGTAACCGCTTGAAGAAAACCGGAATCCCAACGCACGGCAGGGCATTCTTCGTGAAGAAGTTCCGTTAGACTTATTCCTCGAGCAAAGCGCGGTAATGATTCTAAAAACGGTCCCTTAATCAATGTATCTTCTGCCAAAGTCTTTTCAAAGGAATGGCGGATTTCTGGATCACGAAATGGAAAGGTCGTACGCAGATACCGGAGATAATGTTCGCCGACATAATCAAAGAAATCTTTTTCAACAAAGGGTTCCATCGCGATCACTCATCCCATAGGATTAATCGATTAAGATGTTCTTCAGCGTGTTCAGCCCAATGGCTTTCTAGCATAGGACGTCGGCACTCCTCACACTGGACAATGGGCGGCAAATGCTGTTTCATGAAATCTTCTATTTGGCTGACACTCGTTAGCGTAAATAGTCGAAGAGACGTCTTTGCCTGCTCATTCGCGTGTTTTTGTTTCTGGTGCCGAGCCATCTCACTACTCATGCTATCTATCATCTGATTATCGCGCACATAGTCATTACAGTAGGGACACACATAAACTCGTCGTGGTAAATCCATATTCACACCCAATTGGATAGCATATTGTTGGTAATCAGGATAATTGGTGACCATGCGAAAGGAAGGCTGATGAGTCTGGACATGTTCCCTGAGCATGTCGTTGTCCGCAAATGTCTTCTGGCATCGTAAGCATTGACCCTGGCGAAACCAACGAATCACTTCAAAAGGCGAACCAGATTCTCCTGGGATATTAACAGTCAATTCGAGCGTTTGGTCTGTCAATGCAAACCATGTTGCACATTTGTAGAAAGGGACGATCAATTCGCCCTCTTTAGAACTCTGCAGAGTCACGTGATTAGATCCTCCGCTGATGGTGATCTTACGCGGTTCTCCCCCAGTGTTTAGTCGTAACATCCAGTCCGAAGACAATGACATCACTGATTTGGGAAGTGAAATGAGATGATGGACCCAATGTGTCTCTTTCGTGTCGTCCTCGCTTTCAACGGTCCAATATATGCGACGTAGCGTAAGCGGCATCACAACCGAAGACCGATCTTCAATATCTTCAATTGTCCACGCTAAATGATCCCACTGAGGCCCAAAAGGAATGAAGTACGTTATTTCATGGGTTAGAGGATTGTTCTGAACCAATACAATATCGGGATTATCATTTTGAGGATGAACACAATGCCCGCGCATGCCCCTTCTTAGGCGATAGCCAAGAGGGGGTCAAGCGGGCGGCGGCCTCTTGGCCGCCTTGCGGGGTTTTTCTTGCGTCCCTTGGGCTTCGACGTAACGTTTCACCGTCTCCAGCGAGGCTTCACCGACGCTCCCGACATAATATGCGCGATGCCAGAAGTATGGCTTCCAATAGAATTTCGCTAAATGATCGGCAAATCGATTGCGCATCTGCCGCGCACTGGCGGACTTAAGATTGTTAATCAAGGTAGACAGGTTCAGCGCAGGATGGATACCCACCAGCAAATGGACATGATCTGCTTCCCCCCCGAACTCAATCAGGGTACAGCGCCAGTCGTTCAGGATTTCTGCGAACGCCTCTCGCAAGGCCGCGAGGAGTTCTGACGTTAATGTCTTCCTTCGCTATTTGGTCACGAAGACGATATGTAGCCGAAGAGAGTACACTGCATGTGAGGCAGACATCATTTCTGTGTCATTCATAGTAGCTTAATGATATAATAGAAGTCTGAGTCAACGCAAGGAGGTGAGGGCATGCTGAACGGGTATAAGTTTCGCCTGTATCCGAGTCCAGAGCAGGAGCCGATCTTGCTCCAGTGGATCGGGTGTCAACGCCTCATCTACAACGCCAAAGTGCAAGAAGATCGCTATTTTCGCCGATTTCAGCGGCGGATGGTCGGGACTGTGGGCGAAGACATTCCTGTCGACCAACAGTACAGCCGCTTCATTACGGCAAAGACCGCATTCCTCCGCCAAGTGCCCTCCCCAGTGTTGCGCAATGGCGCGGTGCGCTGGCGACAAGCCTATCAACGGTTTTTTAAGAAACTGAGTGGTCGCCCAAAGATGAAGCGGAAATCCGGGCGACAAAGTGTCTGGCTGACCTCGGAGTTGTTCGAATTTCGTCCGATAGTCGATGACACCCCCGGCGCGGTGTGCGGGTATCACCTGCATGTCGGTACCGACAAATTTCCCGTCGGGATCATCCCGTATGTGGCCCATCGGCCGCACGCTGTGCCGGCTTCGATATATCTTGCCATCGAAGGGGGACAGTGGTGGCTCTCGTTTGCGGCGGAGGATCTGACCGTCACGATTCCCGGCAAGGAGGGAGACGCGGCAACCGAACGCATCGCCGAGGATTTACGGCACCTCTCTGCTGACCAACTCGCCGAGCGCACGCTCGGCGGAGATCGCGGGATTGCCAAGCCCCTCATGACCTCCGACGGTCACGTGTTTGATCTCCTACCGGTGCAGCAAACCCGAATCCAGAAAGCGCGGCAGCAGCACCGACGCTGGCAACGACGGGCTGCCCGCAGAAAAAAAGGTTCGCAAAATCAGAAGAAAGCCTACCGAAAAGTGGCTCACTACCCCCAGTACGAAAAGAACGTCCGACACGAGTATGCGCATCAGACCAGTCACGCGCTTGTGGTCCACGCAGCCTACGACCTGTACGTCTTTGAGAATCTGCCTATCCAGCAGATGACCAAACGGCCCAAAGCAAAAAAAGACGCCCAAGGCCATTTTCTGCCCAACGGGCGGGCCGCGAAAGCGGGCCTGAACCGGGCTATTCTCGCCTCGGCATGGGGACAGGTGGTCATGTTCACGCGCTATAAAGCACGGCGCCGAGGCAAACTCGTCATCACGGTTCCGCCCCAACACAGTTCGCAGGAATGTGCTGAGTGTACATTCACTGCCCCGGACAATCGGCCTTCCCAGGCTGCGTTTGTCTGTCAACGCTGCGGACACAGGGATAATGCGGACCACAATGCCGCCCGCGTGATCAAAAAACGCGGGATTCAGAAACTCCTGTCCGGAGAACCGCTTACGACATCGCGTAAAACGACGCGGATTTTTCGGACACTAGGGCCGGAACGGTCCGAAGTCACGCCTGGGGAGACTCACATAAGACGTGCTCCGTCAAAGACGGACATGCACAGGTCGCAGAACCAGGAACTTCGCGGAGTGATCCGGGAAACCCCCACCTCAACCCGATAGGGTTAGGTGGCGGGAGAGTTCATTCAGAAGATGTCCTCGATGTTGAAAAGTGATTAGAGTTCCCGTATCCTCATGTCGGTAAGAAACATTCTTCAAATCCTTTGCCCACCGAAATGACAAAGACGATAATAAGTGATCATTTTCATCATAAAAGCGTACAAAATACCATCCCGTATTGGTAGGAATCCGTGGCAGTTCAGGCACTATTCCTTCGGAAAACAGCAGTTCTTGGCGAGCCCACCAGGACTCTTGACCTTGCTCTAACCCCATGACAATTTTCCGAGTCCCGGTCCATGTTCCGCCAATCTTAGGTTCTTCCATAAACCACGGAACCGCACTTTCAGAGGCTTCTGCCAAAACATTGCCAAGCAATTCGGGCTGGATGACGTTATCTACCCATTTTCGTATCACCTGTTGATTGGCATCCAATATCTTGGTGTGAGCAATGGATTCGATGAACCATCCTTGAAATCCGTCGATGAAGACCGTCTGCGGGATAGCCGAAGGTTGTGAATTAACATGGTAATCCATAGGTACAACAAGTAAATAAGGTCCGTCTCCTTGAATATTCTCTACGTACCGGCCCCGGTTAAGATAAAGACGAAATGCCAATACGCGATCTGGATGAGGAGGAAACGTTGAGGTCACACGCCCATTATGGATAGAGACTGGCAATTTGGTCACCACCACTTCATGACGGCGATTGGTCCTCGGTGCATTGCGATGCATGTTCGGTATTACGACTCGTTGGGTAGTGGGCAGTATAATCCGCCACCCCATACCATAACGTTCACAACGCAATGTCGGTTTCGATGATAAAGTGCGCCGAGATGAAATATGTTGATATCTGCGTGCCGGTCTTAACAGAGTAGACCTATGTCGGGAATGTCCTAAATTCCTTATGGGTGGTTGGGTATGAGGCTGGATAAGGTGCGATGTCTGTTGTGGTGTAAGTGATTTTGGCACCTCGACACTCTTAATATCTTCCTCGATGTCATTTGACTTGCTCATCAAATCGGATTGTGAAGCGTATTGAGAATTTGTATCGAACAGCATGGTAGCGTCGGATGCTAACATATTTGCAGGCGGCAGAGAAAAAGGAGACGAAGAAAATTCATTTTTTGACTGTAAATCGATAACGTCCTCAGGAACCATTGTCTGTTTCTGAGCGTTCTTAAGTTTCCACAAGACGCTCCCCATCACCAGTAATGGGATAACAAGCCACCATGATTTTTTCATCACGTCGCCTTCTTGATAAAAAATGTCTTAACAGGAATATTGTCACACTTTTATCAATTATACCGCTTAATTGACAATACTGTTGGTTATTTACGCTTGTGCATCCCACTAAATCTACACGTTATTACCGCATCGCGCGCTGATGTTCCGTCGCCAAAATGGTTCAGGTTGATTGCCCTTAGTATTTTATTACTCTTGATTTTGACCTCGCTCGTAGAGGACTTTTGCTGGCACGACTTTTTCCATATGCCGTCCACAATCGTCCAGAGAAGAAAAGCCATAATGTTTATAAAGGCCATGGGCATCACGCGTGACCAAATAAAATCGTCTTAATCCTTGCAGATCGGGATGATCCATAATCGATTCCATTAACCACTTACCCAACCCTTGTCCTCTATAAGGAGTCAAAATAAAGACATCGCATAAATAAGCGAAGGTCGAAAAATCTGATATAACCCGAGCAAATCCCAATTGCGTATTGTGCTGATAAATCCCAAAACATAACGAATGCTCCAAGCTTTTCTCAAAAACATCCCGGGGCAATCCTAAAGACCAATACGCTTCATGATGGAGATAAGAAAATATAGTTTCCTTGTCAAGCAAGGCCGGATCCGTGGATACGATAAAAGAATCCTTCATCCGTGCGAATGTTTGCATCCTGTCCGTGTTTACTCCTTTGCGGTGATGTTGTTCCTCTAAGGAATTTATAAGACTCTATGGCATTCGTCAGCTCTCGCAATTCTTCCTGCTTGCTGAGACCATTATCCAATGCAGAAATAAGCCTACCATCTTTTATTTGTTCTCTATAGAAATTGCGGCGATATTTATACAAGTTTTCTGGATTATTTTGTGCCAACACACAACGTCAAATCTTCCATCACTGAGTATAATTTCTTACGTAGATATGATATTTAATGTCATTTTAACGCCTTGTAATCTGATGTTCCTAACATTGTATTCAAATATCTTCTCATTACGTGTTACATTGATGCCCGATGCGTAAGGTATGATGCGAAGTCCCGTGAGAGATATGCGGCACCATTGATCAATGTGTTCTTTACAATACCCGTCGATCCACACACGATGCGTGATGTTCACCTCGTCAACATGAACAGGAGGAACCATGTGAAAAATATCACAGATCACGTGTTTGTCTTTACCAGTGTGGTGCAACAACTCAACAGCATCGTCATCATCGACGATGATTATCTTGTTGTCGTGGATCCCGGATTTTTTCCTGGTGAAATCGCAGCGCTTCGTAGCTTTTTAAAGCCCTATGAAATTCCCTCGCGAAGTCGTCTACTCATTCTGACTCACTCCCATTTTGACCACATCGCGGGAGTTCCATATTTTCCGGAATATGCAGTCGTGACCTCTAGTGCGTGGGACCGCGACAATGAAGAACGTGCCATCCGGCAACTTGAACACTTCGATACCGAATTCTATGTCGACAGGCCGTGGGAACAAGGATCCTTACCATTCGCAAAAATCCACTATCCTGTGCACCACCACGAAACCGTCGGCCCCTTTCAGTTCTTCCATACTCCGGGGCACACTCTTGACAGCATGAGCTTTACCTATAAGAACGTTCTGTTCGTTGGCGACTATTTATCAAGTCTAGAATTCCCTTTTATTAATGCCTCATTGCCCGATTACAAGCACAGCCTTCAGGTAATCACCGAATTGGTTCAACAATCGTCCATTACCACTCTCATGTCCCAACATGGACCGCCCGCTGATGGAACCGAAATTTCGGCACGGATTGACTCAGCTCATGGTTATATTGATGACTTATGCCACCTCGTCGAAACCGCAAAGCAACAACATGACGCCTGGTCTGATGTGCTCGCCCAAGCCAATTCCCTGTTCTATCAAGGTCGTCCTATACCCCTAGGACTCAAGTCAGCCCATGAACGGAATCTCAAAACGATTTGGGAGGAATACCATCAGTCCCTACACCCGTCATCATTCCCGAAAAGTTAAAAGACGGAATCGAAAAATACGCATTGAGCCATGAAGGAGGAATTTCTATGACCCGTTCCGAATCCCAGACCTCGTCGTTACCCCGCAATGCGGTGAATTTTTGGCATGTCTTAGCTCAAGGTCTCATATCAAATGGCCCCTTGGCCTCCATGGTCGCCGCGTTAACGGCCGCTGCTGGATACGCCTTAGGCGCCTTGCCCTTAGCCTATTTATTAGGGGGTCTCATGGTGTTTTTGTGGATCAATACCCCCTATCAATTTTCCAAGAAGCTCGCAGGTGCCGGCGGTATGGCATATTTTGTGGGCCGCAGTATGGGAGGACGCTGGGGATACTTGGCTGGGGTTGCCTATGTAGTCTATTATGCCGCGCTCTTGGCCACCAATATTGTCTTTTTCTCCTTATTGGTACAGTCTGTAGCCCCTCAGCTTGGATGGAATATGCCCACTCAGATGGCGTATGTCTTTACCATCTTGTTCGTCATTCCTTCCACCATTCTGACCTATCTGGGCGTCCGTTCCTCCCTCAATTACGGTGTGATTACGGCCTTAGTCGAAATGGTTATGCTCCTGATTTTAAGTGCGGTCATTATCTTTTCTCCGCACACCATCAATACCGCCGCCGTTTATCATCCGGCTTTAGCTGCTCATGGCATTAGTGGGTTAGCCGTCGGCGCCCTGGTCGCATCCTTTGGCATGTCGGGTTCCACAGCCGCCGTCTATTTGGGAGCCGAAGCAAAAACGGCTCACCGGACCATTCGGGCAGCTTTGTATTTAGCTTCCGGCCTTGTTGTCCTGATGTTTATCATTGTCTCCTATTCCCTAACCGTCGGCTGGGGTTACTTACACATGAGTCAGTTTGCACAGTCCAGCATTCCCGGCCTCCTTATCGTCCAACATTATTTAGGATTAAAAGCCGAATTGCTGTTTGTTCTTTTCGTGCTCAACAGTCTTATCGGGATGAATGTCGCCAGCACAATCGTGGTGACCCGCATCACCTTGACTTTTGCTCATAGTGACTTGTGGCCCAAATTTCTTGGCCGGATCCATCCTAAATATCAAACGCCATATGCTGCTGTATTAACTGTAGGCGCTGTTGCCGTCCTTGCAGGGCTCTTAGCCGAAAGTATTTTGGGACTCTCCAACGCCTTCTTGGTCTTAATCCTCATTGCCACGATGGGAGAGTTTCTTGGTCATGCGTTGGGTAACGTCGGCTTATTGAAATTTTATGACCGTAGCGCCCGTTATCATGTGATTGCCTTTGGCATATTGCCCGCTCTGTCTTTAGTCTTAATCGCCTTTGGGGTGTTCTTTACCTTCTATCCCCCTATAGTGCCTGCCGTATATGCGCCCATTATCATGATTGGTTCTCTGGTTCTTGCCTACTTTCACTATGGATATCACTTGCGAAAACGAAGCCAGCCTTTAAGTGAAGCGGTGCTGCTTCACTTTAGCAGTGATCATCCTGAACCCTTAGCAGAGTTTGAAGAAGAAAATCGAAGTCGAAGCGGAATAACAGGATCCCCTGTTATTCCCTCTTCCATGTTTGAGAGGTATTTCGATGAAGGGGACAAAAGCATGGCATTTCCGGAAACACACCTACCATCCTCAACAACATGGCTCCATAGGCCTCTTCACAAGATTTTCCGCTATTCAGACGGCATTGTCCCCAATCTGGCGGCCTTAATCTATATTTTCGCGGGCTATTTTGGGGGCTGGTTCTTACTGTTTTCCCGACACATCGCGCTCTTTGTTCTCGGGATTATACTATTAGCCCACAGCATGATTATCTCGGCCTATTTCTTTCACGAGTTGGTGCATCACACCATATTTCGCTCAAAATCCACGAACGCACGCATGATGACAGTCATGAGTTGGATTAATGGAGGCTGCTTATCCTACCTTCCCAGGGCCGAAAAGAAACATCTGGCCCACCATTTTCAAAAAGCCGATGTCATCTCCTTTGACTTTCGCGCCTGGTTACACAAACATCCCCTCTTCGCCAAGATGGTCATGCTGTTAGAGTGGGCATATTTTCCAGCCGTTGAGATGCTCATGCGCGGGGTGATGGTTATTCAACCATTTTCACAGCGCTTGCCTCACCGTTACCGCGTATTAACCACCCTCATCATCCGGAGCGCCTTATGGTTGGGCATTTTATGGTGGCATTGGCCAGCCGCTTTGGGGTATGTTCTCGCAACCCTGTTGTTTATCACCGTGCTTCGCTTTATCGACGCGTTTCAGCATACCTATGAACCTATTGTGGCAACACCCGGAGCGCCCTCGCCGGAAATTCCATCGCGGAGTAGAACTTACGAAGAAGAGAATACCTATACCAATTTGCTATCACAAAAGTGGCCCGTTTTGAATCTCCTCGTCCTCAATTTTGTTTACCATAATGTCCATCATGCCATGCCCAGTATGCCGTGGCACCGCTTACGCCAGTATCACGATCAGCATTATGTGCAAGAGGCGAAACCGTCCCAAATTCTGCCGTTTCGTCAACAGTTGATCTGGTATCACCGCTACCGTGTCGCTCGCGCTGTCACCTCAGATTATGGGAATATCGACAGTGGATTTGTCGGAGCGGTAGGTGTCTCATTTCTCACCGTACTATAACTCTCTTTTCTTTCCGATTAATGATTATCAAATCAGGGGACGGTGGCGAACTAACGCCACCGCCCTACCTGTTATGGAATGCATTCCCGTATCCGGGAACGACTCAAAATGCGCTGCTGCATCTTGAGAAAAACCCTATTAAACAACAAATGACACAACAAAAAGTGACGTCCTACAAATCTGTCAGGAGAATAGCGAGACCCCCATCATCTTATTCTTCTGCGCTCTTTCTTTCCTTTTTTCTATTTGTTCCCTGCCTGCAAACTGTCTCGGTAAGCTCGCCATCCCCCATACGATGAAATATCTGGGTAACCTTCGCATAGTTCTCTCACCGATAAAATGCCGCGCATCGCATGACCATCACTCAACCAAATAGATCCGGCATAGAGACCAAGCTGCCGCTCATTGGCCATGATTTGCGGCCACAGGCTATGAGGAATCTCATATATTTCCCCAGGAACGGGGTACCCATCTTCGAAAGGTTGCGCCATCACCATTGCGGGATAGCGATCATCAATGGAAAATAACCGGTAAATAGGGGCTGTGACGGCGTCTTTGATATAGTTGGCTCCTTGCATCATATCGTGCATAGATAAACCTCGCATCAATTCTCCATTAACAAAAATTGTCATCCATTTGCACCCCTTCTGGTCAGTTCGTATCGCAGCGTCCTTAGAAATTTCTCATAATGCCGTCATAATTTACTCACGATCGACCAGGTCGATCAGCCATTGACCCGGCCGCACTTGATCTCCAGGTTTCACATAAATTGCAGCCACCACGCCAGAGGTAGGTGCGACAATGGCAAACTCCATTTTCATGCTTTCCAACACCACCAGCGTCTGAGCGTCCGTGACCTCGTCACCCACTTGAACTAAGACTTTCCAAACACTGCCGGGCAAGGTGCTCGGTACGGCGGTTCCAAGTACCACGTGCTCTGTTTCTTGTGATAAGGCCGCCGTATCTGCCGAAACATATTCCGCCACACCCAAAGCACGCCATCGGTCGCGTTCGGCTTGAAAGCTCTGTTGTTGACGCCGGCGAAAGTTTTCGACACTCGTCTGAATGTGGTCGAGTTCTCGCAAGTAACTGCCCAAGTCAAATATCGTCTCCTGGATATCGACCTCAAAGCGTCCGCGAAGAAAATCTTGCCGGAGTTGGAGGAGTTCTTCTGCAGACACCGGATAAAATTGAATTTGATCGAAAAAGCGAAGCAACCACGGTCGGCGGGGTTGAAAACTTTGGGTCGTGCGCCATTTATTCCACATTTGCACTGTCCGCCCAACAAATTGATAGCCTCCGGGTCCCTCCATCCCATAGACACATAAATAAGCGCCACCGATTCCCACCGCGTTTTCCGGAGTCCATGTGCGTGCCGGGTTGTACTTAGTGGTAATAAGGCGGTGGCGGGGATCGATCGGCGTTGCCACGGGCGCCCCGAGATAGACATCTCCGAGCCCTAAAACGAGGTATGTTGCTGAAAACACGATGTCTTTGACATCGTCGATCGCATCAAGACCGTTAATCCGGCGGATAAACTCCAAATTGCTCGGACACCATGGCGCATCCGGCCGCACATTTTGTTGGTAACGCTTAATGGCCAGTTGGGTCGCGGGATCATCCCACGATAACGGTAAGCGAACAATGCGCGAGGGTACGGAGATGGATTCCAACGGGGGAAGATAGTCATTGACCTGACGCACGATATCCGCCATTTTTTGGAGAGTCATTCGCCGAGGATCGAAATGAATATGCAGCGAACGAATCCCTGGCGTCAGATCAATGATGGGCAACTCGTCAATGTTTTGCAGGGCCGTCATTAACGCATGGACCTGAAAGCGCAGTCGCAAATCTAATTCCATCGGACCATATTCGACTAAGAGCGCTTGGTCGCCATCGGCCCGGATCGTCATCGCAAATGGAGACGACCGCGAATTTTGGTAAAGCAACGGGTAATTTGGTGTATTGGCTAACTGGCCTGACTCAGCAAAGAGACACGCGGGTAATGCTCTCATGTCTTCTGCCAAATGCTGAAGAAAATCCTCCTGTTGGGTTAAGCACTGTTCCGCTTCTTCTATGGTTAATAGCCGAAAGGAGATGGTGTCTCCCGGCCGCAATTGCCCGATTTTCCATAATTCTGCCGTGGCCGTCGTCACGGGACAAACAAACCCACCGAGACTCGGACCATCAGGCCCTAAGAGAATCGGCATATCCCCCGTTAGGTCCAATGTGCCAACAGCATACGCGTTATCATGAATATTAGAGGGATGAAGACCCGCGTCGCCCCCATCTTGGCGCGCCCAGGGAGGTGGGGGACCAATAAGTCGTACCCCTGTGCGTGAACTGTTGAAATGCACTTCCCATGTCGTCTGCACGAGCAGAGGCAGGTAGCTCGGTTGAAGAAATTCGGTTGAGCAATGGGGACCGGGAATGACGCCAATTGTCCAATGATGGCTCATGGCGGGTTGTTTCGTTGACGGCAAAGTGCCCCGAAAGGGCTTGATTGGATCCTTGCGGCATATTCCAAGAACATCGCCGACTTGTAACGCACGACCGCTATGCCCACCAAATCCTCCTAATGTGAAGGTGGACCCGCTCCCTAACGTTTTGGGAATATCTAATCCTCCCGCTACCGTAAGATAGGTCCGCATGCCATAAGCAGCTTCGTCCAGCTGCAATACCTGCCCCCGTTTGGCCATCATGGGATGATATAAGGGTATGGGCTCCCCATCGAGTCTTGGATTCATGGGTGCTCCGGTTACACAAAACCAGATATCATCACGGAAGCGGTAGGTCCCACCGCGTAGGGTCATTTCAAGACCTGGGGCGCCTTCCTCATTACCTAACAACAAATTGCCCAAGCGAAAAGACAAGGCATCCATCGGACCACTCGGAGGGACTCCCACCTGCCAATAGCCAAGACGTCCAGGCCAGTCTTGAACCGTGGTTTGTAAACCCGGATTTAAGACTTCTAAAGCAGGTTCGGCCGGATTAAAATCGGCAAGGAACTGCGTAAACACTGTTCCCTCAATGACCGCTGGTTGTTCGAATAAGGATCGTAAGTAATGGCGGTTTGTCGCCACGCCATAAAAACGGGTATGGTCTAAGGCCGCGCGCATTTTTCTAAGCGCTTCATCCCGTGTTGGACCATGGACAATGATTTTCGCCAACATGGAATCATAATAGGGCGAAATCACAATACCGGGACGAACCCATGTATCGACCCGGGCAAAGTCCGGAAATTCCACGGTATCAATAAGACCCGTGCTGGGACGAAATTGGTTGCCCGGGTCTTCCGCGTAAATTCGGACTTCAAGACTATGTCCTTGGGGTTGCAACGTATCAGAAAACCCGTCAATAAAATCTCCAGCAGCTTCCTTTACCTGCCACTCTACCAAATCGATACCAAAAATTTCTTCCGTAATGCCGTGTTCCACTTGAAGCCGCGTGTTGACTTCCAAAAAATAAAACTGGGTTGAATCCACATCATAAATAAATTCGATGGTGCCTGCATTGCGGTAATGCACGATTTCAGCTAACCGTTTAGCAGCCTGTTCCATTCTTGCACGGACTTCAAAAGACAACCCGGGGGCTGGAGTTTCTTCCACGACTTTTTGATTCCGGCGCTGTAACGAACAATCTCTTTCGCCTAACGTGACAATCTCGCCGGTTGCTTGCCCAAAAATTTGCACTTCAATATGTCGTGCCTGGGGAATATATTTCTCAACGAACACCCCACCGTTGTGAAAGTGAAGCGCGGCAACCCGGGTAACGGACTCAAAGGCTCGCGTTAATGCGTCCGGGTCCTGACAGATCTGCATTCCAATGCCGCCACCACCGGCCGTGGCCTTTAACATCACCGGATATCCAATATCCGATGCGACTTCAAGCGCTTGGTCCAGGTTCTCTAGTAATCCTGAGCCGGGAACAATCGGAACACCCGCTTGTTCCGCAATGGCCCGGGCGGTATGTTTTTGACCAAACATGGCGATGTGTTCCGGAGAGGGACCAATAAAAGCGATGCCTTTTTCTAAACATTGTTGGGCAAACTCCGCATTTTCGCTAAGAAATCCGTATCCGGGATGCACGGCGTCCACCCCCATGGCCAGGGCCGTATCGAGAATTACGCGTGCATTTAAATAACTTTCCGGAGCCGGGCCTTCGCCAATACACACCGCCTCATCCGCCACGTCGACATGCAAACTGTCCTGGTCAGCTGATGTATATACCGCAACCGAAGCAATGCCCATCTTCTTCAATGTCCGGGCAATACGGACGGCAATGGCGCCACGGTTGGCAATTAGCACTTTGTTAAACATGGCTCTCCCTCAATTCGGATTAATTTTCCCAAATCACGAGACGAATGGGCGTGGGATTATAGGCGTTGCAGGGATTATTCAGCTGAGGACAATTGCTGATTAAAACCAGGGTACGGGTGAGAGATTCTAATTCCACATAGCGACCGGGAGCCGAAATCCCATCAGCAAACTCTAAAGATCCGTCAGAGGTGACAGGAACATTCATAAAGAAATTGATATTGGGTGCTAAATCGCGCTTTTGTAAACGGTCATCATAGCGGGATAACTGCAACATAAAGGTATCGCGACAATTATGCATCCACTCCAAAGACCGGTCATAGCGCACCCCATTACTTTGAGCGGAACAGGCTCCGCCGACGGTGTCATGACGCCCGCATGTATCGGCCACAATGCGCAAAAGCGCCTTGCCCGACTCGGCACGGAGGATCGTCCCTGTGGTCAGATACAAGTTACCTTGTCCCGTTATGGTCGCGATGGCACTGTAATGATCTTCAAGATTGTCAGCATCATAAAATAAGGTATCGACAGCTTGATTGCCTTCCAAATCGATAATCCTAAGGACTTGCCCGGGTTGCAATGTGTGCGTCCATCCTTCTCCCGAAGGCAATATCCGGTCATAAATGGCGTCTTCCACTTTACGCGGACTTTCAATCAAGGGCATCTCGTTCATCCTTTCCTCTTCTCAAGCTTTTTTATCTAGGCATTACGCAGGGCATAATACTCCCAAGTATTTTCAAAAGCCCTGAGGTTTTCTGGACAATGTGTGACACAAATGTCATCACCGCCCACCGGATTCGCTGGCAAAATGTCAACCTGTACTGGGGTCGATGGATAGGTGGAGCGGGGATCCAAAGGATTTGGCGTATTCGACAAAATAAGCAATAAATCCATATCGGTCCGCAAGGTCACCTGACCCCCTTGGGGACAGTGGTTGGGATGAAATATCAACTGGCCATCATCGTCCACCGAAACTTTCGCGAAGAGATTGACAGGCGGAACCAAATCGCGCAAAGTCAAACCATTTCGCACCAGTTCAACAGCAAAATTCTCTTGACCACTGCGAAACCACTCATTGCGCTCATCTTGATAACGGGTGACACCGTATTTCCTATCGATATCATGGCGGAAACTATAGCCACTTATGGTATCATGCCAACCCACGGTATCGGCGGTAATACTCGCGAGCACCCGCCCGTTATCACTCATGAGGACATTCCCTGCGGTTAAATAGGCCGTGTGTTGAGCTTTCAAGGTATCTGGCATGTTATACCGTTCACATGGATTCCAAGCATTATAGAGCAACATCGAGAGATTGGCACCGCCTTCTAGCGCGGTAAAGCGTAACAACTTGCCGCGGCCCACAATTCCCGACCATTTGCCTCCAGGTCGCAAGGTTTTACTCCACATAATTTCCATTTGGCAGAAACCTCCCTGTGATAAGAAGATGGCGTTTTATAAAAAAGCCTGGGAGACTCCCAAGACTGCCGTCTTGATGAAATCTCCCAGGCTTTTATCCTTCCGTGTAGCTCAATCGTGAGCCGTTTGCTCTTGGACCAGTCCTAGTCTTCCCAGCGGAACCCTAGCAAACCTTTGATGAAATTTGTGCTTATGGTAGCAGACCACTCATCCATTGTCAAAATGTTTCCGCAATCTTTGGTTATCTTAACAAAAATAGCATCTATGGGAAAGACTCATGTTTCAATTCCTCATAGGTAGGCTACAAACACAAAACTGGACACGCCAGGAATGTTGACGGCCTGTTTCAATTCCTCATAGGTAGGCTACAAACCCGACAACCCGCCTGGGCGAAGCCCTTTATCAGCGGTTTCAATTCCTCATAGGTAGGCTACAAACAGGGGGCTTGGTGCAAATCGTGGATCTCACCACCGGGGTTTCAATTCCTCATAGGTAGGCTACAAACTCTCGACATAACCGCGCCGCATCTCCTCGGAAATATGAAGTTTCAATTCCTCATAGGTAGGCTACAAACTTACCAGATTGGGCATATGCGATGGCCCAGTCAGCTTGTTTCAATTCCTCATAGGTAGGCTACAAACTCTCGCTGAAGCTCATCTTTTTAGCCGAGAACGACGCCGTTTCAATTCCTCATAGGTAGGCTACAAACGATCCGATACCCCTTGTATCGGATCACACAAAGATGGTTTCAATTCCTCATAGGTAGGCTACAAACTCAATCACGCGCTGGTTGCTGAGGAAGTTGGTGGCGTTTCAATTCCTCATAGGTAGGCTACAAACCAGCAGCCTATGGGGGATCCCCGCCGGTGACGGTGGAGTTTCAATTCCTCATAGGTAGGCTACAAACTTGGTCTCACTTGGACTATCCTAATCTTAGTGAGACGTTTCAATTCCTCATAGGTAGGCTACAAACTACCGCACCAGCATTAAGTCGGCTTGGGATGATTTGGTTGTTTCAATTCCTCATAGGTAGGCTACAAACTGGGCATCCGCGCTATTCGGGTCGCCACCAAAGTCTTGTTTCAATTCCTCATAGGTAGGCTACAAACGCTACCTGTGCCATCGCCGGTATCGAGGAGCAGAGTTCGTTTCAATTCCTCATAGGTAGGCTACAAACCCCCGGGCTGTCCCGAGCAATTCCACCCAGCTCATGACCGGGTTTCAATTCCTCATAGGTAGGCTACAAACCCAAGGTCCTCTCCTCCCTTCCAGACCATTACCAGAATGTTTCAATTCCTCATAGGTAGGCTACAAACGGCGCTTGCTCCGGATGGGGTTCCAGTTTGTCGCCGTGTTTCAATTCCTCATAGGTAGGCTACAAACCAATACGTCGCGCACGTGTCCCCGATGTGGACTGATCGAGTTTCAATTCCTCATAGGTAGGCTACAAACGCGGAGGACGGGAGCCGCATCAACATCGTGCACCAGTTTCAATTCCTCATAGGTAGGCTACAAACGTCATACTGCCCCGAAGCCACCATTGCGGTTGCAATCATCGTTTCAATTCCTCATAGGTAGGCTACAAACCGAGCGATTCTGAATGCGGACCCCGCAGACACTATTGCGTTTCAATTCCTCATAGGTAGGCTACAAACTCTAGATTATACCTCGATACCGGGAGTTGCGAAGATGGTGTTTCAATTCCTCATAGGTAGGCTACAAACATGGCCGACGATGATTGCGGCGCAGCCGAAGAGGGTTTCAATTCCTCATAGGTAGGCTACAAACATACCGGTTCAGCAGGAAAAGACCGCCGACCAGGACAAGTTTCAATTCCTCATAGGTAGGCTACAAACTCCGACATCACTGAGCCAAACGGATTCGTGATCGAGGTTTCAATTCCTCATAGGTAGGCTACAAACCCGGGCTCTACGCCTCCGGTCACGACGCCTACCGTTGATAGTTTCAATTCCTCATAGGTAGGCTACAAACTGGGAAACACAGTCTATTACTGCGATACAGATTCTTGTTTCAATTCCTCATAGGTAGGCTACAAACTCCTGCAAATGATGATGGGGTTTTGGTCGAATTCTTCGTTTCAATTCCTCATAGGTAGGCTACAAACTCTAGTGATGTCGGCTGGGGTTGTGAAGCTGGCGGGCAGGTTTCAATTCCTCATAGGTAGGCTACAAACGACGTGGCTCCTACGCTGGAGGCGGTGGCATTATGAAGAGTTTCAATTCCTCATAGGTAGGCTACAAACGTTAAAATCCGTGCCGTTTATGGCTATGTCGATTTTTTGTTTCAATTCCTCATAGGTAGGCTACAAACTAGCTGTAGCCAATTCTGATCACATCCTTTCTATTGTTTCAATTCCTCATAGGTAGGCTACAAACATGATTGCGCTGGCGATTGTGTTGGATCGTGAGATTGTTTCAATTCCTCATAGGTAGGCTACAAACACCCCGAGTCGAAACCTCCACCGTATCGGCGCTGGTTTCAATTCCTCATAGGTAGGCTACAAACGACACCGACTGCCGAAGAGGTATTGTTGATGACCGGTTTCAATTCCTCATAGGTAGGCTACAAACACTTCTATCTCTTTGACAGCACGTTGTCCACCTACTCGTTTCAATTCCTCATAGGTAGGCTACAAACCGATCATCACGGCACTCAAAAAGGCGTTCGATGTTGTTTCAATTCCTCATAGGTAGGCTACAAACCGTCATCATCCCCAGTCGGCACCACGGCCTATTCGGGTTTCAATTCCTCATAGGTAGGCTACAAACTGGATCCGTCAAGGTGTACGTGGTGGAGCTTTTCGGAGTTTCAATTCCTCATAGGTAGGCTACAAACATCAAGTTCGGGTTGCTGATTTGCGGATTCGCCGAGAGGTTTCAATTCCTCATAGGTAGGCTACAAACCCGGACGGCTCGTTGGACATCTTTGAAGCTGCTTTCGGGGTTTCAATTCCTCATAGGTAGGCTACAAACGAGAGCTCCGAGACGCCGCCTTTGATGCCGGTGAGGTTTCAATTCCTCATAGGTAGGCTACAAACTCACCGTCCCGAACGTGAGCGATTTGTGGAAGGACGGGTTTCAATTCCTCATAGGTAGGCTACAAACTCAAGCGAGCCACATCCGGAAGCTTAGGCAGTGCGTTTCAATTCCTCATAGGTAGGCTACAAACCAAAGAAATCCCTCCTTTAGATCGGGAGCCGAAGGTTTCAATTCCTCATAGGTAGGCTACAAACGGTTCAGTCGTAGAGGAGGGTTAGCGTGGTTACTGATTGTTTCAATTCCTCATAGGTAGGCTACAAACGCTGGCAACGCAGTCGAAGTTGATCGACGATCTGGATGTTTCAATTCCTCATAGGTAGGCTACAAACGTCGGAAACCCGGGCGAAGGAGTGGGAGACGGCTCAGGGTTTCAATTCCTCATAGGTAGGCTACAAACTGGTGGTGTACAATGCCGGCCAAGACTGGATGTATGTGTTTCAATTCCTCATAGGTAGGCTACAAACCGGACAGAACTCCATTCTGTCCGATACGGGATATATTAGTTTCAATTCCTCATAGGTAGGCTACAAACTGAATCTGATATAATAGAGGTATGGAACCTATTGTGTGTTTCAATTCCTCATAGGTAGGCTACAAACATTCCGTGATCATTGAGATGGGCATGGGAGCCACGGCGCGTTTCAATTCCTCATAGGTAGGCTACAAACTGTCTGAGGCGTGGATCATGAATGCGGGCGATACCGAGTTTCAATTCCTCATAGGTAGGCTACAAACCCGAGGACCGGCCAGCCGGGTGGGATCTTTTTGATGTTTCAATTCCTCATAGGTAGGCTACAAACTGGGTGCCGCTTGTTGCGGATGCGCCGGTGCCGGCACCAGTTTCAATTCCTCATAGGTAGGCTACAAACGTTCGGCTAAGCGTTTGCGGTCCTTTTCCAGTTCGAGGCGTTTCAATTCCTCATAGGTAGGCTACAAACGATCCTGCACCGAACTGACGACGCGGAAAAGCTCGGTTTCAATTCCTCATAGGTAGGCTACAAACCCGGACCACGTGTGGGACCCGGACCAAGAGAATCCGAATGTTTCAATTCCTCATAGGTAGGCTACAAACGCGGAACTGGCCGTCCCGGCCCTCACGGATTTGCGGGTTTCAATTCCTCATAGGTAGGCTACAAACGGGAAAATGATTCATTTTTTTAGCTCCTTTGGTCCGTTTCAATTCCTCATAGGTAGGCTACAAACCCATTTTGCGGCTCTATGATTGGGTTGTCAACGCCGATGTTCATGGAAATTTTAGGAAACTTTATGGACACAAATCGTGAATAGCTTGTGTAGTAAGCATTTCGGGGATTTGATGTGTGTCGTCGATCCCCGGGGGTTTTTGCGCTACTGGCGATCGACGACAGAAATCCCAACCTTATGGTTTTTGAGGACTAGAGATACAAATAGTTAAGATTTGCCCATATCCAAGTATTGTTTTTTAGAAGACAATCGATATCGTAACTGACTTCTCTAACACTAAGGATTTTAGCTAACGTCGTACTTAAATGGAACTAAACAGCAGCTGCATGAACCAACTGTCCAACTAAGGCCGTGATAAGCATTGCGGCACCACCGCCTAAAAACAAGCGAAGAGCCGGCCTTAAAGGAGGTGTTCCTGAAAGACGTGCACTGAAGATTCCGGACCCTATCAACCCGATTAAAGTAACCGTAACAATCAAAATCACCCGGCTAGAGGCTGTTGTTCCCAACATCCCTAAAAACGGCACGAGCCCCCCTACAAAGAAACTCGTTGCCGAGGCAATGCCAGCTTGCAAGGGATGCGCCGCCGTATCGGGCCGCTGACCAATTTCATCACGCAAGTGAGCTTCTAAGGGACCTGCCGCATGAAGAGCAACGGCCACTTGTTCAGCCAGTTCCCGGGAGAGACCTCGTGATTGATAGATAGCGGTCAATTCGCGCAACTCGCCTTCAGGATCTTCTTCTTGTTCTTCTTCTTCCCGGCGTCTATCGGCCAATTCCACATCACGCTGGGAACTCACCGACACGTATTCCCCGGCTGCCATTGACATCGCACCCGCAACTAATCCGGCTAATCCTGCCGTCATAATCGCGCCCGGACCCGCGCCACTAGCCGCGACGCCCATCATCAAACTGGACACTGAAACCAAGCCATCATCCGCACCCAAGACGGCCGCGCGCAGCCAACCTGCCCGCCCCGCCAAGTGCTCCTCTTTACGTTTTTTCCCGGTTTTTTGATGCATCCCCTGACTGATGGTAGACCCCCCTAATGGATTTCGTGCCTCATCGTTTTTTAGTGTGAACACTCCTGGTCTAAGCTAACCGTGGGATAAAGACTTACGACTTTTAACCTTTTACACACAAGACTTGCTTTAATTTCACAACCGGTTCAATCAAATCGGCTTGAGCCTGGATCACCGCATCAACATCTTTGTAGGCCGCCGGGATTTCATCAAGCACGGTCTCATCCTTTCGGCTTTCGACGCCCTGGGTTTGGGCAATCAAATCATCGACAGTAAATTGTTTTTTGGCTTGATTGCGACTTAGTCGTCTGCCCGCTCCATGCGAACAGGAATAATAAGAGTCGGGATTGCCTTTCCCCCGGACAATATAGCTCGCCGTGCCCATGCTCCCTGGGATAATGCCGAGTTCTCCGGATTTAGCGGACACCGCCCCTTTACGGGTTAGCCAGTAGACCCGGTTTTCTTCAACCACTCGTTCCACATAATTATGATGGCAATTAATGATCTGTTTTGCCGCCATATTCGCAGGAAGAAACGGCTCGATGGCGCGCCATAATAAAGCGAGCATCATATCCCGATTCGTACGCGCATAGTCTTGCGCCCAGGAAAGCGTTTCGACATAAGCCACAAACGATGAAGAGCCTTCGATCAGCCATGCTAAATCCTTGTCGCCAAGAATATCGCCCCGCTGTTCCGCTTCCTGCCTCGCTAAAGAAATCGCGACCTCTGCTAAACTCTTCCCCACATTGCGCGAACCGGAATGCAGCATAAGCCAGAGAAATCCGTCATCGCCAATTTGTAATTCGATAAAATGATTGCCCCCTCCCAGGGTCCCTATTTGTTTCCACACGGCTGCTTCAACGCGGTGCTTCGATTTATTGGGAAGGTGGTCGTGAAGGGTCAGATTGTTAAAGCGTTCCCGCAGTTCTCGAAGACGCGGCGCAAACGACTTGCCGGTATCAAGAGCCAACACCTGGTCCAGTGCGCGGTCATGTTCATGCGCATTAAAACCAACGGGAATGGCTTCTTCAATCGCGTCGCGAATGAGACTGAGATTGTCTGGTAACTGGTCTGCTCGTATGGTAGTTTGTACCGCGGCCATTCCACAACCGATATCGACGCCTACCGCCGCGGGAATGATAGCGCCAGTCGTCGGAATCACACTGCCCACTGTGGCCCCTTTTCCCCAATGTACATCAGGCATTATCGCAATATGCCCGGCCAATATCGGCAGTTCACTCATCGCCTGAATTTGTTCCCGAGCTTTGTCTTCAATCGGGGTATCTTGAGCAAGCCATAATTTGACATTATCCATAGGCATATACCCTCCCGGCCACGCCGTTTCCAAAATGTCCATAGCAGCCATTTTTGTTGTCACAAGATGCCCGGCTAATTCTAGAAGAAAACATGGTGATACAGCGTGGCTTTCAAGCCCTTTCTCTACTGCTTATGATAGCATGAGTATCCCCAATAATTGCCAAGAATCTGCCCTTAAATCGGAAACACAACGGTGCGGTTTCCATATACCAACACCCGGTCTGCAACATGCCATTTCACAGCACGGGCCAATACAATCCGTTCCACTTGACGGCCAATGCGTTTAAAGTCATCCAGCTGGTGACGGTGGTCGACCCGGTGCACATCTTGCTCGATAATCGGACCAGCATCTAGCTCAGCCGTCACATAGTGCGCGGTCGCCCCAATTAACTTCACGCCACGCTCGTAGGCTTGATGATAGGGCTTAGGTCCCACAAAAGCTGGCAAAAACGAATGATGAATGTTAATAATCTGCGCAGGATACTGGGAGACAAAATCTTCGCTTAAGATCTGCATATAGCGAGCCAACACCAGCGTATCGATCGCATAGTCACGGACGAGCTGATGCAGTTTTTCCTCACTTTGCGCTTTTTGCGCCGGAGTGACAGGAATATAATAAAAAGGAATTCGAAAATGCTCGGCAAGTTCTCGTAAATCCTCGTGATTGCTGATAATGACGGAAATCTCAGCATGAATATCACCGCGCTCCGTTTGCCACAACAATTCATTCAAACAATGATCTTCACGCGATACCAATACCGCGAGATGATGTGCCCGGTCCCGTTCTGTCAGTCGCCACTGCATATGGTATTCGAGAGCCAACCGGTCAAATTCGGAGATGAGCTTCTCGTGGTCAAAATCCCCACTATGATGCACCATATCAAATTCTGCCCGCATAAAAAATAGTCCGGCAGGCCCTTCAGAATATTGATCAAAGGATGTAATATTGCAACCATTGCGTGCTAATACATGAGAAATCGCCGCAATAATGCCTGGTTGATCCAGACAGGCGACCAATAAACGATACCCTTTCACGGTTTTTCTCTTCCCCCTTGAAATTCCCCTATCCCTCTCGACAAAACTCGATGATAGCGTGCTGATTCATCCTTAAAGCGTGACGCTGTCTCAGAGCTCCACAACGTAAGAAACATCCCTACCCAATTTTTCCCTGCGTTCTCGATCTCGATGGGTATACAGCGTGGAAAGAATACGCTACGTCTAAACGGTCTCGGATAAGGTCACGCCATGGATCATATGGATTATAATGATGTGCTCTATCATACCATTAATTTAATTGCCAGAAGATTATGCCCGTTGAGATTCACTCGAGCTTCCTAGTTCTTGCATCGGCAAAAGCCTAGTCATATCAACGTCATGTGAGAAGATGGGATGAAATTTCGTCCCATACGCTCCCAAGCCCACACTCTCTGCGGCTGATTTTTTCCCTTGTTACTCAGGTTGTAGCCAAACCTCGTCCTTCGGCTAAGAAATTCGGCTTCCTCTTTTTCTCGCCTCTCTTAGAGGATATAGGGAAGAAAGAGCGCAGATCGTGTTTAGACGTTAACGATGAGTAGACTTGGGGAAAATTTCTATGAAACCTATCCTCACCTATGTACGGGACAGAAGCTGAATATCTCCCGTGTAAATAGACAATTGATAACGGCGATCATAACGTGTGTCATCATTTCGTTCATCGATTGTCAGCACACTGCCTGTTAACGTCATCGGCGCAATGCGCGCATTACGGCGGGTAATCGCTGCCGATAGGCCGTCGACCAATTGAAATATGCGCAACATAGGTTTCAATGCCGAGGGAAAATCTGCCGGCAAATCGGATTCGCGAGTATGATGGTAGCGAACAATCCACTCGACATCGGTCGAGACATGATAATCCCTACGGGCCCAGTCGGCACTCCGACCCGCATGAAGAAATCCCGGTTCAAATGTGTCTTGAGGGACAAAGACTTGGCCGACCTGGAGCGTGGGTTGGGCTTTGCCCACATCATGAAAGATGAAAGCTTGCACCAGCGTATCCTTATCAATGCCGACCAACTGAAATACGCCGATGGCTTTGAGTTCGGCCATAATCCGCAAACCATTAATCACGTGGCGGTAGGTTCCGTCGGGAATAACCCGGGTCACGCGCGCTTTCCCACTCTCCGGATCGTAGACATCTTGATATTCCGGTGAGGATTTGAGCTTTGCTTCCACTTTGCTATTTGGTAGGGTGAGGGCAAAAGCCATTTCCAATTCTTGTTGTTGATGGTGAGCCAAGGCCTCCGCTTGTTTTTGTGCAGTAATATCCATAAATGTCACTAAAATGGCTTGCAACGTACCCTGGTGATGAATCGTACCAAACTTGAACAAAACATCGCGGTGATTGGGTAATCGCAATTGGCGTTCTCCGCGTGTCGCGGCCCCCATCAAGGCTAACGGAATAGCACTGCCTTTTAAGTAATCGGTGATATGAGAAAACAGGTATTGTGCCAATTCTTCATAAGGTTTACCCACGACAGCTTCCGGTTTGACATCGAGGATTTCTGCTCCTGCGGGATTCAGCATCCGGGTAATCCCATGATGGTCTACAACGATTAGACCCGTGTACAGCGCATCGAGTATCTGTTGCTGGAATGGTTCGAGGGAAAAATTGGCTGAGTCTTCAACTGGGGAACGGTGAGAAAAGATATTCCACTCCCGGGGAACAACGCCGATAAGCTTCCCCTTATCCACCACGGGAATTGAAGACCAGTCAGGATGATTGTCAAACAAAGGACCTAAGAGCTCGGTTGAATCATCCGGAGCCACGACCTGGGTCTCTGCGAGTGGGACCATAATCTCTTGTAGTGTTTCGCCCGTAAGGTTTTGAATATCTTGAAGACGAATAAATCCCAGTAAAGTCCCCTCAGATGTGGTCACATAAAGCATCTTGTGCGGAGAAGTTTTGATGAGCCATTGAGTGACTAATACGGAATCGGTCGGCTGACCGCTCAAAAAATCACGGTCCATGATAAATCCAATGTTCATTGCAGCTATCCCCCTTTCACCTACTCTATGGGATATGACTATTATGGTACCCATAAGATGGTGCCACGGGAAATATTTAGTGGAAATTCAAGTCTGATTGAAGAATCCATACCCCATTAACAAAGATCCCCCTTTCATCCAAAGGGGGATTCTTGGGGAAGAGATGTCTAGATTTTGTTGATGACACGCTACACCCATGAGTATGAGGACCTGTCATTTTCTCGGCACCGAGGTCAGAAACCCCTGATTTCTCTTTACCCAATAGCGCATTTGCCGTGTCTAATGTTCCCTACACCATGTCAAGGCATTCAATCTGTTGCCGTTTATTGGAAAACAACAAGAAAAGAACACACCGGAAAAATTGCTCTCTTAAAACAACAAGTAGATGCTAATAACCAAACTGAAAAAGACCATAACAACACCCAAAACCATAGGAGTATGGGCTCCAATGAGATTAAGGCCTTTATGGAACCCGTCAAAAATGCGCCGGTAGCGAACAATGGCCACCACTTGCACCATTACCGCAAAGAACGATAAGGTCGCGCCCAAATAGGGACCAATGCGAATATGGCGGGGTAAATAAGCGCGGAATTGTGGCGCCACGAGATATTCCAACAGGCCGAATTTGGTAATCACAAACCCAAAAGTGACGAGCGCAATACCGGTACGAATCCAGGACAATAACGTGCGCTCATTGGCTTGCAGCACGCGGGGATCGGTATACATCGCAATTTTTTGCGCCTGATCTTCATGGTGTTGTCCCATTCCCATCTTCCTCCACAAACATTTTGTCTTATCGTTTTTGAATCTAAGACAGCAGATAGATCGCCAATAACACAATCCAGACCAAGACAATCGATCCAAAAAATGTGGGAGCTTTAGACCCTCGACCATCTTCCGCTCGGTGCCACCTGGTCATATTGCGGTAATAACGAACCAAGGCCACGACCTCGAGAAAAGTAGCCATAAGCGACAAAACACCCCCCACTACATGCCCAGAACGAACCATAGGGAGCAATTGAATCTGGTGGCCAGGGTCCAGCACTTTATCGATAACAGCAGCTTTACTCAATAAAAATGCAAATCCCATGAGATACAAGGCCATGCGCATCCAGCTCAATAAACTGCGTTCATTGGCTAACAACACGCGGGGATCTGTGTAATACAACCTGCGATCATCTTGGGTCAACGCTCACAATACTCCTTAACCTCATCATCTCATTGGACATCTCAGAATGGTATCTATGAATTTTGATTGGCCCACCCAAAAAGCCTATGAGTGCAAGAATCTCTCCTGATTGTACGCGACCACAAGATTTTCGCATAGATTCACGCAATTCCATTTGCTTATACCCGATAATCCCGAAAGGATAACCAGTATATAAAAAGAGCACGTCATAAGAGGAGTAACCATAAAAAATCGTCCCCAATCATTTGAGGACGATGTCAGCTAATAAGATCGGGAGATAGCGTCCCAACAACACCTTAGGGTCATCGCAAATCATCCGTAAGATAAAATCCCGGGTTAATCCAAAATGCGCAAGATATTATCATCCATTTCCATAATAAATGTTCCCGGTTGAGCGGTTTCCACCATGCGGATATAGCCGGCATCATCACGTACGCGCGCAATCCATTGTTCCAGACTCTCTAAACTTTCATGACGGCATGTCCATAAGATTTGACGTTGATTCCCGGTAAAGGGATATAAAGCGAACATCTGGTGTTCGGAAAGGGTATTGACATATGCCGTGACTTGTTTGGCCCAGGTCATGGCGTCTAGTACACGTTCAGGTCGCATAACCGCGGAACGGACCCAAATGTAAGCCATCTATGTTGCCTCCTCATCGACAAGAATGAAATACTTAGGCAGATGATGCACAAAAATCTCAGGTATCCTACGGCGCCTTCGCATAAGAATCCTCAGAATGTAACCCTTGACTCAGCGTACTCTACCTTCCCTATCGTCGTCGATTCGGAATATTCCCCATCTTATAATCCAAAAGGCATGGATAAAACTCCTCATAAAGCCAAAGACCTGGGAACAGATGCTTACGGTTTCGCCACGTTGATCTAAATCCAGCCCACGCTTGCCTTGTGGTCTCCAGTTTCAAACGCCCCAATAGGCTCACGTTAACGGACGATTAGGAAGGTAGAACGGCACTGAAATGCGCTCGATTCATCATCCATTCGTCATTCATCTGGCATAGAATCGTCAAAGTGCAGTTGCCAAGAGACAACCTCATGGGCTGGCAAGGGATAACTAATGGCATATCCTTGCCAGCCTGTGACTCCCCAGCGTGCCAGAGCACGTCCCTGTTCCAGGCTCTCCACGCCTTCGGCGACCGTCGGCACATGCAACGTCTGAGCAAATGCCAAAAGTGCTTGTAGAAGG
Organism: Sulfobacillus thermosulfidooxidans DSM 9293; assembly: GCF_900176145.1. Lineage (NCBI taxonomy): Bacteria > Bacillati > Bacillota > Clostridia > Eubacteriales > Clostridiales Family XVII. Incertae Sedis > Sulfobacillus > Sulfobacillus thermosulfidooxidans. The sequence continues at coordinate 2,435,025 of NZ_FWWY01000001.1, read as the reverse complement.
CGACTGCCCGCTATACTCGCCCAATCCGCTACAAACTGAATATCTATTTTGATTTGACGGATCGGTAACTCGCGGAGATGAACCAACGAACTAAATCCGGTGCCAAAATCATCCAAAGCAAAATGATAGCCGCGTTGATCAAGTTCAGACACGGTTTGTTTCACCGGATCCATATCGACCAGTAAGGCAGATTCCAAGATTTCAAAGGTTAATGCATGCGGTTTAACGGACGGCCACTGCTGATGGTATGAGGCCAGTAAAGACAAGAGACTTGGATCGCGCAAGTCCATATAACTCAAATTGATGGCTACATGTCCGGTCCAGCCATGTTGATGCCAGTGGCTGATATCTTGGAAGACGAGGCGCATAACCCGATCATCGAGTTTCCTTAGCAAATGATGTTGGGCAATCGCTGGCAAAAACTCCTTAGGAGCATATAACCGACCATCAGAGCCCTCAATTCGCACCAGAGCTTCCCATTCCCAAATAGTATGAGATTTCGCCTCAATAATCGGCTGATAGAATACCCGGACCCGATCCTGTCTTAAGGCTTCATCCACGAAAGCAATGCCATCCGCCGCTTTGAACTGCGCCGGATGGATGGGATCGAGCAACCAGGATTGCCTGGCCCGCTTAGCCGCATAAAGGGATTGGTCTGCTACCTGCAACAAGGTATCTGTATCTTTCCCGTCTTGTGGAAAATGGGCCCAGCCAAAACTGGCCGAGACGCTCAAAGGATGGTTGGGTATCACGGCAATTGGTACCGTCAGAGCATCTCGCAAGGTCGCAACAAGGTCACTCACGGAATTGTGGGGATCCCGGCACACGATTAAAAATTCATCCCCACCCCATCGACCAATCCAATCGCTTTGGTGAAGGCATTGACGCCAGCGGCGTGCCACGATTTGCAGAACCTTGTCTCCGGTCCCATGACCATATTGATCGTTAATCGGCTTAAACCCATTGAGGTCGGCGAAAATCACTGTAAAGGGCGTGCCTTCGCCCATCCAATCCTGAATGCGTTCTTCCGTGAAATCGCGATTGGGGAGCTGCGTCAACCCATCATGCCGGGATGTAAAAGCCACCTGTGTCGCACTCATGATAAACATTTCAATGACCATGCGGCGAAATATAGCATCATCTTGTTCGGACCATGTCGTGTGAGTCCTGCCCTGCCTTGACGCATTTAAAACTTCACGCATTAACAAAGCATACGCCGCTTGAAACTGGGGTCCATAAATACCCCGGGACAGATGCCCGAGGCTCACGGTTTCCGCATAGGTGATGGCTTTCAGATCCTGCGGATTGTCCCGCAAACGCTGCAAATGCTCCCACAATAAGGCTCGCATCCGGTCATAGGTTGTCCGTTTCCGGATGAATCCATCGAGTTCAGGAATTTGCTGAATTCGGGCATAGAACCTCGTGACCGCCTCGTTGGCAATCGTATCCCAGGGGAGGGCATTAAATACCTGCTGATCATGATGATCCCAGCCGAGCAGATCGGCAAACCCTAGAACATCATCGACTACCCCAAACAATTGCGGGTCCGAGTACAGACGATATTCATGATTGGCATTGGGATCATCCCAAGAATCCTTGATTGACCATCCATGTCCCATCTTATTGGCATCCTTTCCTTCGGCATTGTCCCTTTGATCTGATGGCCATTGCTATGCCGTTTATTTTCCTAGGGATAGATGTTAATAAATGTAGGCAAGTTGATGACAATTCGGTAGGGCCATATGGCCTGTTCGGATGGACTATTTGTTGGATTTTGACGAATGCTGTCAGGATAAACCTGTTTGAACGGCGGTGCATTGTGAGAATTCTTGGTAAATAACCATAATAAAAAGCCTCCCCGCCGCAGCGAGGAGTTGAGATAAGCCAGAGACTTTTTTTAGCACCAACCGTGGCGGCTTAACACATTGGCCACGACACCATAGGACATGAGCACCGTGACGATGAGCCCTAGCCATGCCCAGTTCTTCCATAAAAGGCGCCAGGCTAAGCCCCCTAATAACCCCATAGCCAAAATGGATAAATCCGTTTCCACATAAAGCGGTTTATGGGCGTCAACGAACACATTCACGGCACCGTTCGTCCAGATGAGTCCAACGAGAGCATTGCCCACCAAAATCATCATCGCCCCATATCGGGCCACTTTTTGGTGCACCTCTAACGACTTGTGAGGCAAAAAGATCCCGACGAGTCGTTCCACCAAGACATCGGCTTGCACGAATAGGGTAAGCGTCGCAATCATCCCCAACACGGTTAATGCCCATGTCAAAAGAACATGCCAGCCAATACATCCCTTCTTGTCGGCCGCCTGAATGATCTCAAACAAGGGAGAAGACATCAGGGCGAGATAGACGCCCATTAAAATCAGCATCACCAGCCAGCGCAACCCCAGTGCCTGGGAACTCTCAGATCGTCCCGCTATCATGAGGGTTTCACCTGAATCCTTTCAGAAAGAGGCTGTTGTCCCATGAGATCGTCCCGGGCCATAGCGATGAAAATGAGCAGAGGCAGGATCATCCCCGGTGTGGGAGCAATGCCCGTCCATATACCGCCACATGCTTGGGGCACAATCCAAATGATGGCCATCACCACCAAAGACAGCCCAAAGGCATAGCGCCACCGTTTTAACCAGGCGATTCCTACAGCCAGCATAATCAGCACGAGAAACAAATTGGTCATCAATGGGTGATGAAAGCTCAGCATCACACCATCATTGATACTGGCTTGAAGCCATGAAGGTTCGGAGCCATCCATCGTCACTAAGCCAAACACTTCAGCGAGACGCGGACCATGCCAAAACCCAGCTCCTGGCAGCCCTTGTAGCCCCGCCATCATAATCCACAACCACCCAAGCCCTTGCCGCACACGGTAGACAAGCTGATGATTCTCCCACCAAGCTGAGGGCATAATCACCAAAAGGGTAGCCATCGCATAAAGAAATGCTGTACCCGGCGTCCCTGTCAGAAGGCTCCCCGTCCCATTAAACAAGTTGCCAAAGCCTTCTGCCACGCCCCAGACAATAACCGACCAGATCACAAGCACAAATGATGCCACAGTGCGCCCCGTGTTGTGACCCCATGCAATGACAAGAGCTCCCCCTATCTCGAGGGCGGCGATAACATCAGGCCATATCATGGGTGCCTTAAGCCACAGCGTATCGGCCGCTTGCAACAGCCTTTGAATTCCCAAGGGCTGCCAGGCTTCAGCAGGAGGCGCCAAAATATCACTCACGAACAGCGGGCTATGGATCTTGGGTTGCAGCATCATGAGTCCAGAAAGGGCCCACATGAGAGCAACCGCCATCCGGATCTTGGTGCGTAATGAGACCGACGAGAACGCGCTATCCATCTCATGAGACCTCCCAAGGCATTAGGGTAAATGATGCGGAGTCCACGTCGTGCCATTATTTTGGCTATCCCAAAGGATCGTCATCTGATCTTGGCGCGTCATCACCATGACATGGCCATTATTCGCGACATCCAAGGCCACCGGCGTACCCGCTGGCAAATGCATAATCTCCTCATGCCATGTATTTTGGCTCCACGTCCAGGCGTTAATATGACCCGACGCGGTTAACGCATATCCCACATCGCCGTTCACGCTGACGGCAGCATAAGGATTGCCCTGAATCTGTAAGGGAACCGTCGCTCGTTGCCAGGTTTTCCCGTCATTGCTTGTCCTATCCCATATCAACCATTCTTGACCGTGATGCGTCCATACCACGGCAACTTCGCCTTGGCTAGCACTTTGCCATGTGGGCGCCATCACTAATAGGCTCTGATGAGCCCACGAGGTGGGCACAGGCAATGGCACCTGAGTAAACGTCTTGCCGGTCCACGACCATAAATAGGCCTTTGAACCACTGTGAATCTGTCCTCCCATCCAAAGACCTTGCTGAGGTTGTTGACTTAAAGACGCTTCAGGCATCCACGGCACATTATGGGCCAGTGTTGTCCATGTTTGACCGCCGGTGGTGGTTCTTAAGAGTTCGTGATCGCTGATGACCCATGCGGTCTCTTGTGACGAAGCCACCAAGGGATGTAAAGCGCGAGGCGGTAAGGGGCCTGGGATCACCAAAGGCGCACTCCACGTTTGACCACTATTAGTGGTCGTGCGAAGGACGGGATCGACCTGATATCCATAAGCGCCCACCAGCGCCCACGCTGAGTTGGCACCTGTCGGCTCAACCTCAATGCCGCCCCTTTGCGTCATGGCTTCTGGCGTGACAATCTGCCAGGTATTACCTCCACTAAGGGATCGCTCCACCGTGCGGTAACCTTGATAGGGACTGATCGACCAGGTGCTCAGGCCATTGCCGACTAATGCATAGGATGGTCCAATGCTTTGCCAGACTCCTTGCCCTAGGTTATTGCTGGGATTTGATACGTCAGGCAAAGGTTGATGCAATATTTTGGCCACGTAGGTGGCCAACAATTGTGCGGTCCCGCCGATATATTTCGTCTGAGCCTCAGGGTTACTCAACCAAACTTCACGGCCTTTAGGACTAATTAGCCAAAATACATCCGCATGCTGGACCATTCCGTATTTGGGGACATGCACATATTCATAATAATTGTGCCATACCCGGGACAACGTCGAGACCGAAGGCGAGGTCAAATACGTGAAGTTGGGTACGGAATTTAGCCCATGTTCGGTATCAAACGCTTGAATGTCCTTTAAACTATGAAATTCAGGATTCGCATCTACCGCAATAATTTGGACGTGCGACGCTAAAGGACCCAGAACATGGTTCATATCGACTAACTCTTGCGCTTCGAGCGGGCAATCCCACCAACAGACGGGATCAAAAAAGGTCAGGACGACAACTTTGCCTCGGTATTGGGTTAAGCTGACTGGCTGTCCCTGGGCATTCAGCAACTGAAAATTAGGAGCCGGTTTATTCACGTACGTCATGCCATCAGCAGCTAAGGCTTCTGTCGCAGCCGCCGTCAACTGCGTACTGGGCGCGTTCTGATAGACCCGGGATAGCCCCCAGCCTGCAAAGGCTGCCACGGGCAATAAACCAAAAACAATCCATTTTCGTTGTGATTTTTTCATGACATTGTCCGCCCTTTCGCTGGCGTCGAATCCATGAAAAGACTTCGACCGAAAATGGGCACCGTTGCCAGGCGTGCATAAACAGCCAAAGACAATAACACCAGCACGCCGCTATTGGGATCGGTCCCCATGCCCCCTAAAACCCCAAAATCTTGCCCAAGCCACCACGTGGCAAAGGTCACCACCGCGGTCAACCACCACGTAACGACCGATTTGGGCCGGATGAGCCATAAAATGGCTAGGATGCTGAAGGTGATCACCAGCACGGCATTCCAAAGGGCAGGATGAGCGGCTAAGGAATTTGCCCAGGCATACAGAGGTTCCGAAAAAATTCCCGGTTGCGGCATTTCCGCCATACTCAAGACATAAGCTGACATACTTTGACCTTGCCAAAATCCCGAGGCCGGCCATGCTTGCAATAACGCGGATAAGCCCCATAAGCCCGCCAAACCATACTGAAAAATTTTGGTGGGTCGAGAAGATTGCCAAAAGCTTGGAGAGAGCAAGAGTAAGAAGGCGAGGAGGACATACAAAATGACCGATCCCGGACTGCCGCTTAACCACGATCCGCCACTAAAGAGACTTCCCATGGCTTCTCCGCCAATCCACACCACCAGCCCCCACGCCACCGAGAGCCATAAGCCAACACGTCGCCAGCTATCCACACTTCCTAACAGAATCAATAACCCGATGTCGATTTGAATCCAAGTGGCAAATTCATTCCACATGACTGGGTTAATGCCCCACAGGCGTACACCAATCTCAATGAGACTGCGTAACAACGCGGGTTGTCCTTGAATTAATGGGGCTAAAAATCCCCCGATAAATCGAGTGATCATGAGTGGTTGGGCTTGTAATAATCCATCTAACAGCCACAACGCGCCCAGTCCTCGGGCGAGCCATTCGTAAGCCACTGGGAATGACGAGACCCCGTCGTGTTCACGATGAAGGCGTAGCCGTCTAAATAAAGCGACAACAACAATAGTCAATGTGATGATTGCAAGAATCCAAAATAACCGATAAAAATCTGCCTCCGCCACCGGCGGGGGTAGTGGATTGCCCATATTCACCGTTCAATCCCCTCCCAATTCCCTTAAAAATGACGATATCAAGAACATGGGCTATTAGAACTCATGCTCCCGCGCTAGATGATTCATCCTAAATCCTATAAGCATCAGTGCAATTTCTCGTTAAAAAGTTTAGCACTAAACTGAGCTATGTCACACAACAGGAAAAATATCGCAAAACTCACGATGCCTATCCTCATGACGAGAATGAACAAGGAAGGTATCGAGTTTTGGGACCGGTATAGGCTATAATAAGTCGGTCAATACTTTCAAAAGAGCGAAAAAATAAAGAGACTCAGCCGTAACCCGCCGACTCTCTTTATTATGGATCGCCATGAAAGATTTCGAGGTTTAGAGACCGGGTGCCAAATATGGCACAAAGTTTAACGGGCTAGAAGGTCTTAGGACGGTCATTTCAGGAAAACGAATGTTAAAGATAGGCTTTTCGGATGGAACAACAGACCATGTCAAGTTCTTAGCCCGCTGTGGCAGGGCGGGTCTTATAAGCCATTCAATGAACAGGAACTGATTATTGGATGTCATCGATTGTCCCTTTACGTGGTAATTTCTACTGTCTCCAGCAATCTGTAGGGTGACTTGAAGGAGTCCTTGTTCTATGGCCTGTTGACTCGTTAAGTAGCTTAACACCAAACTATATTCTTGATAACGGATGGTATGGGTCAAGAGCAGGCGATAGTGATCCCATTCGACTTCCAACATTAAGGATTCCGCGTCCACAGGAAGTTCCGGTTCTAATATTTCGGGAGCCTTCTCCAAATCGGGATTTCCTAGCATGCGAAAAATCCATAAACTTCTCGCCACAGCGTCATTGTCCTCTCCAAGCCATTGACGGAGTGTTTTGACATTGGGTATATTCTCAAAATCTTGACAGGTCTTTCGTCGTTGGATTAGCTGAACGAGTTGCTGATCGATTTGGCGTAATTCATCACTCGGTTCATAAGGTGTATCACCAGGCCGGACAATCCACATAAGATTTCCCTTCTTTCTTCCCAAGGTTGTCACAATGTTTCACGGTCTTTATGATGATTGTGCTTTAGGCAAGATCCCGCGGGTGAAAGCGTTTGGGCACATCAATAGCGATAATGGAACGATTACGTGGTGGCTCCGGAAAAAACTCTACCGGTTCAGCAGGACTCAGTGTCCACGTTAATTCAAACCAGTTAGCGGGTAATGCAGGACTGACCATCCAGTGATAGATGTCGTTGCGTCTATGATTTCCCAGAAAGGGAACGACCTGATAAGTTTGATCCCCTCCAGAAATCTTAAGCTCCGCACCCAATTTGATAAATGATGAGGGCTTAAGAGAATAGATCACGGCTTCAACCAACGAATGAGTCGCATATTGAAAGGATACCGTTAACAGACAGGTCGCTTCCGACCACGATGCAGACCACATCAATGGCCATACGTCGATGGGATTTTCCTGATTCTCCACGTTATGAATGGTTGTTACCGGTCGTTTTTCCGGTGGGGGAATTTTATTCTGACTCCTTTCGAGGGTGGCAAAAACAGCGAACAAAATGTGATGGGGAATTTCGAGTTCTTCTGTCCACGCTTTTATGACATCCCGCGAAGGAAAGGATACCTCGTCGAAGGCTATGCGCCGGGCAATGAGTCGCGCTAATTCATAATCAAGTTGGCGCGCTGTTTCATCAGCCATCGAAATCTCTCCTCCTTATTAAACCGCATCATATGAAAACTCATATGGAAGTTTTTGGACTTACCAGTAACGTTATCGCAAACACAAGAAAAAGTCCTGGATGTTAACAAGTTTTTGAGTAACTTTTTTGGACATCACTACGTAAGTGGAATTTAGCGAGGTAGGATAAAGGGGCCTACTCGCCATTGCTCCGCACGGATTAAAGTTACGTCTCGTGGCGTTTCATAATGGGAGATAAAAGAAAGATTCTACATATGTTAAAACGCTCTAGCGAGCAGCGAAAACAGGTAATATTTGTAGCATTCCCCATATAGAGGATTCCCCATATAGAGGATGGCGAGAGGATCGTTGTCATACAAGACAGCGATCCTCTCGCCGTTTCAAGCTTTCAAAACCCAATTTAGCATTTATCTTTTAGATCATCGAAGCCTTCATGACCCGTGTGCCATTAATCATCGACATCGATTAGAAAGATGCCCTGGTAAAATCCTCCCCGATGTTGACGCTTTGCGTCTTGAATTTGTCGAAGTTGTTGCCACGTTCGCCCGTGAACTACCGCTAATGCATCAATGACTTCTAATAAATCCGCCAATTCTTCTAAAGCCGCTTCATCGGTACTTGCGGTGAGATATTCTTGTAATTCTTCTTGCAGTTTGGCTTGCAGCATGTCTTTTTTCTCTTCTGGATCAAGTATGCGAGTCCGGAAGGATTTCCCCGTGGCTTTGATGATCTCGGGAATATTATCACGTACCAATTTGTTATATTGTGGCATTTTTATCCTCTCTCACGACAGAAAAATAATTTAAGACTTAATTCGCGATGGCCTGTCGATTTCCTGCCAAGGTCGTGCTAAATCGTAATATTGAAAAATAATTCAAATCGATTCATCATGAACTTAACTAATCAGGAAGGAAATGGCGAAATGAATTCTTTTTGCGGAAAGGATGGTTTGAATGGTGCATCCTGTAGAGGACCGGCGGCGGTATCTCATGAACCTTGTGCCCTCATGGACCCGCCGCACCATTGCACGTCATTTGCATGCTGTTACGCAGCTGTATTCGCAGCGCCCCTTTCTTGTTTCCCCCAGGCGCAATCTGACGTACCAAGAAACATGGGATGAAGCGTGGATCTTGGCCAAGGCATTGCTTGCTCTTGGGGTAAGAAGGCGAGATCACATCGCTTTATTACTACCCAATGAACCTGAATTTATGACTTTGTGGATAGCCATCGACATTGTTGGAGCGGTAGCCGTCCCACTGAATACCATGCTCTTGCAGCATGAACTAAACTACATTATTCAACAAGCTGATGTACGCATCCTCATCTTTCAAGACAACATAGGCCGGATCGATCACGAACACATAATCGAAGAATTGTGGCACGCCTCACGCCATACCCACAGTCCTCTAACTCTCGAACACATCATCATGATGTCTTCAACACCAAGCAAAATAAACCACGCCACACCGTTTATGCCTTGGGAACGTTTTGTTTCGGAAGGAAATAAGATTGCGGATGACGAATTGGAAACTCGATGGCGACAGAGTCGCTACCCGGATGAAGTCGCTGCAATTATCTATACGTCAGGATCAACTGGGCACCCTAAAGGAGTCATGTTAACCCATGATAACTTCCTTCGCTGTGCATACAGTACATGTTTGAGTCGAGCATTCGAAGACGGCCGACGAATTTTTACACCTTTACCACTTTACCATGTTTTTGCTCTCGAAGAAGGCGTCTTAGCATCCTCATTTGTTGGAGGAACTCTCATTCTCCAACCTCAATTTCAGCCCACGCAAGCTCTTGCTTTGATGGCGCAATACCAGGTACACGACGTGTTATGCGTGCCCTCGATGCTCATTAGTTTGGTTAATCACCCCGATGCGGATCGCTATGATTGGTCTCATCTTTATGCGTTAATGTGTGCGGCAGCGCCTGCTCCTGTACCCGTTTGGCAAAAAGCCGTTGACATTTTTGGCTTAACTGAAATTTGTACAGGCTACGGTGGAACAGAAGTCACCGCTTCCACCACGCATACGGAGGTCGGTGATCCCATCAGTGTCGTTGTCACCCGAGTGGGCCGCATAAAACCGGGCGGAGTATCGGGGTTGCCAGAATTTGACGGTGCCAATGTGGAATATAAAGTCATTGATCCTGACACTGGCCAAGACCTCCCTCCCGGCAGTATTGGGGAATTGACCGTGCGAGGAAATATTGTAAGTCGCGGTTATTACAATAAATCAGAAGAAACTTTGGCCGCTTTCGACAAAGACGGCTGGTTTCGCAGTGGAGATTTAGGACGGATCGATGAACATGGCTATATTGAATTTTTAGGACGCAGTAAGGATCTCTTCAAAGTATCTGGAGAAAATGTAGCCCCCAAAGAAGTCGAAGAAATTCTTAGTCAGCATCCAGCTGTCAAACAAGCCTATGTTGTGGGCGTCCCGGATCCGTTGACAACTGAAATCGGCGCAGCATTTATTGAACTCCATGAAGGAGCAGACGTGAGTCGGCGAGATTTATGGAATTGGTGTCAGAACTCTCTTGCCCGGTTCAAAATCCCTCGATATATCTTTTTCGTTAATGCAGAAGATTGGCCGTTAACAGGCTCAGGAAAGATACAAAAATTCATCTTACGAGACCGTGCAGTTTCCCTCATCAATCATAAATCGTCGACATTAGGCCATGTCGAATAATTGGGCTCATCCGCGTAAACTGCTCCAACGCCATTCCAATTCTTGTTAAATAATACGGGTTTACGCGGATATTCTTATTCTCAAAATTATTCGGGATGTCTATGAAATAATCGGCGTAGATGGCGGGACTGGTGAAGAGCGGATCCCCAAATCCACAAGATCGCAAACCAGGCAAATGTTACGGTGGTGGCAAAAAGACTATGCATTTGTTGGCTTTTGTAAACGATCTGTCGCCACGTCACCGGCCGTGATGCGTTATCTGGCATAGTTCTCTCCCTTTAGACAAAAGTATATGAGGGGCTAGATAGTTCCCAGCGGCAACTTAAATACGGCGCATGTACCGTAGGGACACCAAGTTTTCTCCGTCGATTTGAGCATAAGCCGGGATGACTTCCTGAAAAACAAAACCCCGAGATTCGTAGAAGGGAATACCTTTGAGATTACCAGGAGTCACGGACACCCACTGAGTTTTTGCTCCCTGAGCCCGGCATTCTTCTGTAATGGCATCTAACAACCGGGATCCGATTCCGTGATAGCGCCACGAAATATCGACATAAAGGACAAACAACTCGCATACACCCGCTCCTGTCATTCCTCCTGATCCTGCACCAAGAACGGTATCATTGTCCTTGGCGACCCACCATTCGTGACGCCTCACTTCGCTCAGAATGCGTGGCGGTTGGTAAAATTGGTTGATAATCCGAGTGATATAAGATGACGGCAGCAGCCCCCTGTACGTTTCCCAATAGGATTCTTGGCACACACGGCAAATCCCTAGGACATCGTGTTCGTTCGCTTTTTGAATGACCATCATCGCCTCGAACCGTCCTTTTCCTCGAGCTGTAGAGAAATTCCCAACACTATAGGAAAATTTCACGATTTTTATTCCCGGCTTAAACTGTTGACTTTTGGAAGAAGGTACATCGCGTGATTCTCACATAACGAATTATATAAAAAAATACCTAGGGAACCCTAGGTTTTCGGTGAAGCCATTGCAAAATCAACGATCTGAACCGGCGCACCAAATCGATGGAAGGATAATCTCGTGGTGTGCAAACATTGAAGAACATTAACTGACAACCCCATCAGCCAATGCACAAATAAATGTCATCCGTGAGAGCCTGAATATCTTTGATGCAACGGGATTCTTTACGCTTGTGCCGTTTCTCGTTGCGCGACACGCCCGAGTTTAGACAAATATCGATCCAAGGTTTGCCGAGCATCTTTCGTACTACTTGACACGTCATATTGCAAAATGCCCCAGAATTCTAAAACGACTCGCAAAACGCTGTGATAGTAATCTTTCACCCCATAGTTGGCATATTGCGCAATCACTTTGAGTCGTTGGCGGAAATTTGGCATCCCGAATCCGGGCATCACAAAGCGCGGAATCACTCGGCACACCGTGGCAATGCGCGATGGATCCTCTTCAATGTAGGCTTTTGCCGCATCACGGTAAAAGGCATAATGCAAGGTCTCGTCTTTGGCCACCGCACGCAATATCGTCGTCAATACCGGATCTTGCGCCTCGGCCGCTCGAGCTAAGTTCAAATAAAAAACACGGGTAGCCAGTTCTTGCAAACTCGTATAAATCATCATCGCAAAAGGATCCGTGGCTTCTGCTTGCCACCCGGCCTGAATCACATTTTTTCGAATGTGATCACGCATATCGGGATCCCCATTGCGACTGAGAAGAAGATAGACATCCAAAATGCGAGCGTGTTGGTCCTCTTCCCGCGTCCAGGTGTGAATAAAATGCTTGAGAGCGGAGGGAGCGTCAGCAAATACTGCTTGCAATCCTGTGGTAAACCATGGTAAATTGATCTCGGTAAGCATGGCTGTCTCAACAGCCATCGTCAATTCCGGGGAGATTGTGCCTTGATTTTCATTCCATGGTTCATCGATAAAATTGCGTCCTCGTTCCCACGGCAATAAACGATGATAACCCCAGTCGACCTTGTTGCTAAGTTCCAAATGCCGCTGGTACAAGGTATCCAGGGTGCTATTGAGAAAACCCATAATTCTGCTACACCTCTTTTACGTTTGATTCAGTCTAACACAAGGTAGCCAAGAAGTCATGAAGAATTTTCGGAATGTCGTGGCAGTCGCAAGACGGGTCTAATGTTTCATTTTTGTCTCTTTTGTTTTGTGTCTAAAGATCTAAAGAAAGGAACCTATTTATGCATCCCTTTGTCATTTATCCAACTCTTAGTATTCTTGAAGATTGGTGCCATAAAACCTATAAGACCCCGTCATCATTGCTGCAGGCATTGAATGTTTCGACGTTACAATGGGAAGAGTTAACCGCGTTTGGGTGTGTGTCTTTAGACACGGATGGTGACACCCTTCAGTCCCTTTTGGATGCCTTGAACACGCTCCGCATTCAAGACTTTGTGACTGCACGTCTTCATCACATCACCAGGCAATATCCGTTAATTCATCCCTTAACCATTAAACTGTGGCCCATGGATCCTGGTGATGAATTTGGCCGGGATAAACTGCAAGGCGTGTCGGCATTTACGACCTATCAAGGCGAAATTTCGCTCGTCATCTATCCCCAATCCTGTTCTCTGCCCATTGTCGAATCCACCATCGCGCATGAATATCATCATCATTGGCGCATTCACGCCCTCACCCTTAGCGAAGCACACGAAACATTGCTCGAACGCATGATTTTAGAAGGGCTCGCCGATCATTTTGCAGAACATGTGTTGTCCAAACCTGCGCCCGTTCCGTGGACTCGCTTGTTAACCTTACAAGATGCCGAAAATTTATGGCCTTTATATCGTCAACACCTCTTTGTACAAGGGAAGGATGCCAGCCAGTGGCTTTTTGGCTCCCCAGAACTCCATCTCCCCTTATGGACAGGATATGCCTTGGGATACCAGATCATTGAATCATACCGTCAAAAGCATCCTTTGATCCCGTGGCAGAGGCTAACCACACAGTGTGCAACCGCCTTTCTGGAACTGGCCAATTCTTTCGGGGACCGCGGATGGTCTTCCCCACTCGTTGGTTTGGGTCCACAGATCATGCAAGGCCGCTTGAATGCCAGGATAATAAGGGGTCTTTAAGGCATCTAAAAGCTTCGTCAATACGGTATTGGCTTCACGCATGTCCCGCCACATTGTGCGTTCACTTCGAAAAGGTTTACCCACCGGACCCGAAGCCATTTTTTCCATGCTCGCTCTTTCCCGAATTGGCGCCATTCACATAGTCGTCTTTGCTGGATTCGGAGCTGCGGCCTTAGCCCAGCGAATTCAGTTAGCTCAAGCCACCGTATTAATCGCCAGTGATGTCTCCTATCGCCGCGGAAAAGTTATTCCCCTCTATTCCATAGTCGCCGAAGCCTTAAACACTCCCCATTCGCCTATCCACACTCTCATCTGGCAGCGAAGGACGGACAAGGCGCTCCCCGCCGTACCAGCACGTACAGTTCTGTGGAACGATCTGCTACAAGCCGCCCCAGGCCACACGTCGGAAGCGATTCCGCTGGAATCGAACACGCCGGCTTTTATTCTCGCAACCTCAGGAACCACCGCACGCCCAAAATTAGTCGTCCACATGCATGGTCCTTATCAAGTCGGTATTCTTCACGCCTCCGCGATTTTATATGGCTTGTCCCATCACGATGTGTGGTGGTCGACCTCAGATATCGGATGGATTGTTGGACATAGTTTTATTGTTTACGCACCCCTTCTCGTCGGTGCGACCACTATCAGCTATGAAGGTGCACTGGATTTCCCCTCCCCTGAACACTTTTACCGTATTATTGCCGAACATCAAGTCAGTGCGATTTTGACTGCGCCCACGGCCGTTCGCTTGTTAATGCAATACGGAACCGATGTCGCACGCAAACACGATGTGTCAAGTGTGACCCGTGTATTCTCCGCCGGGGAACCACTGAACGCGCCGGCTTGGGAATGGCTTCAACATGACGTTTTTGACAACCGGGTTCCCGTCATTGACCACTGGTGGCAAACTGAAACGGGAGGACCCGTCATCGGCAATCCCTATCCATTGGGTCTATTGCCGATTAAACCAGGCTCTGCGGGAATTCCCCTCCCAGGTTACGGCGTTGACATAAGACAGCCCGACGGTACCATAGCGGGCCCCAACGAGCCCGGCAGTCTGGTCATCACTCATCCATTTCCCGGACTCACTCAAGAATTATGGAACGATTCCGAACGCTACCGCACCTCATACTGGGAGCAAATGCCTGGCGTTTACGTGACAGGAGATGCCGCCACCATCGACGAGGACGGCTATGTGTGGGTGAGTGGCCGAGCGGACGAAATCTTGAAGATTGCGGGACATCGCATTGGCACGAGTGAAGTGGAAACGGCCATTTTGCGACATCCTGCAGTGGCAGAAGTGGGTGTTACAGGAGTCCCTGACCCCTTGCGAGGGGATGTGATCGCTGCGTTCGTCGTCTTGCGTCCGGGGTGTGAATCCTCGCCGCAACTGGCCGATGAAATCCGCCACACGGTGCGCCGCGAACTGGGAGCGGTCGCCGTAATCGGCACCATCGAATTCGTCAAGATCTTGCCAAAGACGCGTAGCGGAAAAATTATGCGTCGAGTATTGCGTGCTGTAGTTCGCCAGGAGAATCCGGGAGACGTCTCGACCATCGAAGATCCCAACGCCATTACGGCATTAACAGACCTGTGGCATCACGATCACGCTAAATAAACCATTATCTCTTTCGGTTGATCCAAGAACGTTCATTGACCTCACTCGTCGCAACCGCCTTCTTTTTCATGGCCCACGTCGAAGAAGGCATTCAAATTGCCGATCTGGGGGCCGACCTTAATGGCCACCATCATGAGCATCGAGACAATGACACGAGCAACGCATTTTTAGACTGGGTCGGTGGATTATATCCTAGCGTCGCGTCACGCACCATGACGATTGCCTGGGACCATGCGCTCTGAGGACTTTATAGGATGTCGTCCAAATTGATTAACATTGGTATTCCAAGTTGACATTCCGACTCAGCAACTGGATTAGAATCTCAATTAAACTAATTAAAAAGCCGAGTAGTTTCGCCAAGAGCTGCTCGGTATTTTTTCTGAGCCAAAGTAATTTGAAATACCTTCCCTCTTGCAGGGACCACTCCAACATATTCGATAGTCGTAAGATTTTATCGCGGAAAGAAGGCCCTGTAGACGTTTTTGGAGATCACATGCGACGTGGTTCTCCGGACGCAGGTCTTCACGACCGACAAAAAACCTCGATCGGGCTGCGCCTGGGTGCCTTGATCCTTCCCCTTGTGGCCTAGGATCGTGCAATGTCGGCGCTTTGTGTTGGAATTCGTCAAGAGGCACAACGCTCCAATTTAAATCGCTTACCCAGGGGCCAGTGCGACGCAGCAGAATGCAACCGCCCCAACCCTTCTGCAAAATCAAACCAGCAATCGAGCAGGCGAAGACGGGTATACTCCAATAGCCATAAACCGCAAGAAGCAAAAGTTAGAGCGTCTTTGTGTTCATACGGCGATAGGTTTGTGGAATAATCGAGTGGGTTTTATAAGGAGTGCGAATGGCTGTCGCCATGACGAGAATAAAAAGGCATTCCTTCCAATACGGTCGCGTTTAAGCCCTTTTTCTCCCTTTTACGGGATGATAGTCTCATGAGTGACTCCCATTAGTCACACCACCCTGTTCGCAACCAGGTTAACTAAGGAAGTTCATCATGATCTCAACCTGGGCAGAAAACTTTCCAATCAAACAGCAAAAAGGGATCAAGAAATACATCATGGCTTCACCACGGATCCATATTATGAGTATAAATCCTGAAAAATTATCAGTCTACACATTCCACGAATTTTTTTCTATGATAAGCCAACCCCGGGGTATGGTTTCCGCTTTATTTCTTAGGATTCTTAGGAAAGGAAAGGCTATGGATGATAAAATCTTTCATAACCCGCGGATCCCTCCGTTATTCACCGTTTCGCCGGTTCTTTTTCGCACGGAGCATTTTACTGTTCGGTAATGCCATGACTCCCGTTGCTCTAGCGTTTGCTGTACTTCAGGCTCCTCATGGGCAACGCCTGTTAGGAGATATCTTGGCCGGTGAGCTTCTTGCCCATATCATCATGCTCCTCATTGGAGGACATCTCGCCGACCGTTACCGGCGAGACAGGATCCTCTTGTGGACAACTCTGGGATTCGGATTATCTCAACTCTGTATTGCCATTATTGTGCTCACAGGGACAAATTCCACATGGATTCTCCCCTGGGCGATCATCCAGGGGATTTTGACAGCATTTTCGGAACCCGCACTGCGCGGCATTGTCCCCGAAATGGTTGATACCGCACATCTTCAACATGCTAATGCTCTTTTGAGCGCCGCGCGCGGTTTCGCTCGTATTGTCGGGCCCGCAGCAGCGGGATTTCTCGTCGCCACTTGGGGCGGGGGCTGGGCCATTGCTGTCAATGCATTCAGCTCTTTTGTCGCTAGCCTCTTGATCATCCGCATTCACATTCCTCGTGCTTGGAAGAGCACAGCCCCGTCCATTGTCCACGAGATGCGACAAGGATGGGTATATTTTCGCGAGAGCCAGTGGATTTGGCCTATTACCCTCGCCTGGGCCTTTCTCAATGCCTTACAAATGGGGGCTTGGCAAGTTCTTGGTCCCATTATTGCCCAGCAAAGCTTCAGATCGACAGGATGGGGACTGATACTCAGCTTTAAAGCCGCTGGCATTCTTATTGCCGGTCTTGTTCTCACTCGGCTCCGGTTTTCGCATCCTTTACGTACCACCATGTTGACCGCGGCTGTGGGTGGCGTGCCCATGATTATTTTAGGGCTGGAACAGAGCGTGCCGTCTCTTCTTACAGCGGCTATGGTAGCGGGCTTAGGACTTGGGATATCCACGACCCTATGGGACAGCGCATTGCAACAAGGAGTTCCCCGTGACAAAATTTCCCGGATTATGGCCTTTGATGATATGGGCGCATTTGTTTTCATCCCTTTGGCCGAAATCATCTCCGTGCCCATTGCCCACACGTTCGGTCTTTATACTGTGGAAAGAACCGCGGGTTTCCTGTTTCTCATCACAGCTCTAGCGCCTCTCACTTGTCATGGCGTTCGCACCATGACAACACACGATATTGAAGCCTGGGCTCTTAAACAGCCTTTGTCATAATTCCATGTGGCTCTTTCCTCGAACCGCATTCGAGAAGTCCTCGTGCATGACACACCACTCATGTGTCAGTCGCTTTTCTTCTCCTCGGTAAAAAATATTGGCGGTGCCTCTTCACTAGCAGAAGCACCGCCCAAAGATAAGCATTCTCCATCCTGAATGCGCAGCAGAGATTGGAGCCTTTAGATCTGGGATGGTTGATGTGACTACCATTCCAGCGGCATTTTCTCCACGGTTGTCGATTTTTCTCCGGCGGCTACCCGAAACACAGAGAGTAAGGAAGCTAGCAAAGAGAGCGCCACGAGGACATAAAGAGCATACCGGGTTGCGGGAATCCATGGTCCTTTAGGTCCCCCAGCCCGCTCAACCCCGCCATTTAAGGCCAGGAAGGTGGCCATAATGGTGCCCGAAATCGCAGTGCCCATCGCCATTCCTAAGGAACGGGCCATGTTTAAAATACCGCCGCCTACGCCTAAACGTGAACTAGGTAAACTCCCCATGACCGATGAATTGTTTGGCGGCGTGAAGATCCCAAGGCCTGCTCCGACTAAAATCAATTCAATAATCATAGGCACTAAACTGGCATGGATGGCTACGGTCCAAGCTAATCCCACAATAGCTAAGCCCGTAAGTGCCATGCCTCCGGTCGTCAGAAGCCGCGGTCCATAGCGATCGGCTAATGCCCCCGCTTTAGGCGCAGCGACTGTCATTCCAAGGGGGACCGCCGTTAAAATAAGCCCTGATACGGCCGAGTCAAAGTTTAGTACCCGCTCAAAATAGAAAGGCATTAAAAAGAGAACCCCGAACATGGCCAGATATGACAGCAGTCCGGTAAAATTCCCGATGCTAAATACCGGGATTTTAAACAGACGCATATCGACTAAAGGTGCGCGGAATTTTAATTCCCGCCAAATAAAGGCGAGCAAAAAGAACAAGGCTCCAGCAAACATTCCGAGAATTCGTGGCGATCCCCATCCCCACGACATGCCTTCGGTCAATGCCATCATGACCAACACTAAAAACGGGGTCATAAACAAAGTGCCCCACCAATCAAACGTGGTCTTTTTCCCGCTTAATTTGTCTTTTGGTAAAATCATCGCAGCCATGGCCGTGCCAATTAGACCAACGGGTACGTTCACATAAAATATTGCCCGCCAACCAAATAAGGCAATCAACCCGCCACCAATAGCTGGGCCTAAAGACAAACCAATCGCCTGCGCCGAACCTTGAAATCCAATGGCCCGCCCTCGAACAGAGGGAGGTACCGTCGCTGTAATAATGGCCACCGAATTCGCCTGAAGCATGGCGGCGCCAGCCGCTTGAAAGACCCGGGATACAATGAGCATAGGTAAATTAACAGCCGCACCACATGCTGCAGATCCGACAATAAACACTAAAAATCCAAAGGTGTAAAGGGGTCGGCGTCCTAGCATATCCGCTAAACGCCCAAATAAAGTTAACAAGGTGGTCAACGTTAATAAATAGGCAATGAGTACCCAGCTCACTAAGGAGGCACTGGCGTTAAAATAGGTGCTCATGTCGGGTAAAGCCACATTGACAATGCTCGCATCCAACGCGGCCATAAAAGCGCCAATACAGACAGTTGACACGACTAACCAAATATAGTTCTCGCGTGTGGTAAATCGTGTCAGAGGCATGGAATGCCAAATACTGCGAATACCTGTTGCCTTAGCCACGCGGCTACACCTCCGAGGTTGTATTTAATCCTATCCGTTAACGAGCCACTTGGGAAGGTCTTTTCGGCTCGTCGGCAAACCAAACTCGAGAACTATGTGTGGCATCTCCAAAAAACATCCAGCGTTCAACCATTAATCCCAAGCTCCCGCTGACCAAGGCCACCACCGCTAGGTCAAATCCCGGAACGGCCACTAACAAGATCGCCGGAATACCCCACAATAAAAGACCCATAAGCCCATAGCCCCATGCACGCTGTGCAGGCGTCAAGGCTGGCCAAATTTGAGTCTGATGGCGATAAGGGGGTTTAGTGGTACCCGTGTCCATCACCCGGTAGGGCTTTTGAGATAGACCTGTGCCCGTGCTAGACATCACCATATGCTCTGCTTCGCGGAAATTGCGAATTTGCAGTGCTTTTAACACAGCCGTAATCACCAGTACCACCATAAGCGCCATGGGCAATCCCGGGATATTCTCATGAAGCATTCCACTGATGCCCCATGCCCACAAGGTTCCACTTAAGGCCGCTGCGCCAAAGAACATCAGCACCGTCAGTGGAGAGTGCCAGCTTCGCATCGCCCGGATCGTCGCATAGAGCATCGCCGTGATATAGACGGCCGCGACGCCAAAAACCGCGGCGATAACGCTCAGTGTCTGCCACAATCCTGAAAGCGGCAAAGCGACCAAATGTACCAAAACGGTTAAGGCCACCACCATCATGTACAATCCCGTACTGAGGGCTTCCCGGCTGAGCCATGAGGTTTTAAGCCGGCGCAAGACGTATTTAGCTCCCTGAAGCCGGTGCATGTGGAAAATCGAAGATAGCCCACCAATACCGCCCGTAATGAAGGCTGTCCCTTGAAGAATAAAAATCATCTTAGGATCATGAGGCTGGGTAAACAGAAGTATGGCAGCTATACTCATAAGGCCCACCGATAATCCCTGCAGTAACGTTAAAGCTAAAAGCGGCCAGGTTGGTCTCATAATTCGCTCGCCTCCAGTACCCGTTCGATCTCATCATTGGTGACCTGGTGGGGAATGGGTCGTCTCGGCAGATAATGAACGGAAGGCCGTGCACCGAGTTCGGGCAATAGAGTAAAACCTTGGCGTTGGGCCACTAATTTGGACACTTCAGAATCGGGATCGTCTAAATCTCCAAAAGTTCTCGCGTGTGTCGGACAACTTTGGACACAGGCCGGTTGCCGTTCATTCGCTGGCAGGGTTTCATCTTCAATACGGTCAATGCATAACGTGCATTTCTTGACCACGCCTTCATGCTCGTCGAACTCCCGCACCCCATAGGGGCAAGCCCACATGCAAAGCTGGCAACCAATACAAGCATCGTAATCAATTAATACCACTCCGTTATCTGCCCGCTTATAAGATGCCCCGGTGGGACAAACAGGGACGCAAGGAGCATCATAGCAGTGCATACAGGCTTTAGGCAGGTACATCACCGAAGCCATAGGATATTCTCCCGCTTCCACGGACAGTACACGATTCCACCACATCCCATCGACTTCGCGGTAAGGTTCGTGGTCCGGGACAGGCCCAAATTCTCCTGACGTATTATGCTCTTTACACGATACTTGACAACTTTTGCACCCCACACATTTATTGAGGTCGGTAATAATCGTAAGCTGCATCGTTTAACGGGCTCCTTTCCGGGTGGAATAACGTAAGTGGGTCAATTGGGTCATCTCAACCTGCTTGGGCTTTCTTGCTGCCACTTTCGGCCAGACCTCATGAAGTTCGGATGGATAAATCCGCACCCGGGTGTCATACCAACCGGCTTGACCAGTGATAGGATCATTGTTAAACAAGACTCCCGACTCACTGGGCAAGGTATCGGGAACAATATGGTTAACAAGAATAGCGCGTTGACTTTCGGGTGCCTTGGGATCGAGCCCCCAAGATCCTGGGGCCTTGGCAATCGCATTCCACGTCCATACCGTACCGGGTTCGACCGCGTCGGAAAAACGCAAGGTGGCCGTCATCCGTCCCTGGCGGGATTCCATCCAAACCCATTGCCCATCTTTTAACCCCAGTTTGGCAGCTGTTTGCGGATTGACAAACAAAGGATTTTCATGCAGCAATTGCCGTAACCACGCATTTTGGGATCCCCACGAGTGGTAGTGGGTCATGGGCCGTTGCGTAATCATCACCAATGGATAGTCCTCAACCGGAGCCATCACCATCTCGAGCGGCGGATGCCAAAATGGCAAGGGATCAAAGTAGGTCACGAGGCGTTCCCGTAAGGCTGGATCGGTGGGTTTCTTTCCTGGCCACAACCCTTGACCTGCCAGTCGGAAGGTCTGCAACGCATCCGAGTAAAAATTCAAAATGATGGGATCACTAGTCGGATTAAATTTGACTTCTTTGGACCAGTTGAGGTACTCCACATTCGCCATACGATAATACTTCCGGCCTTCCGGTAGCGGCTGGAACCAAAACGCTTTGTTTTTGGCGTAGGCCTCCAATTGACGCGGGTTGGGTTCCCCGACCAACTGAGATTTACCATCGCGACCACGAAATCCAGCCAAAATCCCCACACCCGATCCGGGTTGAGTTTCCCATAACTGGATAAAGTCTTTATAAGTCTTGTAGCGTGGTTTCCCATTTTCCACGAAGCCGGGCAACTGCAAACGGTTGGCCAATTCGATTAAGGTATCGGCTGCAGGACGCACTTCACGCGGAGGAGGAACAACGGGTTGACGAATGGAATCTGCGGGTCCTTCCGGTTCCGAAATCGGCCGGTCTTGCAAAGACGAGGCGTCCCACCTTTCGAGATAGGTCGTATCCGGAAAAACAATATCGGCAAATGCTACCGTTTCCGAGTCATAGGCATCAATGACCACGACATGAGGAATTTTATAGTTCCCCTGTTCGTCTTTAGCTGTTAACATTTGTCGGGTTTCGAGTGTGTTCCAGCTCGAATTCCAAGCAATGTTGGCCATATAAATCATCAGAGTATCGATGCCATAGGGCCTTTGATCATGCGCATTGCGGATAACGTTTTGAATCACACCGTGCGCGGCCAAAGGATATTTCCATGAATAGGCCTCATCAATACGAATCGGCGTATCACCTTCAACAAGCAAATCGTCAGGCGAGGTGGGATATCCCAAAAGAGGTTTGGGGGCAGCCTGATTGGGCTGATAGTCCTCCCGATTGGGAGCTGGGCTAACTGGGGGCGGTGATGCTTTCGGATACGGACTCTTGTAACGAAAGCCCCCTGGGGTATCTATCGTCCCTAACATCATCATCAAATCAAACAATGCCCGAATAGTCTGAAATCCATTGGTATGCGCCGCTAATCCCCGCATCGCATGAAAAGCCACGGGTCGACCGACTGTGTGACTATGATGTGTTCCGTAAAAATCTGTCCAGGGTTCAGGTAAAATCACCGGGTGTTTCATGGCCGTTTGGCCCATCTCTAAAGCTAAACGCACTATGGTTTTACGCGGGACATGGGTAATCTGTTCTGCCCAGCTCGGGGTGCATGTGCGCAACCGGTCTTTAAGAATTTGAAATGCCGGCATAAAGGTTCGGCCCTCAAATGTGTAGGTTCCTTCCAATTGTCCCTGACCTTGGGCCTCTTTAAATGGGACAAATTGACCTGAAGGCATCACCACCATCATATCGCCGTTCTCAGCTTGCCAAATCCGGCCATCACGTTCGGTCCCTGGGGCTTGTTCCACTAATGCGGCGGCATTGGTATAACGACGTAGAAATTCCGCGTCATATAATCCTTGTTGGACAAGGACGTGCATAAAGGCCATCAGTAACGCCCCGTCAGTGCCTGGATGAATGGGAACCCATTCATCGGCTAAGGCCCCATAGCCGCTGCGTACGGGATTGACCACGACAAAACGTCCTCCACGGTCTTTTAACTTGGCAATGGCCAATTTTAGCGGATTCGAAGGATGATCTTCCGCCACCCCAATCAGTATAAAAAGACGCGCATGCTCCACATCTGGCCAGCCAAACTCCCAAAAACTCCCGCCAATCGAGTACATGCCCCCTGCTGCCATATTCACCGAGCAAAATCCCCCATGCGCGGCCCAGTTAGGGGTGCCAAATTGTTTCGCCCAGTAACCATTAAAGGCTTGCATCTGGTCGCGGCCCGTGAAATAGGCAAGCTTGGCCGGGTCCGTATTCCGAATCTCCCTTAACCATCCTTCCACGGTGGACAAGGCTGTTTCCCAGTCGACTGGTACAAGCTCCCCTTCGCCTCGTTCACTACCCGGCGCCCGCATGAGCGGGCTGGTCAATCGGGCCGGGGAATATTGAGTCATGATGCCCGCTCCACCTTTGGCACACCATACACCGTGATTCACAGGCGATTCGGGTATACCCGAAATAAAGCGAATACGCTCATCTTCAACCGTCACTTCGATGCCACATCGACATGCACACATGTAACATGTCGTATGCACCCTGCGCGTTGATGCCGGCGTCGGTTGCGGGATCACGTTAAGTTCTTCAGCAGTTTGCACATTCTCGGCATCTACCGCCATAACTACGCCCCCTCCATGGAAACATAAATTCTTAGGTTCATTGTAACTAGTCCTTTTTAACCTTGGCGTACAGAATCATTAATGGCTCTTCTCGTCATTTCTGATAGCTCAATAAAATGGCAATCACCACGTCAGGTATAATATTTTTTATACTGAAAAACAAAAATAACTAGTCCTCATGCATTAGGTATTCATGGAGTCATCGGCCTTAAGAATGGATATCGACCTCAAACGAGACCCCAGCCTCTATTTCTACACCAAAGAAGGCTTTCCCCTAACAGGAAAGCCCAGTCTCCAAGTCTCCACAGATGGAATCTCTCGGGTTTGAAGGCCGAAGATTTTGGCGGAATCATTATCGCTGCGTCGGCGGATCATGGGACCCTTGGAAGTCTTCCTCCGAACTGAATCCTGAACCGTCTAGCAACAGGCGGGGTTCAGCCGCCACTACGCCTTGACGTTCCCTGGAGGAAAACGCGACGGCGATAGGCGCTCCGATGGGGCACGAAGATCGTTCCGGGACGAATTGCCCCGTACATCTCTTTCTCGAGAATGTTTACCGCACCGACCTCGAGACGGTTCGCCTGATAGTCACAGGTTTGACAATGGTCGGTGCGGCCCCCCACATGGTTGAGATGGCCACGATGCGGACACGTTTAGGACGTGTGCGCTTCATTAACTTTGGTCAGTTGAATGCGTGCTCGTTCGCTCTTGGTAAGTGCGTCTATGCATTTTCCGGCTGTCTTATGAGTGAACCGAAATGGTTCCATGGATGTAGGTCATGGTTTCGGATTCGATAATAAATGTTCCAGATGTTTTAAACGTATACTCCCATTTGCCGCCTTGGTTTAAATCTGGTGACCGAGCCACTAAATGTCCTTGATGCAAGAGATCTAAATGATCTTGTCCCATGCCATCAAATACAAATGTCAGTGTTTGTCCTTGCGCGATATGAATATGAGAGGGATGAAATTTTCCATTGGATAATACCACTTGTGTGGATGCTCCTTGCGTCGATGATGGGGACGTCATCGATGACGATGACGAAGATGAAGACATAGCTTGGGAAGATGATGCTTGGGCACCACACCCTGCAATAATGACAGAGAGCGCCAGAGCGGGTAATAGATAACGGATATGTGCCATAAAAAGTCATCCTTTCTCGGATCTTCGACTGATCTTTATGAGACCTTAATTTTGGAAACTCGACGTTTCCCAAATAGTTGGTTTCAAAAATATTAGGAATTATTCTTTGGTTCGAGAGCTCTTGGGGAATTGTGATTCTCAACAGTTTTGTTATACTACTTAATGTCGTTTATAACAAGATGTTCATCAGTCGAAGACTTATTCTTTGTGTTGGAAATAGGGATCTTATACCATGAGCCGTGTCCAACAAAAAATCCTCATCACATAGGTCAAGATGCAACAAGTTTCTCATCAACCGTCGAAAAGAATTTTTGAGGGATTGACAACTTAAGTGATTACACATGCAGTAAAATAATAAAGAAGTAGACGTTAATCATTTCAGTCAGTTATCAGTTATTAGTAAGGAGTGAATACTGTGCTGCGATTGCTCGTGCTTATTACGCCATTATTTTGGGCTCTGGTCTTCTATCTCATTTGGCAACGACAAAAACACCGTGCTCAAGAAGAAGCCAAATCATCCACAACTTTGGGCAAAAAAGCGCGGCACAGCAAATTAGCACCCGTTATCCCGCTATTTCCGGATCCGCCTACATCGCGCAAAGCCCATCCCAATGATGATCACCACGAATAGGTCATGGTTAAACGCTCTTTGGGGAACTTTGAACGATTTCCGGCGGGGTTTGCCATTCGGCTAGGCAACCTCCTACGGGCCTCATTATTTCGCCGACGAAGTCTGTTAATAGGCCTATACGCTCCTCAAGCGGTAAGCCGTTCGCCAAAATGGTTGCCGCGAATTTAGCGATGTCGGGTTCGCGTTTTACAAAATCGCCGAAAAGATATTTGGGTTTAGGTTGCCACCATCCGTGATAACGGTAATAGCCCTCCAAGGCCATGGGCAAAATAAGCCCAATCAGATACGATGCTGCGGCCACATCTGTCTGGGCGCACCCCACGATATCTTTGAGCAAGTCGCAGAGATGATAACGCCATAGATCTCTCTCTTCATTAGACCACGGCGTTCTCGGGCTTTCCCATTTTTTACGTGCTATATCCCTTAAATGCGTAAGAATCCCTGCGTGATCCACGATAATTTTTCCGTACACAAACATCCACACAGTAGCCGAATTGTCCTCGTCAAACTCTAGGAGAATCTGGGAAACTGGATTCAAAAAGAGTTCAAGTTCCTCCCCGTTCCAGGATAATAAACGGCGCTGCCTCCAGTTTCCATCATGCACGACAAAAAAATCCCAGTCGCTATACTTGTCACTGGTGCCCATCGCTCGCGAGCCCGTTAGAAGAATTCCTTGCAAATGATCTCCCAGTTCTTTTGTCATTGCTTTAAGGACGTAATCAATCACGGCGTCTTGATCCATAAGCCCTTCCATTCCCAATGTCTTCCAACAAAAGTCTCGCATCCGTTCGCTCATTTTGACAGCAGATTCCTTTAATTTAATATCCCCGTTGCCGGTCGACCCACCCATTTAATGGTTCTTGATTGATATAGCGCTCGACGTTGTTCACAAAATAGTGAGCCACATATTCATCGATACTCGGTCCCGCAATGTGTGGTGAGATACGTACTCCTGGCAAGTCCCATAAAATATTGTCAGACGGCAATGGTTCGGTTTCGAACACATCAAGCACCGCTCCGGCAATTTGACCCGTTGTCAAAGCATCAACTAACGCTTGTTGATTGATCACTTCACCGCGGCCAACATTGATTATCAAAGCGTCGGGTTTCATCGCTTGCAGTACTTGCTGACCAACAACCCCACGCGTTTTCTCGGTAACGGGCAAGGTAATCACCAGATAATCCAATGACTGCACAAACAAAATCCATTGGTCTGAACTAAATGCTTTATCTACCATTTCGGGTTTAGGCTCACGGCTTAATCCGTAAACTACCATATCGAATGCCCGCGCCTTACGCACCAATTCTTGTCCAATCGATCCCAGTCCCGCAATGCCAATGCGCTGGTTTCTTAAGGTTCCTACAGCCAAAGGTTCCCAACGATGGTCTCGTTGTTGCTGGCGCAGACGATCGAGTCTGCGCACATGAGCCAACAGTTCGGCAAAAACGAACTCGGCAATCGATGACCCGAATTGATCCACAATTCGAGTGATCATCACCGTGGGAGGCAAATCCGGGTTGCTGACCAAATCGTCAACGCCCGCTCCCATCGATTGAATCCATCGTAACTGGCGTGCGTGACGAAACAGGTGAGGAGGAATTTTCCACCCAAAGACAATCTCCGCAGATGGCACAAGCTCTTCAAATTCTTCTGAGGTTCTCGCCGTAATGATCTCTCCGGGACAGTTCATTTCCTTCAGGATTTCACCGATTCGTTCGTGTCCACTGCGGTAGACAATAATCCTGGGGTGTGCCAATTTTTTCTCCCTTTCTGTCTTTTTTCTCTCTTTTTTGTCTTGATATCGTTCAGACAGTGTAAGATGTCCTGAGCAGGTTTATCATTCGCTTTTCCTTAAGGACTGGAGTCTGTTTTGTCTCACTCACAATCTCCTTGTCTTTAAACGTCTTTAAACCGTGACAAATTTTCTTGTCCAATGTAATGAATTTTTATTATTTTATTAATGATCCAGCTCGTTCTTAGACGCCCCGTCCTAAGAGGTTTTGTGGCGTTATAAGGGTTAAGGCAAACTGTCCATTCGCTAATATTTCATCGACGACAGCAAAGTGCGTTTCCTTGGATGCTGTGCGCACCACAAAGTGCAAATGCATCCGTGAGAGACCACGGACCACATACTGATCTGGTTCATTGATGGTAAGATGAACCTGTTCAGCCTGCTCCCGTGATGTGAATAAAGGAATGACCTGATGCTCGTGATAAGGAATCGTCCATAAAGTTCCCGTCAAATGATCTTGTTCCCACTGCATCAGGGCCCAATAAGGATTTCCGACGACCGTTTCATCCGGCAACAAAGCCGATAACAGGCGTGTCATATCATTGTCTTGCTGATCCATTGCCATGAACCCCCTAACGCAAATGGCTGTAGCATAAATCTATCGTACACTATAGCCTTGCCTTATGGGTGCTAACGATAATTTTTCCGGGGTTTTGCATCCAATATAGCCATTCGCTGTCATGCATCACATGTCATGATCATGCCACAACACTTGCCAGCATTGTGAGTTGAAAAGTTCCGGGTGTATGAGGGATCCCTCATAAAATCGAATACCCCAAATTTCTTCGGCGTGATAGTTGATCAGCTAGACCATTGAGTTCAACGCGTCACAGCATACAAAACCGAGGCAAATATCGCGAATCCTGTAAAAATAGTGGTTAAGAGATGAATCGTCATAACCTCCTTGAAAGATCGGGTAGTGGTTCTCGTGCCCTATAGACACTATTTATTTTTTATTATCTTTTGTGATCCCAAGGTTGCCAAATCCTAACAAAGAATTTATCGATAAATTTGTTAAACCGTTCACAATGTCAAGCTGGAGTGAGAGATGACAATCCCGATATCGCTTGTATACCGATTCCATAATTATCGAAGATTATGGATACTTTGTGGTAACATGGATTTTAGCCTGTTCTTTGGTGTTTTGGAATGACGATGTTCCATGACACCAAAGAAGAGGACTTTTATTGGCCAGGGGCGTTTGGCATAAAATTCGGCGCTATTTCCTAAATGGTGACTGGCAAACCGTTAGACAGTAAATAGTTGTGGAATCATGGAATTGAGGAGCAATCAATTATGGGGCACCGTCTCGTTCGCGATTTTTTTCGTGAGCATCTCCGTCAATATCTGTTGGCTATCGCGAGTATTGGGATCGCGAAGGTTATTCAAGTCCAAATTCCTTTTATCATTGGGGAATTTATTGACCAATTTCATCAGGGCATTACCCCCATACTCATAGAACATTACGCCTTAAAACTGGCCGTGATATCGGCGCTGTATGTCGGTCTTTTTGGTGTGGGGCAATTTACTATCGGAAAATTAGCGAGAATATTTGAAGGAAATCTGCGTCAGCGGCTCTTTCAGCATTGGGAAACGTTAGAATTAGAATATTTTAGCCAACACACCGTGGGCGATCTGCTGTCCCATGTTCTTAATGATGTCCCGGCCATTCGGCAAGCGTTAGCCGGAGGCATTAACCAAAGTCTGCAGGCCATTTTTCTGTTTGCGGCGACCCTCGTGATGACCATTAAGGATATTAATTTAGGCTTGACGCTTGTGAGCCTCATCCCTCTCTTATTGATTCCGGTCGTGGTGGTGAAATTGGGTCCCAAGATCCGTCACCAGTCCCGCGTCGTGCAGGAATCCCTTTCACGGATGTCCGATTTAACGGAGGAAAGTCTGCAAAGCATCCGTTTAATCAAGTCTACGGGGAACGAGGTCATTGAACGCCGACGTTTTACCACCAAAGTTGATACGATCTATGACAATTCCATGCAACTTGTCCGCCTCAATACCACCTTTCAGGCTTTAATTCCGTTGCTCAGTGGGATTAGTTTTGCGATTACATTAATGTATGGGGGATATTTAACGCTGCACCATGACATTTCGATTGGGGCTTTTGTCGCTTTTACGGTTTACTTGAGCATGATGGTCCGTCCCTTAATGCAATTCGGTAACGTGATCAATATCTTTCAAAATTCGTCAGCATCTTTATTGCGAATCCAAGTCCTCTTAGAAGCCGAACCACAAATCAAAGATCCCCTTATGCCAAGAGTTCTGCCGCAAAAAGGCGCCATCACATTTCGTGATCTCAGCTTTTGCTATGATCACAGTGATCATTGTGCGCTACAACATATCCGTCTACGCATTCCGCCAGGCAGCATTCTTGGCATCGTTGGACGCACCGGAGCAGGCAAAACGACCTTAGCACGATTACTCTTAAGGGAAATCGATCCGCCCCCCGGAACCATTTTCATTGGAGATACCGATATCCGCGATGTCAGCCGCGAGTCCTTGCGTGATTATATAGCCTATGTTCCGCAAGATGGATTCCTGTTTTCTCTGAGTATCGGGCAAAATATTGCGTTTCCCCTGCCCGAGCCAGATCTGCAAAAAATCCAGCAAGCCGCATCTGAAGCGAATATTTTAGCGGCTATCCAAGCGATGCCCGAGGGCTTTTCCACCATCGTCGGCGAACACGGCTTGACGTTATCTGGGGGCCAACGTCAACGAATCGCCATCGCGCGGGCCCTAATGAAAACCCAATCGCAAGTGATTATTCTCGACGATTCTCTCAGTGCTGTCGACAGCGTCACCGAATCCGTTATTTTGGATACGTTAAAAAAGTTGCATGACCAAGGTCGCACACTAATTATTACCAGTCATCGTCTTTCCGCCTTAAGATTGGCCGATCACATTATGGTTCTCGACGATGGAGAGATCATCGAATATGGTACCCACGCCCAACTCTTAGCCCAGCATGGTTTTTACGCAAGACTCTATGCCATCCAGTCGCAAGGAAGTGAACAGCATGCCTAATCAAGATTCGAAAACGCCACGTGTTCCTACCCATAGTCCGATAAAGGGCTTGCTTGTTTATGCGATACCCTATACGCGTCTTTTTGCTGGGGTCATTGCCCTGGTCATCTTGTATAACCTGACTCAAGTCATTCAACCGTATTTAGTCAAGGTCGCCATCGATCGCTATTTGTTGGTCAAAAATTCGGTTTTATCCCCTTTAATCCAAATCGGGTTTCTCTATCTCGCTATTACATTGGTGGGATTGTTAGCCAATTTGTATCAAACCCGCGTCATCGCGTCAGCAGGACAGCAAATCGTGAGGCAAATCCGTATCGATTTGTTTTCTCACATTGAATCGCTATCTATGGATTATTTTGAAACGCATGATACAGGCCGTCTTATCACTAATGTGGCAAGTGATACCACACGCATCAGCCAGTTTTTCACACAGTTTCTGTTGAGTGTCATTCGAGATGGTTTGACCATTATTTTGGTCATGGGCGCCATGCTACTGTTAAACTGGCGTTTAGGCTTATTAAGTGCCCTCGTGATTCCTTTAATTGTGCTGATTTCGGCGATTTTTCGACCTCGTTTGCATAAGATTTATAACACAACCCGTTCACGGCAATCCCGGTTAATTGGCTTTATCGCGGAAAATTTGTCGGGCATGCGCATTATTCAAATCTTTCATCAAGAAAAAAAACAGCTCGATGCATTCAATCAGCTCAATTTGCCATATCAAAACGCCAACGTCAACGAGTTTCGCTGGGATGTGTTATTTAACCGGAGTTTTGACTTGCTCGGCAATTTAGCCGTCGCGTTTATGGCGTGGGCAGGAGGATTAGCTGTCTTCCACCACAGCATCAAAATCGGTGTCCTTTATGCCTTTATTTCCTACATACAGCAGTTTTTTGAACCGATTAATTCCCTGACTCAAAACTGGAATACCTTGCAATCGTCCATGATTTCATTCGAACGGGTCAGTTCCGTGTTGGCAACTTCGCCGACCCTCAAAGACCCCGATCCCCCTTATCCTTTAAATCCGTCCTCAGTCCCACTGTTAGGCCAGGTCGATTTTGATCATGTGTCTTTCGCATATAAGCCGGAAGCTCCTATTCTTCAGGACATTAGCATGCATATTGCTCCTGGACAATTTATTGGCATTGCTGGCGAAACAGGTGCTGGCAAAAGCACGTTAATCAGCCTTTTGGCCCGGTTTTACGATGTGAGTGAAGGAGCTATTCGCATCGATGGGATTGATATTCGCCAGATTCGGCAAGATGATTTGCACAAGATTGTGGCCGTCGTGCAGCAAGATGTAAATCTCTATTCGGGGACGATTGCCGATAATATTCGCCTTTTTCGTGATGACATTTCTTTAGAACAAATCGAAGAGGCGTGTCGCATTACCGGAGCCGATATCTTCATCCGGAGGCTCCGCCAAGGCTATGACACATGGCTGACTCCCCATGGTGCCAACTTATCAACGGGTCAGCGACAATTGTTAGCCTTTGCTCGCACCATTCTTCTCGATCCCAAGATTTTAGTGCTTGATGAAGCGACAGCCAATTTAGATGCCGTCAGTGAAATGGCAGTACAAAAGGGCTTAATGGAAGTGGCTAAAAATCGTACCACCATAGTCATCGCCCACCGTTTATCAACCCTGCGCTATGCTGACCGCATCTTTGTGCTAGATCAGGGGCGTATCGTGGAATCCGGTACCCATGATGAATTACTCGCCCATAATGGGTATTATGCGCATATGATTCACAAATCGGCGTGGATGCTGGAACCTACGGGGTCGGCGTAATAGGGTCGCCGGACCGAAATGAGATCGCACAAGCCGAGAAGCTTTCGTTTGTGATGTCCACAACCTGCAGGGATACGAAAGGCTCGTCTGCCGACCATAATCCTGCAGCAGTCTGGATTTCTTATCATTACCGGGTCTTACGTGTTAACAACCTAGACGGACAGCGCTACTTCGTATCATTAAAAGAAACCCCGAGCCGAAAATCTGGTAGCCGTTTTTGTAACTGTCTC
Organism: Sulfobacillus thermosulfidooxidans DSM 9293; assembly: GCF_900176145.1. Classification (NCBI taxonomy): domain Bacteria; kingdom Bacillati; phylum Bacillota; class Clostridia; order Eubacteriales; family Clostridiales Family XVII. Incertae Sedis; genus Sulfobacillus; species Sulfobacillus thermosulfidooxidans. The sequence continues at coordinate 2,402,515 of NZ_FWWY01000001.1, read as the reverse complement.
ACGGCAGAGTCCACAGCGCGCCTGACGACGGAGATCGGGTCGACGGACAACTGGGTCAATATCCCTTCTGCGATCTCTGGGTACTTAGCCCCCTCGGCCGCAGAAAAGGACATAGCTGCGTTCCACCGCGCAAAGATATCAGGCATGGTAGCCCATTGACTAATGTGCGCGATGGTCTCTTCGGGATAATACCTAAGAGTGCCATCACCGATAGCAAATGGTCCCATATTCTTTCTAACATAAGGGTCGCTGTCACGAATGAGATCATCCATTAAGGATAGAAGGGGAGAGCACCATTCCGGCTTTCGCGCACGAGATGCCATCTTGGCAGATATCGCTACGGCCCGACGGACTTTCGCGGAGTCGTCCTGAGTCCACATCTTAAGAGTAGGGTAGAATCCCTCAAAATTTTGGCTCAATATTTGACCACAACCACTTGCGGCCCATTCCCTCACTTCCCAATTGTTATCGTTGCAAAGATCCTTGAGCATTGATGACACGTCTATTGGAAAATCTGTATGGATTGTCGGCAATAGCTGCGAAGCCATTTCACGTCCTGTTGGTGTTTGACTATCGATGAGATCGATACAGACTTTAAGCATATGGCGGGGATTTTTTATCCGTTGTACGATTAAGTCAATCGCTCTCTCCTTGATTTTCGCATTCGGAGATGGCCTATGCGACGACTTCATTTCATTCAATATGATGATAGATTCCGCGATGGATTTCTGCTCAAAATATTCCAGGAATGTACGTTCCCAATCGTCATAAGAACTCACCCTTGCCACATCTCCTTGTCCTTCACCACGACTCAATCACGCCTAGTGCACCGCTCCCTCTTAAATATTCAATCATAGAATCAAGATGTCTCACATGGAATTATCAAATAGTCTAATCACGTGAGGGTTTTTCATAATTTCATAACTTGAAACCCATTACTAAATGGTCTCTGCCACTTCTAACGTTATCACCATGGTTTCAGAGAGAGTGACCACGGATTCCCGGCCAATTGACGGCAATGGGCCGCAATAGACTATGTTGCAGCAGGCTTTACCCTTTATCTCTAGCATACCACCATCACAATACTTTCCAGCAGTCATTCATCCACGTGATGAAGAAGAGCTTCCCCTGCGTTTCGCCGAACCTTGACGACTATTTCAGGGTTTAGACCGCACCACATTATTAGGAATTTTGGATTTATTTGCCAGTACCGTGGCGCAGCGATAAATCCGATATCCGTCCGGTTTGTCACTTACTCCCGTGATATATGTCGCAATCTTCTCGGTATAATATAATTAAGTGAGGAAGATCTTCTTAAAAACGGCTACGAGGCCGACGATGAAATATGTTGTACCTAAATTTGCACTTTATGTGACGCAGACCTCATCAAACATATCAGCGTCTCCTCAATGCATTGGCATGACCAATAAGGCGGTGATAATACTGTACGAGCAGAATCTTCCAGCGGGCACCCTCGCCGTGGCGAGTGCTTTGCGAACATGGTCGGCTATGAACCAATTCTATTTATCTGGAAGAACTGCATTGGCATTACATTTGGGTCACCGTCAATCGAAAGATCTTGACTTTTTTACTCGAGACCCGCGGGAAACATTACCAGCCCTTCCAAAAATGGATACTATGCTTCAACAGTTTTCTTCGGTCCAATGGGAACTCCGAACGGCCGATCAAATTCAGTTTCGACTCAATAACGTGTCTGTGACACTGCTGGCTTATCCATTTCCGCACCATTTTCCCTATCACGTATGGTGTGGATTAGCTGTCGCTGATGCCCGAGATGTCGCTGTACAAAAAGCCTACACCATAGGACGCCGCGCGCAGGCTCGAGATTACTTAGATATTCATGCCGTGTTAACACATAATGTCATATCCTTTAATGATATCATCCAAATAGCTCAAGAGACTTACGGCGAAGCCTTTTCTGCCCGTTTATTTCTCCAACAATTGACCTATACCAAAGATCTTCCAGACCGTGATACCGCTTTATCGTTATTAACAACGCCACAATCTTTTGAAACAATCACCGAGGATCTCATCCGCCAAGTTCAAACATGGGCCACTCGACGATTTCAACCGCCAACGCGAGGACCACGACTATGAAACTGCCCGAAAAACTCCAACGTCTGTTTTACCGGTATCATGCCGATAGGTTAGACACCACACGACACGCCTTAATCATTATTCCCACGGTCTTGGCCGATGGGACGTTAGAGGATTGGGATTGGCTCTTTGATGTCTACGGATGGAACACCCTCCAGCAATGGATTCGAGAACCACTCCATGCGCGGATGCTTCCACCTGCCATGGAGCGGTTTTGGACTCTCGTTCTCGATGGTGTGCCCCGCGAAACCCCGCGCTGGCAGGGCGGCAATGCCCTCCGCAGAGTCCCCCCCGATGCGCTGCCCGATTGGTTTCCCACGGAGTTAAGGTAGACACGGGCCCATGACCATATCAAGTGTTGTTTCCAAGGGTGATTTTCTGTGGGAAATCACTGCAAGGCTTTTCAAGGGGCAGGCATCTGCTCGAACGTCACCTGTTTTGCGGTTGTCCGTATCGGGAACCCTCCCATTAACCCCTACTCGGCCTAGTATCTCATTTCTTCGCCATGAACGACGCAGAAATCAGACGCATCTTGATAACAATTGATGTGTCGCCCCCGTCGTAAAATTCTTAAGCCATAACATCAAAACAGGCCACTTGGTTTTCAAATTCGGCGAGGAACACCTCTAGCATTTTGCTGACATCAACAGGATCTTATAGCAATTTGAAGAGGATAATCACGTGCACCCCACGGTAAAATATTTTCATTGTTTTACCATTGAAGTTGATGGCCATAGTCTTTGAGCCACTTTTTATCATTATGATAATCCGGAAGAATTTGACGGACAGCATTCCAAAACGGTTTCTGATGATGCGGATAATTTAAATGGGTCAATTCATGCACAAGCACATAATCAACAACGCGAACGGGGGCTTGCACTATGCGCCAATTGAGGGCAATCAAGCCATCTTGACGGCAATATCCCCAGCGACTACGATATTCGTGAATTTTGACATGTTCAGGAAATCGTCCAAGTTGGTTGGCCCATGAGTGAAGACGCGGTATTAAAGTCGCCACAGCTTGTTGATAATACCACTCAATTACATGGTGGCGTATCAATTGCGATTGATCCTGATGATCAGTGTCACCCATTATACCGACGATAAGTTGGGCGTTTTCCTTGCGCACTATGGGCCAGATTTGATCATGACGAAAAGAAAGGGTCAATGGTTCTCCGTAGAATGAAAATAATTCGCCTTCGCGAAAAGTTTTGGCCTCATACTGCTTTAGAGTTTGATAATGTTTGAGAATCCATGGGATATTTTGCTGAACAAAATTCTTTGCCCGTTCGAGGGGATATCCGGGTGGAACCAGTACCGTTAATGATCCATCCGCTTCAATTCTTAATGCCGCTCGGCGCCGATTAGGCCGCATAATGACATGATACATCAAATGAGTTGTTCCACTCGTCATCTCTTGTGTGGCAATAATTTGTCCTTTGATTTGGCCCATTAATCCTTCTCGAGCTCCCCTCTTTCTAATATCCCTACGCCGCAATACCATAGGAGTTTAAGGTAAATGCCAAAAACCGTACGCTTGTGTAACATTTCTCCCTATCCACCAGGACCCTTGGAATAAGCATCCACTAGTATAACAAGACTGGAAGCCATAGAGCATGGCAAGATTTATGACGCATTCATAGGGGATAAAGTTTTGGCTATGGCACAATAAGAATCAACGTCGTGTAGAATTTCCGTCAAATTCAGACGAAAACCGAATTCAATGGAGGGTTTGTCATGAATATGGTTCCACCTCTGGCCCCTATGAAAAACAGTCGCCTCGTGCGCGTCAAAGATAGTTTAATGGTCGTGATTTTAGCCGGCATCATTATTTTCGCCGCAGAACGCATCTTAAGCCGGTTACACGAAGTCGTCATTGTCCTCGTGCTTTCGGCGACCATTGTCATCATGTTAAATCCACTCGTGAGATTGCTCTCGCGCCGCATGCGACGCGGCTTGGCAGTTCTCATTGTGGTTTTAGGATCTCTTGTGGTATTTTTCGGCGGCATTGGCGGCCTATCCTCAATTATTGTCATTCAGTTACAGGTTTTAGCGAAGCAATTACCTAGTGATGTGGAACGTCTCATTCCGCTCGTCCTGACCTTTCTCAGCAATGCCGGTATCCATTTGAACATCCAGCAAATCGAACACACAGCGCTTCAGCATGCCTCAGCCGCCTCTTCAGCAGCGATTCATGACACCGTACGTGTCTTAACCAGTATTGTTAAAGGACTGGTGGATACGGTATTAATCATTATTCTCACGGTTTATATGTTACTGGATGCCCCACGCATTGAAGCGTCGTTAGAACACCTGATTCCTCCAGGTCCCCTTCCCGCTGTTCTTGCCGTGGAACAGACTGTTGCCCGCGTGGTCGGCGGCTATGTGCGAGGACAACTCTTATTATCTGTCCTCATTGGATTGGCCTTTGGTATCGGCACGTCCATCATCGGTCTCCCCGATGCCGTCACTGTCGGAGTCATTGCCGCGGTCGGAGAACTGATTCCTTTGCTTGGTCCGGTAATCGGATCACTGTTGCCCCTTATTTTCGCGTTATTGGATCACCCCTCTCTTCACGTCCCCGAAGTCTTGATAATGCTCTTAGGCATTCATCTTCTCGAATCGGATGTCCTCGGACCGCGCATTATGCGCGACCAATTAGGATTACATCCCATCATTTCAATTATTGCGCTATTAATTGGTGCCACATGGCTAGGTATTTGGGGAGCTCTATTTGCCGTACCAGCAGCCGGCATTGCAGTCGCAGGCATTCGCGCCGGAGCAGGTGCTTGGCGTGCTTATGCCAGCTCATCGCCTAAAGATGCCCTGTAATGCCTTAGCAAGAAGGAGACAGGATATTTGAATAAGAAAGTTCGGTCAAGCAAATCCCGTGTTTGACCGAATTTTCCTCGACTAGCCTTCTTACCCCATCCAAAACCCGCGACCAGTGAATGCGTTCATGTCACGCCAGCTATGGGCTTTGTCACAGCATTCGGATTATGAGGTGTTTGACATCGTCTATTACGTGCCGGTAATTGGATTGTCGGAGGGGAGGCAATATCCAGTGGTATCCCTTTTGCGATGGCACATAACCTATTTCCAATATCGGGGCTTGTTTCTTACACAGGAATCATTAATTTTAAACCCACCAAGGTGAGCACGACCAATACCACTTCTTGAAAAAGTTTTGCATTAATGCGCAAATGGACCTTGTTGCCTATCCATAATCCCAATAACATGGCGGGTAACAAGGCTAGATACCCCAGACCAATGGGAAGGGTTAACAAACCCAACGCCACATATAAAATGCCGCGCAGCACATTATTCATCCCCGCAACCAGTTGCATCGTGGCACGAAATTGACGCTTGTCCAATTTCCGCAATTGCAAATAGGCTACCAAGGGCGGACCCCCTCCACCATAGAGACTGCCAGCTAATCCGCCTAATAATCCTAACGGAATGGCCCAAAGCGTGCGGATTTTGGGTAACTTATCTAATTTTACCCATAAGGCATAGAGCACATAGACGAGGATGAATAAACCCAAAATAAATGTCACGCTGCCCGGTGAGGCCTTTTTGAGGATGAATCCGCCAATGAAAACACCTACACTAGCAAAGGGCAACACCCACAATACATCGCGCCACACCACTTGTTTCGCGTCATAGGACCCTAGAACCAGGGCGGCCGTCAAATCCAATAAAAACACCAGGGGCACAGCCAACTTTACCGGCATTAGTAAAATTAAGCTGGCCACGGCAATTAACCCGGATCCAAACCCAATCGTACCGCGAACAATAAAGGCAATGACCACGATAAAGAACGCTACACTATAAAGACTCAGGCTATGAAAAATTCCCATCGTCTTTGCTCATTCCTTCTTTCCTCTCGGCCATCCCGGCCATGACTTTCGGGATCGTGCCGGGAATTCTAAGCAAATAACGGCTTGTCTCAAAGACAAACCGTCACCAACAATATTCGATCACGTTATTCAAATTTGATCAAATCATTACCCCAAGGAATCTGTCAAGTCGCCATTCCGATCTGAACCAAAAATTAGACTTTTGGCCAATATTTCGGAATATGGTCCCAACCCGTCAAAATCCCTTGACGATACCTTGAGAAACATTCTTGTGTCCTAATGACGGGCAAACGGGGAAAATCCAAAATAGAACTTTAGTCGTAAAGGGACGATTTGAGCAGGTTAAGGACGCGTCAACACGGTATAATCAAGCCATCAAACGACAACCAGATAGGAGTTTCGGTGACAGCCATGTCCATGAGTGCAGAACGCATCCACCTCTTGAAAAATATTGCGGAGGCCTTAAATGAAGCAACGGACATCGATACCACCGTCACCCGGTTGTTAAATCTTACGGTCCATTCATTAGGATTACAAACCGCATGGATTTTTCGGTACGATCCTGCCCGCTTGTATTTTGTTGAAATGGGCGCGAGCGGGCTTCCGCCCGCGCTAGCCAACAATGACGCCCATGCCTTGAAAGTCGGTTGGTGCGAGTGTCAGGATCGTTTTGTGCGTGGACGTCTTCATACGGCTGTCAACATTGTGCGCTGTAGCCGCCTGCGGGATGCTTCTGGAGACAAACAAGGATTAGTTTTTCATGCCAGCGTGCCCTTACGTTCTCACGAAAAACCTCTAGGTATTCTCAATGTGGCATCCGCGGGTAAAAAGCCGTTTTCTGCAGATACCTTAAGCCTATTAAGGATTATTGGTTACCAAGTCGCCGTAGCTTTAGACCGGTCAACGCTATTGTTAGAACAATCCCGGTATGCCGGTCGTCTCCGGGCTCTAGCCAACTTGGCCAATCATCTCATTCTCACCATGGATACTAACGACATTTTGAATCAGGCCTGCCAACAGTTGGCCCACATCTTGGATTATGATGCGGTCGCCATATTTAACACGTATGATACCATGACTCTTGTCGCCCAGTGTGTTCGTGACAGCACATATGAAATGGCCTATCGTTATGACCAGAACGATTCAGATAAAAATTTATCATCGCCTCCCGGTCTGTTAATATCGGACGACGTATCGGGATTGTGGCAAGAGATTCCCCAAACACCCTACCGGATCCGCGCTGAAAGCCGACAAATCCGTGCCTTTCATCCCTTTGACCGTGATTTGCTCATCACGGCGGCATGGCATATTGCGGCAGCACTAGAAAATGTGCGTGTTTATGAAAAGTCCCGGCAAGAAGCCCAGCAACGCGAACGACGCGTGCTAGCGGCGACACTCCATGATTCCGTGAACCAACGCCTCTTTTCGGCTCAATTATTAACCCGCAGTGCAGCGGTCTTGTGGAAGACAGAGCCCGAACATCCCAAAATTGAAGAATTTTTGCAACGGATTAGTACCCAACTCGTGCAAAGTCAAATTGAAATGCGCCAGCTCATCGGCGCCTTGCGCCCTCCCTCAGCTGCCAAATGGATTAACCAATTAAAAAATGACCTGTCCCATTTGACCATGGCTACCGGTCTTCATTTCGATATATCTTTACCCGATCAGATTCCGACATGGTGGAACCGGGAAGCGCTTTATATCTTAAAAGGCATTATTGATGAAAGTCTTCATAATACCTTGCAACACGGTCAGGCCCACCATGTACAGTTACACTTAAGTTATGATGATCAAAACCTTTATCTGCATATCGAAGACGACGGTAAGGGATTTGATCCCGCGGCTACCGAACCGGGATATGGATCCCGTACGATTCACGAACGGGTGCTGTCTTTAGGAGGCCAGATCTATATTCACAGTCAACCGGAAAGCGGCACCCGCATTATGGTTACACTGCCGTTACAGCCGTATTTTTATTCATCTCCACCACAAGAGCCAAAGGAGACATCTCATCATGAGAAGAACCCTTAGCATTCTCATCGTCGATGATCATCCGGTCGTGCGCGAGGGACTACGCACGTTTCTCGACTTAGCTCCTGACGTAAAGCAAATTTGGGAAGCGGATACGGGGCACAAGGCGTTAGATTTCGTCAACCAGTATTCTCAGCAGATTGACGTGATTCTCATGGATTTAGTGTTAGCTGGAGAGATGAGCGGCATTGAAGCCATTCTTCAAATTCATAAAGTGAGTCCCCATATCCCCATTATTGTGCTGACATCGTATCAAAATGTTGAACGGATCCACGCTGCAATCCAAGCAGGTGCCAAAGCATATCTCGATAAGAGCGTCGATCCCGATCGCCTTGTCGCAACAATTCATCAGGTAGTCGAGGGAAAAACGGCAAATGTTATGGATCGAAACTTAGATTATGCAGGACTTATGACTCCAGAAGACAATATTCCATTAACGTCCCGCGAATTTGAGGTATTAAAAGCGTTGGGACAGGGAATGTCCAATAAAGAGATTGCCAGTTATCTAGGCATTACCGAAAAAACTGTTAAAGTACACATGTCTCACATTTTTGCCAAATTTGGTGTGTATGACCGGACTCAAGCACTCATTGTGGCATCACGACGAGGATTAATCAATCCCTAACGACTCTGAGAGCCAGGGGCATTAGGGATTGATTGACGAGATATCATCACTAGAAATCTAAAATGTTAAAATTTGATAACCATAGCGAGAGCGTGCAATTACTTCTTGACCACCAATGACATAAAGATCAGCGGGGAACATGTCATCTTTGGTCAGTTCTGCGGTTTTCATGGCGTTCGTACAGGCAGCTAACCGAATTCCAAGGCCCTGTAGTTCTCGCAATAACGGACCAAAAAGGTCTGCGTATTCACCATTCTTGCGGAAGACTTCAATGCCGGTGCTTAAAGCTAATACTTCCACATTGACACCATGCTTGGCCATTTCACGAGCCATGTGCAAAATTCCCCGAACGCTATAGGGTTCAGAGGTAAAGCGGGAAAGCACTATCAAAGCCGAACGCATCGAATGTCACCTCCATTGTGATAAGCTCCCCTCGAGTCCACTCCGATCGATGTTTAAAGGACATGAGCAAGATTATGAAGTCCGGCAAAAATCAATCCTAATACGGACCAGCCTCCTACTAATCCCAGTCCTGCCAATACCAAGATGACCGCCTTATCAATGAATGTTTTCGAATCAGATTCATCAAAGTGTAAATTTTGTTGCGCCATAGTACACCACTCCTTTCACCTGCGCAACTTGATTATATATTACCACTACACAATAGTTTAAGTTATTTGATTCACAATTAATTTTGCTTATTGGGGTTTCGGTTAAAACGGAACAATAGATTAGGTACCTACTCATCCGACGGCGATAGTGGCCGGAGATGACCTTGCCAGACGATTTCCGGGACCTCGAAGAAGTAGTGTTCCAACATGGTAATGTGGTCATGCCCGAGGGGTGAGAGACGCACCGCGGTTGCTCTGGCGCATCAATGCAATCGCCTGTTCCATGTATCGCGTATTCCGCATCACAACGGCATTGACGACCAACCTCACCTCTAAACCTTCGCGGTAGGCTTTATGCAATTCGCGACGTCTCCTGTAGAACACTGCCCGGGCGGTATACCCGGGGCTGCGAGCGAAGCGAGGAATGCCAACCGAGCAGTCTGGTAATTTGAACCGGCTCATCGTTATTGCGCGGATGATCATGCGAAGAGGACCATTGTCTAGATATTTATGGCTAAACCGTTCCCGTCCACCTGGTGGGCAGTGCCGCGGATTTCCGCTCCTTTGACGTCTTTCAGATTCCCTTGAAATAGACTAACATCCAACTTTCCGCAATGCCGTCACTGGTCGTTCCCACAACGGAGAACTCGCTTTCTCAAAAATTTCAGCACTCACGACGTCCCACGCATTCGGAAGAACCAATGGTCCGGTACTGCCATGCAACACACCAAATGTGACCAGCACGTTAGCCCTCCTGGTCCTCGACCGGTAGCTGACCACCTTGGTGGGTGATGGGAGGCCAGGACAACCCAAACCACTCTTTCAGGGCACGACATCCGTCATCTGTGACCCACACGATGCGGTCCGCCGTCGTGCGTCTCACCCAGCCCTGAGCGAACAGCCATCCGGCCAATTCTCGGCCGACTTGGCCGGCTGCGTGATACCGGCGCTCACTCCAATCCAGGCACGGGCGCACCAGCGGGGTGCGCTGGTGCAAATCCAGTGTCCACCCCCACTGGGCCGCCTGCTGCTCGCCGCGCGACGTAAGCGCCAACACGTCATACACGGGATCAAAAGTGAGCCACCCCTTGACCACCATAGCCTCGGTCAGATTCGTGCCGAGTGTCCCGGCCAAGTGGTTGTAGCAGGTCCGCGCCGCCCGCAATTGAGCTTGGTGCGTCGATGTCCTGAGCGAACGCACGGGTTCCGGCGGGGCCAAACTCATCAACCCTTCTACCACTTTGGCGACTTCGGGACTGGCCAGCGCATAATAACGGTGCCGTCCGTGACGCCGAACTTGCACGAGCCCCCCAGCCACCAGCTTCGCTAAATGCTCGCTCGCTGTGGCCGGGCTGATCCGCGCCGCCCGGGCCAACTCCGAAGCGGGGAGTTGACGACCGCTCATCAGGTGGACCAACATGGTGGCCCGCGATGCGTCACCCATAAGAGCTGCCACCGTATGCAATTCCGGATCGCTCACGGATTATGTCCTCCTCAAGGATTCCTTAGCGTCGCCACCCAATGACGGCGAGCCCAGAGACCTCCCAGCACTGCTAAGGCGACAATAGCAATAAAGGCCCAATAATACAACATCGCGTCATATAATCCCACCTGCTGGGCGGCCAGGCCGATGCCGAGCACCGGTGCTCCGACACCGCAATAGATGACGACATAGAAGCTCGACATCACTTGGCCTTTGACATCCGAAGGTGCGATGCGTGTCACTGTGGCCATGCTCCCGAGGAATGCCGTACCCTGCCCGACGCCTGCCACCACAGTACTAACGAGAACCATCCACAAGGCATGCGCGGGCACCGCCAGCACAATGCCGCCGACCGCCATGACGATCATAACAAGCCCCACCGACATCGCAACGGTAGGATCCATGACACGCGTGAGGAGTTGGGTTATCGAAGCCGAGGCGAGCATGAGAAACACCACGCTACCCGCCACCGCCCAGTTCGACACGTGCAAGAGCCCTGTCACGTAGCTCGGAGCCAACGACATAAAAAAGGCCGTCACGGACCATACAGCGAAAGCGGTCCCCCCCGCCAACCAGAAAATCGGACGGATCCCAGAGGGAATGCGGGGCCAAATCCAGTGTAAGGTTTCGGAGGCCCGTGACCGCGTTTCCCGCACGTGCAGGACGAACGCCAGCCCGCCGCCCACCAACCCCACCACGACAATGAGATAGGCCAGGCGCAAGGGTTCCGGTCCGTATTGGGCGAGCAGTCCTCCCAACAAGGGACCGATTGCCGTGCCCCCGCCAGTGGCCAGAGTGGCCACGAGTGACGCCCGTCCGCGGGGTCCCTCTAATTCCGCTAAATGGGCGGTGGCCGCACCCGAGATAAGGCCAGCCCCGGCGCCTTGGGCCGCCCGGGCCAAGAACAGCCAGGCAGCCCCCTGGGCGCCCAGAAACGCCAGCGCGCCGACGAGGGCCAATCCGAGTCCAGCGGTGATTACTGGTTTTCGACCCCGTTGGTCGGACCATTGGCCTCCCACCAACAAAGTGGGGATCAGGAACGCCACATACACCGCAAAAATGGCGGTAATCGTCGCTGTCCCAAAGTGCCAACGCGCTGCGTACACGGCGTAAAGCGGATCGGGAACATTGGCACCTACCATGACCCATGCCAACACAAAACCCACGATCCCAAATTCCCGATGGGGATGGTTCATACAGAGTCCCTCCCTTCATCAAGGGCCACCGCTCGTCGAACCATGGCCTCCGCCTGTAATTGAAGCCACCAGAAGTAGGTGGCCCAGCCCCCATAGGGAACCCAACGCTCACCCCAGGCCCGAAGTTCGTCGCGCGTTAGGCGGCGGCGCGGATTGGCGTGGCGGCCAACGAAGCTTTGCAATCCCGAATCCCCATCCGGGAGTACCTCAAGATGGCCAAACCCGCGTAACGCCACGATAGCCGTGGTCCATGGTCCAATCCCCGGAATTGCCTCCAGTTGGGCCAAGGCCGCAGCCGCATCCGCTGCGGACAAGGTAGGCTTCAGGTCTAAGGTCCCGTCATGGATGGCATCCGCGGCCGCGTAGATCGCCCGGGCTTTCGTCTGGCTGAAACCTATGGCGCGCAAGGCATCAATCCCCTGCGTAATCACCCACGACGGTTCCGGAGGAAGAGGAAAAGAACGCCCCAACTCTCCTCCCACTGTCACGGTCCGCCCACCGCGGTCGACGAGTCGCTGTTTGATAACCCGCGCTTGTTCGACTCCAATGAGTTGCCCTGCTACGGCCCAGAGCAGAGCTTCCCATGGCGACCCGAGGAGAATGGGTCGAAACCCGCGATGCCGCTGCACATAGGATCCGAGTGCGGGATCCCGTGTGCTAAGATGTGTTTCGACCCCGGCCCCATCAACGTCGAGGACGAGCATGCGGCGCATGTGCGCGACGACGACCTTAACCAAGCTTGAGCTGAGCGTCTCTCCCCAGATGGTCAGGGTGAGAGGTTCCTCAGACAGCAGATTCTCCCGCGCAACCTCCACGACGACGCCGGAGCTGATATCCAACGCTCGTTGGAATCCGTGTTCATGTAGGCGCTCTACAATCGCTGACGGTGATGTACGGAGATAAGCGAGCACCAGGCCGAAGCCATAGGCGCCACAGGGGGTAAGACTCACGGTGTGCCGATTCACGCGTTTCGCCTCCTTGTGCCTGACCCATGGCGGCCTCTGCATAGCACCAACTCCCGCTGTCGCGTTGCTTCTTCATATGTATCACGGCGCCCGTCGATTCTGCGCCCAACGGCTATCCAAATTCTCACAATTCATCCCTCCCACGGTTGCGGATGGCCGGAGCCATCACTGGGATCGTATCGTGTAGATAGTTCGGTTCCCGCCGAAATGGGAAAATACATCGCGCGGTTCAATTTTCGGGCGATGTCTAATGTAACGGTAGATACTTCGTCAAGATTGGTGCATTCGGGATTCAAACGTAGAAGAGGTTTTCTATTATTGCCATTTTCGTTCCATTACTACAGAAACCCCTTAATTAGAGATTTCATGGATGTTGTTAACGTTGCCCTATCAGCTAACATGCTATAATTCCCATATTCCAAAGGTCTATTAATTTGTTTAAGGACTGGATGCGATGACCATTGACTGGGATGTCAAGGACTCGACTTTAGAAATCCGCTACGGTCAGGAACCCATTATGTGTTTAGCTCTCAACGAATGCGCTCATATTACCCCAGGGCCTCTTTCGATTAAACACATTATGGCATGGGACATTGTTCGAATGCCTTTTGCCCAGATTCATGATATGAATTCATGGACAAGGTCTGGCAAATCAACTGGACAGGAAATCATCTATCTATACCACCAAGACACAAGGTACTCCATGAGTTTCAAACTTACCCTGATCAATCCCTGGCATCTAGAACTCGAAATCACAACCTCAGCGGCCGGTTTTCTACGGATCACATGGCATACGCCATCTGAAGAACTATGGCAGGGATTTGGCGAACATACTCATAGCATCCGTCCTCCTGCGCAATTTGACAGCTGGGTCGAAGAAGGTCCGGTGGGACTTGGTTGGCTCTCAGGATGGCTTAAAAAAGCTCCATTCGTGCCCTTTCCCAAAGGCCCTTATCCTTCTTATGCCTCTATGCCCCTGTGGCTCAGTTCAGCTGGCTATAGTGCCTGGTTTACGTCTTTCGAGCGCATACGCTGGAATCTCACGCACACAAAAAGGCAGGCCACGATTTGGAGCACTATGACCACGCTACATATTATCACTGGCCAAACGCCCAAAGACATTTTTTCCCGGCAATTTTCGGTATTGGGACCTCCCGCTTCTGTACCCTCATGGGCCTTAGCTCCATGGAATGACAGTATTCGTGGTCAGGCACGGGCTACACGCCTCGCTCATTTTCTCAGGAGCCACCGCATTCCCTCTAGCGTTATCTGGATTGAGGACTGGATGGGATCCAACGAGAACCGTCGCCGATTTTGGATGCGGCCGTTAAAACACACGGTCGATACCGAGCTATATCCTCATCTTCCCCAATTGGCCCGGACCTTGCACGAACAAGGCTTTCGACTCTTAGGATATTTTTGTCCAGAAATTACCTATGGCACCGATTTATACCGTCAAGCCCTTAATGACGACATCCTTGTTAAAGATAGCAAGGCTGAGGTCATGGCCATCAATATTTTGGGCATTCGGCATGGGCAAATCGATGTCACGCATGAAAATGCCATGGCATGGACCCACCGCTATTTATTATCGCCAGCTTTAGCCCTAGGGTTTGATGGATGGATGGTCGATTTTGGGGAATATCTGCCGCTTGAGGCCCAATTGGCCGATGGGACTAGTGGGCATATATCTCATAACCGTTACCCGCTCTTATGGCAAAAAATTCACCGCGCGTTTTGGGAACAACAGCGTCCAGACGGGAACTTTGTCTTTTTTGTCCGCTCGGGGTGGATTGGCAGCCACCTGTTAGCTCCCGTAATCTGGGGCGGTGACTCGGACACGGATTTCAGCGAAGCCGATGGTTTGCCCACCGTCATTCCTGAGGCCTTATCCGCACAAATTTCCGGGTTCTTCTATTGGGCCACAGATATTGGCGGTTATATGACGTTCGGATTGACACGGCCGCGCAGCCGAGCGTTATTTCTCCGCTGGCTCGAAGTGGCCAGCCTGTTGCCAGTTATGCGAACGCATCATGGAACAGCCGCCCCGAGAAATTGGCATTTTGACAGCGATGCTGAAACCTTGGCTATTTATGCCCAATACGCGCGCCTCCATACTTCCTTGTATCCTTATTTTTATCATCTAAGCAAAGTGGCTACGGATCAAGGGCTTCCCCTCATCCGGCCTATGTATCTCGAATTTCCTGCAGATCGTATTTGCTGGGGACTAGACCGGCAATTCATGTTGGGTGAGGGGATACTCGTTGCTCCGGTCCTTACCCGAAAATCTTCACACCACCGCTTTTATCTTCCGGAAGGGCGATGGCGTTGTTGGTGGAGTGGAGAAATTATCGAAGGACCAAAGTGGGTGGAGCGCTCCGTGCCTTTAGACCGACTACCATTATTTATCCGCCATCCCTTTGTGGTCCCTTTATTGGAAGGTGTTCCTCTGACAGATTCCGTCCCAACCGAAGATACCTTTTCCTCACCTTCAGAGAGAGGGTCGTGGCAAATGGAGGGTATTGTCGACTCGCTGGCCCGGATTACCACGGGACCTGGAGTCGATTTACATCAAGCACTCGATTATCTTGCGCTGTATGTCTTTGTCTCGAAAACATCGTGGCAACAACAGATTACTTTACCCGACGGCGGAATCCTTGACTTACAATATCAGCCCCTCAGTAAAGAGGCCAGGCCCGGTCCTCTTTTATCGCCTCCCCATTTTGCCAGTCATTTCCCTAAGCATTACACTTTTGCAAAGGCTATCACCGTGGCACCAGACATGACCGAGACGATTCAACTGACGGAAGGAATTTTAACATTACACCCGTCAGCTGATAGTCGAAGACGTCAATATATCGTACGCTGGGGATAACGTCCCAAATGGTGGAATTGAGGTGATAGAGGGTGATCCGCCCCACATGGTACGCGCTAGGAAATTTAGGTAGCAATATTTTTAGTCAAACCTTTGCGACCTTTATTCTCTTTTTCTACATTGACCATTTACATGCCCCTCTAACTGGGATCACCCTGGCCATGACCATTCAAAGTGTCTGGCATGCGGTTCTTAATCCGCTCATTGGACAAATTTCCGATCGCACGAAAAGCCGTTATGGTCGCCGGATTCCTTATATTGCAGGAATGAGTATCCCCTTAGGCCTGATTTTCTTCCTGCTTTGGCATCCCCTCGTGTCGCAGAAGGAACTCTCCCTGTATTTTCTGATCATGGTTTTGTTGTTTGACTTGACCTATCTCACCGTCGTTCTGAATTGGACGAGCTTGTTCCCCGAAATGTTCCAGACTATTGGAGAACGCACCCGCGCCCAGTCTCCCCGCCAAATCGTAGGGGTTATTGCCTTATTGATTGGCGTCGCCTCCCCACCATTACTCTATGGGCATTGGGGATGGACGGTCATGGGTGCCATCTTTTAAGCCCCTTAAGAAGACGAGACAATCGCGATCTCTCCTGGTAGGATAATTATCAGTTCAGAGGAGAGAGTGTGCACGATGAGTCAAACCTATTCACCGGAATTCAAGCAACAGATTGTTCAAGAAGCTCAAGACACGCAAAATGCGCCATGAGTCGCTCGTCGTCATCAGCTGAGTCCATCCATGGTGCGTCGTGTGGTGCGTGAGGCTGTCAAAGCAGCGCACCATCCCCACGATCTCATGAGTCTGGTAGACGAAAATGAACGGTTAAAAAATTACTCGGGGAAAAAGATCTGCAGATTGCCATGCTTCAAGATCTGCTGCAAAAAAGGGGATCCGTCCGTGACAGCATGGTGTGAACACGTGATGGACTGGCATCACCGCGCTCCCCAGGTGTCCCTTCGCCGATGGTGTGCGACGACTCGCCTTTCACGGGCCCCCTGTTATGCGTGGCGTCATCGCCAACGCCATGCTGAACCGGATCGGCGCCATCAGGCGCCGGGTCGACCTCCGCGAGGATACAGCGTCACACAAAATGGCCAGAAAATCGCCGATGGCCCGATGATGGACGGGATGACCGATATTCTGACGACGGAGAATGCGGCTTATGGGTATCACAAAATCACATGGGTCTTGCGACGACGCTATCATCTACAGATTCGTGTCAAAAAGGTGTATCGCCTCCTTCGACAGGGACCCTGATTATGGCCTCAGCGAAAACGCCGCATCCGGCATCCGCGCCGGCTGGCGCGGAACCGCATCATTACGGCTCCCAATCCACTCGGGCAAACGGACATTACCTATGTGTATATTGCGGGTGAGGATCGGTTTTTATATCTCCAAGCCATTATCGATGTGTGTGACCTTTTAAGCCCCTTAAGAAGACGAGACAATCGCGATCTCTCCTGGTAGGATAATTATCAGTTCAGAGGAGAGAGTGTGCACGATGAGTCAAACCTATTCACCGGAATTCAAGCAACAG
The DNA here is from genome assembly GCF_900176145.1 of Sulfobacillus thermosulfidooxidans DSM 9293. NCBI lineage: Bacteria > Bacillati > Bacillota > Clostridia > Eubacteriales > Clostridiales Family XVII. Incertae Sedis > Sulfobacillus > Sulfobacillus thermosulfidooxidans. The sequence goes on along the minus strand of NZ_FWWY01000001.1, from coordinate 2,385,215 downwards.
ATTGTTCAAGAAGCTCAAGACACGCAAAATGCGACATTAGTCGCTCGTCGTCATCAGCTGAGTCCATCCATGGTGCGTCGCTGGGTGCGTGAGGCGATGAAGGCGGCCCACCATCCCCACGATCTCATGAGTCTGGTAGACGAAAATGAACGATTAAAGAAATTACTCGGGGAAAAAGATCTGCAGATTGCTATGCTTCAAGATCTGCTGCAAAAAAAGGGGATCCGTCCGTGACAGAATTGTGTGAACACGTGATGGATTGGCATCACCGCGCTCCTCAGGTGCCCCTTCGCCGATGGTGTGCGACGATTCGCCTTTCACGGGCTACCTTTTATGCGTGGCGTCATCGCCAACGCCATCGGGAACCGGATCGGCGCCATCAGGCGCCGGGTCGACCTCCGCGAGGATACAGCGTCACACAAAATGGCCAGAAAATCGCCGATGGCCAGATTATGGACTGGATTACCGATATTCTGACGACGGAAAATGCGGCCTATGGGTATCATAAAATCACATGGGTCTTGCGACGACGCTATCATCTACAGATTAGTTTCAAAAAGGTGTATCGCCTCCTTCGACAGTGGCACTTATTATGGCCTCAGCGAAAACGCCGCATCCGGCATCCGCGTCGGCTGGCGCGGAACCGCATCATTACGGCTCCCAATCAGCTCTGGCAAACGGACATTACCTATGTGTATATTGCGGGTGAGGATCGGTTTTATATCTCCAAGCCATTATCGATGTGTGTGACCGCATGATTATTGCCTACCACATGGGACTCCATTGTCAGGCGACGGATGTTGTGCGAGCCCTAAAACACGCGGTGATCCAGCGTCAATCGGAATGGCAGACGCCTCCCGTTCTGCGGACCGACAATGGCCCCCAGTTTATCGCCGAGGCATTCGAAACGGCTTGTGCCACCTATGGTCTGGAACATGAACGCATTCCGGTGGCCACGCCGAATAAAAACGCCTTGATGGAGTCGTGGCATGCTCAGTTGGAGCGCGAGTGTCTCACTCAAGAATTTGCCACATATGGCGAGGCCTATGCGGCCATAACGCGATGGATTGCCTTTTATAACCAAGATCGGCTGCATGGGAGCTGAGAATTTTGGTCCCCGGCGACGATGCGACAACGAGTCGCTGGAGGGCAAGCGACCTGGATGCCCGTCAAAGTGTAGAAAAGCGAGACTTTTGCACTGGGGGACAGGGGCGAGGTGACGCCCTGGCCCTGTCCCCCAGTCCCAGCCCGTAGGGCTGATATGATGTCCCAATGCGTATCCGCGTGAAAGAGATCGCAAATGTCCAAATTTGGGGGGCGGAATCGCATCTTGCGCGAAAAAGCTTCACCGCTTTGAGCGAGGGCCGCGATCGAAATGTCCATTACCGGATCTCATTCAGGACTAACCCGACTAGGGTCCGTCCGGCATCGTAGATCGTTGCCGGATCCAGGACGCAGAGACGATCTCGAGCTAACTGCCCCAATTCCTGCCGAACGTTCATGGCGGTGGGTAGCACGGGTCCCCCGCCCCGGTGGAGCTGGGAATACTGCGTAGCAATCGTCAGAAGATCCGCCATGTAATTCTCCCAATCTACCGATTGGACCGGATCCAAACTCCGCAGGACTTTGGCCAAGCGGTGCCGGATGGTAGCGCGGTCTGCATCCCGTCGCTGGTAGAAATAGCGCGGCGATGACAGGAGCGGATCGTCGCTTTGCGCCAAGTCTTCATCCGCAAAGGCTGCCTCCAAATCCTCCCACAACTGTTCCCACGCTGCCAGGTGACGCGCCCCCAGGTCCCGTCGACGAAGGTGCCCATCGTCCGGGTGGGATGCCCAGTCAAACAAGGGCAGTTCCATGACGAAGGAGAGGCAGGACGAGCCCACATAATCGAAGCTGGCGGCGCCATTATCATAAAAACTTAGGGACCCACGTGGATCGAGCTTCCGCAAGTAGTCGATTTCCAAGCGGGCGTGCGGGAGCCCAAACACGCCGTCGGCATAAGTCTCCACATACGGAATGGGACATGGCGACAATGGTCGCAAACCATGGGTGCACAAGGTCTCACTGATACGTGGGGCGAGCGAGGCACCTTGGGGCGAAATCAGGGTGTAGGCGCCTGGAAAGACGCTATTGTGCAACGACATGAGTACCTCGGGTTGTACAACATCCAATAATCGCTGCACTGCCTCCGTTTCGGGCTTCGGCTGGTCGAAGCGCACGTCACCATAATCCAGTGGAAAGGTCCACTCCACTTGCTCCGACGGCGCGGGACGATACCAATGGTCAATCATCCGCTCCACCGTGACGATACCAGACCACCACGCTTCATTTTCCCGCGCGCCATCCAGGTCCCAGACAGGCACGAGATACCAACATGCTCTCTGGTTGGGAGAATAGCGATCAATAGCCTCCCGAACCACCGCTTCTAAAATCAGTTCCCCCAGCGGCTCATTCGGATGGGAAAAGCCCAGGAACACGGCCCGCCGGGATTGACCGGGAATTTTGAACGCCGGAATCGGATGTCCGAACCGAGATGTGCCCAGTCTCAGCTCTTCTGCGTTCCCAAATGCCGCCTGGATAGACGCCCGAAGATGCGCGATAAAGGCATCAATTGGTAGTAATTGCATCGGTCGATTCCTCCACTCGTGTACGCGTTACACAAGGTATTGATGACATGTTAACCCAACAATCGAGATAAGCCGCCGAACGCCTACTAATCCTATGGATTGTCTCTAACTTCCCAATATTGTATGAATTACCCTAGTTCTCCTCAATGTATATAATGTAATAAAATATGCTGAGGTCTGTCGGAATCAAATCTAGCAGTATGATGGGAAGCAATCCCCCTCCCCGTTCGGCAGGACTTGCCGTACTCCTGTCGAATCCACAAGCTTCCCCGACGATACTGCGTGGAGGGATGTCTCGGGATTTTATATGAACGTGCGCTTCGGCATACCGGACTCGCTTGTGTGACAGATCCCCGTTAGGGATCGTTCCACTTTCTGCCATCGATGCTGCTGGAAGAAGGTATTGGGAAACAAAGAGCCACCTACACGACGTTATGAGGTGATTTCTGGTATGGGGGGCTCCAGCCAACTATGGTGGAGGAATACAATATGCTCACCCTAAAATCTCTGAGCCGCGCTATCGATATCCTATTAATCCTTTTGGCTCTTGTCACGATAGTTTATGAACATGCCGCCCACATTATTTCCCTCGTAGCATTTCCCGTTTTAGGTATCATTTCCGGTACGTACTATGCTAATCGAAATCGCACACTCTTTCTTATACTGCAATTTTTATTTTTATATTTATTAGTAGCGGAGGCTACGTTCTGGATTGTTTTCCAAGGGCATAGCTTAGCATTTCCGTAGAACGAGAAAAACTGAAAATGCTGATAACACATCTTTTCCACTAGTCAAGAGGGTAGAAAGTCCGATAGTATTCTTTTTTGAAGACTAAAACGTTAAATAGAATGCCACATCTTGTCGATAAAACTAGTCAATAAAAAAATGCGTGAGCCAATCGCAAAACACCGTCAAAAATGAACCATCCCTTAAATGACAGAGAAAAGTCTGTAGAGATCGCAGATCGCACTCAATATGCAGAATGCCCCACAATGATCCCATTAGTGAGCAGATGGATTTCAGATGCGGACAGTAGATCGGAGAATTCTAATGCCTCTCCGAATTCTTTAGTTGCCGCCCATGTAATCTTTGGCTCTCGTCGATTTTCTTACAACCAGCTGGGCATGCTACGAAATAGGACAGAACGGCCAAAAAGTTCAGGATAAATTGTCCCAGGGTATGGTTGACATTGTCATAAAATCCTTCACAATATACCCTATGAGGTATGTTGTGCCCTGTGACAATGCAAGTAAGCCGTTTCATGCTAGCTTTCGGACCCTTTCTTGTGCACGGGCAGGGTATCAAATCAATTTTTCAAGGAGTGATCGACCATGGCAATTTTAACCGCAGAAGAATTTGTGTCTCAGGTCGAACGGGGCATGGCGCTATTCTTGGACATTAATCCGCCCCAAATTTACAGCAAGGGTCACCCAGCTGGCACCTATAACTTTCCGTTTCACCGCCGTGCTTGGGGTGAAGAGGTCAAACGAGCCTTAAATGGCCAAAATCCGCCTATTGGTCTTTACGCCGACAATCCTGCTGTTATTCAGGCCGCCGTCGAAAGTTTGGAACAGGCTGGTTTAAATGTCGTATTTACGTGGGATAAGGGGCTTCAAGCGTGGCAAGATGCCAAATTGCCGGTCGAACGGGTCATTGATCTCACTGTCGATGAATTGCGCCAAAATCTCGACAAGTACGTCGTTATCGATGTACGTGAAGCCTACGAATTGCGTACGGGCAAGATTCCCGGAGCCTTGCACATTCCCATGGGTCAAATTCAAAATCGTATCAATGAACTCGATAAAGACAAGACTTATGCTATCGTTTGCGCATCGGGTGGTCGAAGCTCATCTGTTGCCGCGTGGATGTCACAACAAGGTTACAACGTGGCCAATGTCGTCGGTGGAATGTCATTGTGGCTCGGTGGAGGGCACCCGGTAGAGCGTCCATAAGCGCATACCAGGTTCAAGACAAAGCGGCTAGATCAACCTCTAGCCGCTTTGTCTTGTTCACCGGTTACAGCTAACTGGACTGATGAGGGTGCAATGCTTCGTAAACTGCTAAATTTAATTCCACGACATTAACCCGATCTTTTCCGAAAATGCCGAACTGGGGTCCCAGAACATGTTGATCGACCAGTCGGGTCAAAAATCCTTCACTCAATCCTGTGGCTTTGGCCACCCGTGGAATTTGAATGAGAGCGGACTGGACTGTAATATCGGGGTCTAATCCGGACCCTGAGCTCTCGACCAAACTAATCGGAATTTGAGACACTTTAAGCCCCGGAATACTCGCTTGCAAGGCCTTGATGCGTGCCTTGACATGTTCCACGAGTAATTTATTGGTGGGACCTAAATTACTGGGGCTAGAAGCTTCCGGATTATAGGGCGGCGTGGTCGCCGATGGCCTGCCCCAAAAATATTGTGGTTGATTAAAATACTGCCCCACATGCTGCGATGCCACCACTTGGCCATTCACCCGAATTTGAGAACCATTGGCCTGATAAGGAAAGAGAATCTGACTTATTCCAGTCATCACCAGTGGATATCCTAATCCTACCAGTAACCAGGTTCCCAATGTCACGCCAACAATCGGTCGCAACCATTTCATCACACGCATCTCCTTTACGCCAATCCAAATAAGCCCAAGATTCGGTCAATGCCCCAAATTCCAATAAAGGGGATAATCACGCCAAGAATTCCCCAGTTAAAAATATTTCTCGCCAACATTTTGTCCGCACTTTCCGCGCGGTATTTTACTCCTTTAATCGCAAAGGGAATGAGTGCGGGAATAATCAGCGCATTAAAAATCAATGCCGATAAAATGGCTCCATGGGGCGTCTTCAGTCCCATGATGTTTAAGGCTCGTAAGCCCGAAAGTTCAGGTACGGCAGCAAACATCGCAGGAATAATCGCAAAGTATTTTGCGACGTCATTGGCAATCGAAAATGTCGTCAAGGCTCCTCGCGTAATCAAAAGCTGCTTCCCGACCATAACCACATCCAGTAATTTAGTGGGATTCGAATCCAAATCAATCATATTACCGGCTTCTTTTGCCGCCATAGTTCCGCTATTCATAGCCAGCCCCACGTCGGCCTGAGCCAAAGCGGGTGCATCATTTGTCCCATCTCCCGTCATCGCGACGAGCTTCCCTTCCGCCTGTTCCTTTTTGATAAGGGCAATCTTATCCTCCGGTTTCGCCTCCGCGATAAAGTCGTCAACTCCAGCCTCTTGAGCAATTACGGCAGCCGTAATTCGGTTATCGCCTGTTGCCATGACGGTGCGAATTCCCATGGCACGGAAATCCGCAAAGCGTTCCTTTAATCCCGATTTCACAATGTCTTTAAGACGGATAATGCCTAGCGCTCGCCCATCAACTTCTACCGCCAACGGCGTTCCGCCATCTTTAGCCACCAGTTCCGCATTGACCTCTAACTCATGGGGTGCATCTTGGACAATGGCACGAATCGCGCTGACCGCACCCTTACGCACTTGGCGACCATCCGCTAAATCAATCCCGCTCATCCGCGTGTGCGCAGAAAATGGCACAGGTTCTCCAGTGTATTCGGGCAAAGTATCCAAATGAAGAATTTTTTGAGCCAATTCGACCACCGATCGACCTTCTGGCGTCGTATCCGCTAAAGAGGAGATCAATGAGGCCTCAGCTAATTCTTCCACACTGACTCCTGGTACCGGCAAAAATTCGGTTGCCATACGATTACCAATGGTAATCGTACCTGTCTTATCAAGAATAATGGTATCAATATCCCCTGCCGCTTCGACGGCGCGGCCACTTTTTGCTACAACGTTCACCAATGAAACACGATTCATCCCAGCAATTCCAATCGCCGAGAGTAACGCACCAATAGTTGTAGGAATTAAGCAAACCAGTAAAGCGACCATGGTGGTAATATTGGCCGCATGCGGTCCGAAATATCGGGCAATAGGAACCAATGTCACAACCACCAGAACGAAAATCAATGTGAGCACACCAAGTAATGCCGATAAGGCGATCTCATTAGGAGTTTTTTGTCGTTCTGCTCCCTCGACCAAAGCAATCATGCGATCTAAAAATGTCTCTCCGGGATTAACGGTAATTTCCAGTACGAGCCGATCGGATAACAGGACCGTTCCGCCAGTCACCGCATCCTCCTTGGCTTTGACTACCGGAGCGGATTCACCTGTAATGGCCGATTCATCAACTGATCCCACACCTTCCAACACCACTCCATCACCAGGAATCATATCCCCAGCTTCTACTATAACTCTACTACCTCTCGTCAACTGCGAGGAATCGACCATGGTCGTACTCCCATCAGGCTGTAATACTTTGGCCCGAGTCGAAGATTTTGTTCGTCGCAAGAAGTCAGCTTGCGCACGTCCCCGCGCCTCCGCATAGGCTTCGGCAAAGGTTGCAAAGAGAATTGTCATCAACAAAATCACAGCCACCAGAGTGTCATAACTCCGACCTGAGGCGCTTTTAGCCACAATATCGAGCCAGATCACAACTGCTGTCCCCACTTCAACCACAAACATTACGGGATTGTGAATCATTTCCCGCGGGTCAAGTTTCCGAAATGTGTCTTTGAGAACACTGCCCACATAATTCTGGGAAACCGGGTCGTCTTGAACTGCCAAGATATCAAACTCCTCTCTTCACACACGCTCAAAATAAATGATGGGCTAACATGAGATATTGTTCGGCGATCGGACCGAGTGCCATGACGGGAAAGAACGTCAGGGCATTCAAAACAATAATGGCCCCAAATAAAATGCCACCAAACAACGGGGTATCCGTATGCATGGTACCCGACGTTTCTGGAACTGAGCGTTTGTTTAGTAAGGATTCGCCGATAAGAAGCATTGCAACGACAGAGGCGTAACGGCCAATAATCACAACAATGCCTAGCGCCACTTCGTAAAAGGGCAAGGAGGCCCCTAATCCCCCAAAAGCCGATCCATTATTGGCTGCCGCTGAGGTAAATCCATAAAGAATTTCTGATAATCCTTGGGGACCGGGATTAAAAATTCCTTGCAATCCTTGCGGGGTTGCCACCGCAATGGCACTGCCCACCAAAATGAGTAAGGGATGCAGCAAAAACGCGATCGATGCCAACGATACTTCCCGGGTTTCAATTTTTTTACCTAAGAACTCAGGGGTACGTCCCACCATCAATCCCATTAAGAAAATGGTAATAATGACAAACATCAACATATTCAGAAGGCCAACACCTTTGCCACCAAAAACCATATTGAGAAACATCCCCAAAAAGAAGCTCAGCGAGGACAAAGGCAAATAACTATCGTGGGCACTAGCGACCGATCCGGTGGTAAAAGCCATGGTCGATGTTTCAAAAATACTGGTTCCTCCAATACCAAATCGTAACTCTTTGCCAACCATGTTCGCATGCGAATGAAGGCCCAGGGCATTAATCACCGGGTTTCCAGCCATTTCCGGAAAATAAATCAGCGCCAACATGATGACATAAAAACTGGCAGATACCCCAATTAATGTCCAGGCGAGCCGCTTCCTTCTGGTCATTGCGCCAAACGCATAAAAGAATCCAATAGGCAAAAGACCCATCGAAATGACTTCGATGACATTAGAAAAAGCGGTCGGATTTTCCAACGGATTCGCGCTGTTGGCATTGGTATATCCCCCACCATTTTGGCCTAGATGTTCAATAGCTTCCCATGATGCAATCGGCCCTTGGGGAACCGTTTGAGTTTGGCCGGTAATCGTGTGGATATGGAGATAGGGTCCTAGGGATTCCGGTACTCCTTGACCAACGAGTATTAAAGTCACTATCACCGATAAGGGCAATAACAGGCGAGTCACCATTAAAGTGAGATCGACAAAAAAATTCCCAATCTTTCGTCCGCTCAGCATGCGAATAAAGGCAATGCCAGCCGCTCCACCGGTTGCGGGCGTGACAAATTGTAAATAAGATAACACCGCGAATTGCGAAAAATAGGACATGGTATTTTCACCGGAATAGGCCTGCCAGTTGGTATTGGTTGTAAAACTCGCGGCGGTGTTAAAGGCCAATTGAGGATTGATATCGGGAAAATGTTGAGGATTAAACGGTAACGCGCCTTGGACGCGTAACAAAAAATATGCGCCAATCAACCAGGCAAAGTTCGTCAATAATAACGCAATAGCATAGGACTTTGCCGTCATAGTACTATCTCTTTGAATTCCCATCACGCGAAATAGCGCATTTTCAATGGGTTTCAAGGGTTTATCGAGGAGTGTCGGTTCGAAAGTAAAGACTTTAACAATATAGTTTCCTACGGGTTTGACCGTAAGGGCAAAGACCGCAAAAATCACAACCCACGTCATCACTGTCTGAATAGACACAAAACACCCTCCTAAATGATGACCATATTAAAAACGTTCGGGATGAACAATGACATACAGCAAGTAAATCATCAGCGCCACTGAAATACCCAAAAGAATCCAATCCATAAAAATCCTCCTGACCTTACAATTTGCTCAAAAATTGGGTTAGCAATACTAACCCAGCAAAGAGGAGAATACTTAGCCCGACCATTTCGATGTCCAACACCGTAAATGCCCCCTTTCTTTGCTATCAGCGCTGGGGTTGCCTTAGTATAACAGCCCCCTCATAAAGAAATCCGTAAAAACTCGGGGACGCAGCATAAAAAATCCGTAAAAAAATTGCTGATATCCATGGTATAGTCAAAGATATCTAGCTGAACATCTAAGAGGTCCTAATATGCGTAAATCATCTTATCGAACATTGAGTCTGTCCCCGAGGCCTTGGCGATGGACAGCAACTCTGTTTGCTATGGCTGGTGTTGCCATTACTATCCTGTTGTTTCACCAATTTCTCTCGCCGCATTTACCGACAAAATGGCACGATCCAGCTTTAGCCATTATTCTGCTCATTGGGACAGGATTTTTTTCGTATTTAGTGTTTGGCATGTTATCCCAGCAACAGATAGCTGTTCTGGAAGCTAATCAGCGGTTAGAAAAACAGCGGGATGGGCTTAACGCGCTGCGGGAAGCCTCCTATGCCATGACAACCGTGGGTGACTGGACTGATATCGTGCAAAATGTGGTGGATGTGGCACGACGCCTGACCGGGGCTAAATATGCGGCATTAGCCGTTCTTGAAGATGACGAGACCTATACAATCCGGCAATTTTTTACATCCGGGGTTAGCGCCGATCAAATTCACCAGATTGGACAATACCCTACTGGCCGCGGGCTATTAGGAGAAGTCATTCGCCACCGGCGCCCTATTCGTTTGCAGCGTCTACAAGACCATCCAGCATCCATCGGATTTCCTCCCCATCATCCTCATATGGAAAACTTCTTGGGATTACCCTTATTGTACCAAAGTCAAGTTATGGGGCATTTATATCTCACGGAAAAGGCGGATGGTTTCACCGCTGACGATCAGGCCATTGTGGAGTTATTTGCTAGACAAGCTGCTGCCGTTATTGCTAATGCCCGTTTTTATCAGGAACGAGAAGTGTTCGCAACGCTCAAGGAACGGGAACGTATTGGACGGGATCTGCATGATGGCGTCCTGCAAACACTCTACGGGATTACGCTGTCTTTGGACAATCTTGTCGATAGCCACGATACCCTGGATCAGGATACCGCTACCGAATTAAATCGCATCAGCGAGACCTTAGGCTTATTAATGACAGAGATTCGTTTCTTTATTCAAAGTTTAGAATCCACGTCGATCGACTTTCGCATTGCTCTCGCGGATATGCTACGCCGACTCGGACCCATGGATGATATTACCATGACATTCAACGACGAACGCTACCTGGAATTACATCCGGATAGAATTCATGATTTGCTCTTAAGCATCCAAGAAGCCGTGTCCAATGCCCGCATTCACGGACATTCCCATCACATTGTGATTGAGTGGACTAGTACCGATGAATTCTACCAGGTTACCATCAAAGATGATGGAGAAGGTTTTGTTTATCATCCAGATACCACCCACACGCATTTTGGCATTCGCAATATGACCAAACGAATCGAGCGATGGCATGGACAAGTTCACATTGATAGTCAGCGGCATGTTGGGACGACTGTCACCCTCCAGATTCCATGGCTATAATGATAATTAATTGGGGTTTCATGATTGATTAAAAGGGGGCCCATTACCTATGGCCAATGATAACGCCATACGCGTAGCAATTGTCGATGACCATGAAGTGGTCCGCATTGGATTACGCAATATGATTGAACGCCAGGACGATATGAAGTTGGTACAAGAATGGGACTCGGGTAAGGACGCGATTGAGCAAATTCCAGGTCAGGTCGATGTCGTCGTGCTCGATGTGCGGTTACCCGATGTTAATGGGTTGGAAGTTTGCCGAATTCTTAAGACCAAAGATCCGCACCTGCAAATTATTATGCTGACATCATTTGGCGGACAGGATTTGGTGGTTGATGCAGTCAATGCCGGAGCCTCGGGTTACTTGCTCAAAGAAAGCCGCGGCCGAGCGGTTATAGATGGAATTCGCACGGTAGCTCAAGGGGGAGCATTATTTGGGCCGGAAGTCACTTCTCAATTGCTTGACCGCCTCCGTAATCCCAAAACGACTGTCGATCCTGTCGCCACACTTACAGCCCAGGAACAAAAGGTTTTAGAATTGATTGCCCAAGGGCGAACCAACAAGGAAATCGGCCAATTAGTCTTTCTCAGCGACAAAACCGTAAAACACTATGTGAGCAATATATTAAGCAAGTTAGGATATACCCGGCGTTCTGAAGCCGCGGCTCATTATGCCCGTTATATTGCTCAGGAAACAACCGAACAAAATTCGAATTAATCTTGACTAATTTATTCATATTTCCTATTCTAATTATCAATTATTCACCTCTTATGGAGAGTGGCGGAGGGACTGGCCCAATGATGCCCGGCAACCGGCCTTAATGGTTATGGTGCCAATTCCTGCAGCAATTTGCTGAGAAATGAGAGGCCGACACGCATTGCCGGCTTTGCCGGCTATTTTTTTTACACCATAAGGATTTACCCAACTCTTTAACCATTAAGGGGGACAGAGAATACATGGATGAACAGCAATGGGATATTGAAACGATGGCCATTCGTGCAGGATACCGCCCAGACCAAGAGACCTCCGCTATTGCAGTGCCTATTTATCAAACGGTAGGCTATGCTTTTCACGATGCTTCCCACGCGGCACGATTATTTAACCTTGATGAGCCCGGCAACATATACACCCGCATCATGAATCCCACCACTGATGTCTTGGAAAAACGCATTGCTCTGCTAGAGGGCGGCCAGGCGGCTGTGGCTTTTTCCTCCGGAATGGCAGCCATTACCGCGGCAGTCCTCAATTTATGCCGCGCGGGCGATGAACTGATTGCGTCCCCGTCATTATATGGAGGCACTTGGACGTTATTTACCTCAACTCTGGTTGACTTCGGCATAACGGTACACTTTATTTCGGAGGACGAGTTACCGGACGCCGATCGCCTAATTAACGACCGAACCCGTGGAGTCTATGTGGAATCTATAGGTAATCCAGCGTTGAATGTCACAGATATCAAAGCATGGGCAGAATTCGCCCATCGGCACAATATCCCTTTACTGGTTGATAATACCTTCGCTACCCCCTTTTTAGAGCGTCCACTCGATCATGGGGCAGACATTGTTATCCATTCTTTAACCAAATGGATTGGAGGACACGGCACATCTCTTGGGGGCATTGTGGTGGACGGCGGCCGCTTTGATTTCAACACCGAGAAATTTCCGCAGTTTTCGCGCCCGGACCAAAGTTATCATGGGCTTGTCTTTGGAGAACAGCCTAATAGCTACGCAACACGACTACGGACCAAATTACTTCGGGATACGGGCGCAGCGCTTTCCCCACTTAGCGCATTTTTGATATTAGTGGGTCTGGAAACCCTTCCCGTTCGGATGAAAGCGGCATCGCAATCCGCTTATTATTTGGCCACCCAACTGCAAAAACATCCCATGGTGAGTTGGGTCAACTATCCCGGTTTACCTGATAACCCGTCCTACCCACGAGCGCAAAAATACCTTCGCCCTGGTTATTTCGGGACTATGCTAAATTTTGGTGTAGTCGGCGGACGGCCAAATGCTGAAGCCGTCATCAACGCCCTTAAATTGTGGCTCCTTGTCGCCAACGTCGACGATGTCCGTTCCATGGCCATCCATCCTGCTTCGACCACCCATCAACAGTTATCTGCTGAGGAGCAGGAACTCGCTGGGGCGGGTGGTGATCTTATTCGTCTATCTGTCGGGTTAGAAAGTGCCGAAGATTTATGGCATGACCTTGATCAAGCTCTGTGCTCTATTCAAGTTCCTGCAAACCCCATCCCTCACGCATAAGTTATAGGATTCGGCACGAGAATAACGGCATGACACAGTCAAAACTTTGGCAGTCGACGCCGTTTTGGGCATTATCCCTTGGTCTTTTTCTCAATTCCTATATTTACGGTGTGGCTGCCTCCCAAGCGGTATGGCTTAAAGGCCACACCGTCCTGCTTTTAGCATGGGGTCCGCTTCTTCTCGCATTGGGTATTGGCCTAGGAGGCGTGTTAGCTGACTATCTAGGCCGCTTAAAACTGTTAATGGGAACACCCGTCCTGTATATCAGTGGATCTTTACTAATTTTGTGGCGTCCCCATATTCTCGGTCTTTTGATCGGATCCGCGCTCCTTCTAATTGCTGGAGGCATTGAAAGTAACACGCTGTTAACTTATGCCCAGGAATTGATCACCCCCAGCTTACGCGTCCAGGCCTTATACACGGAGCTCAATTTCGTCAATTTGGGAGGATTTGTGCTCGCCATTTATACCTGGATTGCGCCCAAATTGCCTGCGCCGTTCCGTCAAAATGCCGTAGCCATTGTGCCGCTGTTGTTGTCTGTACTCTCTTGGGTTGTGCGATCTCAACTCGTCGAATCCGCGTCGTGGGAATGTCACCGAGGCCAAAATATGACCTATCCCCAATTCCTTAAATTTTTTCCTCGCCTGCTCGTGTCATCGGTGTTTTCCCTCACCAACACGTCAGGTTTTTCCCTCTTGACTTATGCGTTTGGCACGGTGTTTTTTCCGCGCATTTTTCCTGTCTTCCTTCTCATCAGTACAGGTACCGCGGTTATGATTGGCCTTAGTGCACCGATTGTTGCCAAATGGCCCGTGAACCGGTTTCTCGTCTATGCCTACCTATTAGCTGCGGTGTCCGCCACTGCCGTGCGTCTTCATCCTAATCCTCAAGGCAGGCACTTTTGGCTCTTCATCATAACCTTAAGCGCGGGAACGTCTTTGAGTTATCTCGGAGAGGACACCTTTAAATCTGCCCATTGGCCCGATTTTTATCGGAGCCGCTTTACCGCTATCTCTCGTATCATCGGCCTCATCGGCTATATCCTCATTCTATGGGCTTTAAACCGCCAACCCTTTAACACCTTTCTCACAGTAATTGCAGGACTTTGGTGGATTGGATTTTTGAGTGCGCTGGTATGGCACGTCTTCTATGGGACAGTTTTAGTACAGGAATAGGTTCCAAAATCGTAATACAGAATAAATCAACATGATGCACTTGTTTAATGCGCCAACCTGCTTTAGTAGCTAGGATTTTCAACAGACGCAAGCTATATAATCGTCCTTGATGCGTTGTCAACTGGACTTCAATGGCAAATAACTGGGCCCAGAGATCTAAATCGGCGTCAGTTGTCACCAAAACCAGCCGGGTGGATTCGTGACTCGCGCGCGTTAACCGCTTCAAAAGGAGCAAGGTGGTTTCAATCGGAAAATTTTCAATCAACCGGATAAGACTGATGACATCAAATCTTCCATCCGGCAAGGACTGTAAAATATCGCCAGCCCATAATCTGATCTGAGGATGTTGTAAATGCTTGGAAACGCGCGCAATAGTATAAGACGTATCGACCATAGTCACTTCGACCCCAGAAGTCGCTAAAGTCAACGCTAATGTTCCACTGCCACCCCCAACATCCATCCACCGCATAGGTTGGGATATGGGCACATACTTCAAAACATAAGTATTGATTGGCAAGCTCGATTCTCGTAAACGGTCATCTTCTGAGGATTGAATACACAACGTGAGTTCGGTAGGTGAATAATTGGCCGCCAAGTTTAGCCATCGTCTCATCATATCCATTCGGTGGATACGGCGGGCAGGCAGTGATACGCCAGCCCAATACCACCTATCTGCTAATTGTCTAACATATCCTAAATCTTTGAGAATAGAAAGCAGGGATTTCCAAGAGATTGTGAGATTGTCCTGCAATCTATCTAAATCCTCGCGTCTAGCTCCCCGCTGTAATGCCTGATAGAGTCCCGATGCAACCACGGCATACAAGACCGCATCAATGTAAAAGTCTTGTTCCATTAATGCCCATTCCGCAATCAATGTCATTCCCCTTTCCCAGGCCGATTCCTCGGTGCGTGCTTTACACATACGTTGGTACCGCTAAAACGTGCACGGTCACCACCATACCGAGTGAAATGAAAAGAACAGGAAGCTACGAGGGAAAGAACTGATGACTTTCACAGAGGTTTTTTTCGGTCGGATATTTCACAGTTTTTCTCGGTTCAGTCCTTTTTTCTACAAGACACATAGACATTAGGAGACTTTAATGGGCTAAGACGGACCAATTTTTGATCGCCATGACAATCATCGGGCCCACAAACATCATCAGAACATTGAGCAGCAATAATGCGGGTAAAAGGGTCAACCATAACGGATCCGACTGCTTTTTTAGGGCCTCTTCTAACGCGAGTTGTTCTTCCATATCCCAGGCCTGAGAAATTGCATCTTCGGCTTGAAGACCGTTTTGATAGCCGTACGCCATCATCGTGGCGACCAAATCTCCTTCCGGCCCCGGATATTGGGTCCGAAATGTCAGAAGAGCCGAGGAATCCGCTCGCTGTGCACCAATCAATTTCGCCAAGTAACCAATATCTAAAGCCACTTCTGGCACCGCTAACACGGCTTGATCAACCGCTTGCCAAAACGTCATTCCTGCCGTCAAGAAAAAAGCGGTGGTTCGCCAGAATCGCACAAGGCTCCAACGCTTTTGGCGTATCATTTTACGGCTAAGAGGTGCTTTCCATTCGCCCAAAAACCCTAATAGGCTTATCCCCGTGAGTAACAGCGCACCGGTTAAGGTAGGGTGCCATAACCATGGGCCAAACAAGCCACCAGCTACCCATAATAGGGATGTCAACCTTAATGTGCGCGAACGCCAGACCATGACCACAATCCCCAGGAATAAAGCCGAAATCATCGCGGTCATGGCCGCACCTCATTGCGAATATGCCAAGAAAAAATCTGTAACACCAAAAAACTAATGATCCCGGATAAGATTAGCATCACATGTCCTAACCCTGTCCCAATAAATACTCCATAAAATGTCGGAATAGCCATTTTCAATAAGAGAAGAACCACATAAGGCGCCAGTGTGAGGATGAAGACGGTTGATTCTAACGTCATTTCTTCTAGCCGCCGTTGAAATCGCCACCGGCGTGATAGCGCCATGTGTTTTATCACATGTTCGATAATGTTCTCTAACGACCCTCCATAACGATCAGCCCATTTAGCCGAACTCGCCACCACCCGTATTGCATCAGTAGACCACTGCAACGACAATTCATCGAGCACACGTTCTGGTTCCGCATACAGCTGAATTCGGGAATCCGCCCGTCCCAGGTCATCTAAGGCATAGGCTAAACTCCCCCGGGCTTTTAACATTCGGCTGAGACGCCGCAAGAACAGTTCCGTTTCCTGTTCATTCAATTCTTGTCGCTGGCGTTGGAGACGACTTGTCCAAAACGTATCTAATCCCCAAACCATTAACAACGTGGACATTGCCACAATGTGACTGGGAAGTATCAAGGAGACAAGACTACCTAGAGACAATAAAACCGGTCGGTAGGACGATAGAAAGCCTGTGACACTAAGGCCCAGCAGCCCGGCACTCAATAGGATAGCACTATGCATGAAATGTCCCTACCTTAACAAATCCGGGGTGCGGTTCTTGTTGATATTGCCAAATAATATTCATAGTATCTTGAAGGGGTTGTTGAATGGATTCCACACGCCGAACACCATCAGGGTAACGGCGAACATAAATGATGACATCTAAAGTTTCTCGAATTTGCTGCACTAACTGGTCAAACGGGATACCTAATTGACGTCTGGAACACATCCGAGCTAAGCGAAAAATCGTCGCCACGCCACCTGATTGACTGTGCACGGTGGACAAACTCCCAGGATGTCCTGTCGACATCGCTTCAATGAGTTCCATAGCTTCTTCGCCGCGTACTTCCCCTACAATAATGCGGTCAGGGCGCATACGCAGTGCGTTAATCATCAAATCATGAATGGAATAATTCCGGTGTGCTTCCAAACTTACCGTATTGGCATGGTGGAGGTTAAGTTCCCGCACGTCTTCAATCGTAATTAAGCGTTCCCTATCATCCACAACAGCCGTGAGAAGGCGCAGTAAAGACGTTTTTCCTGACCCAGCCCCTCCCGCCACCACAATGTTGCGGCGTTCCCGAATAAAGGTCACCAACTCCTCCCATATTTCTGCAGTTAATGTTCCCCCTAACAAATAGTCATCTAATGTGAAAGGTTTGTGACGCGCCCGGCGAATGGTTATGGCTGCTTGTTCGGATATAGGGGGAAGCACACAATGAATCCGAGATCCATCCACCAACTGCGCATCACACACCGAAGTTTCCGTATTGAGTACTCGACCCGCACGGCTCGCTAAACGTTGGGCCAAAAGCGTGACATCTTCTTGGCTGAGAAATTTTTGGTCGACCTGGTCAATATGTCCGGCACGCTCACAAAAAATTTCTTCCGGTCCATTGACCATAATTTCGGTGACCCGGTCGTCAGTTAACAACGCATCCAAGGGTCCTAGTCCTGTAAGCCGGTTTAACAGGGAACGGCGATACAGAGTCATGGATGCGATATCCAATCCCTCCTCGGAAATCACCTGGTTAATTGCCTCTTCCAATTTCCTCAGCCGTTCGCGGTCCCAAACCAAATGCCTAAGCAATTCCGGATACTGGGATTGTATCGCTTGCTGCCAGCGGTCTACACGCACTCCCATGGAGGTGGATTCTTCCTGAGCACGCGTTTCCCAGATTGTCGATGATGAGCGAGTAGCATCATCAGGTTTCCATGAGTATTGGTTCATGCCTTAACACTCCTCCGTCATGGTGTTTTCCGCATTCAGCATAACGAAGGTTTGTGCCATATATCCTGTCAGACTAAGACACATGGGACAGGAGACTTAAGAGGGATTATGATACGCTGGACGATAGAATATGTCCCTGTGCATCGAGGAGATATACATCGACGACAACACCATCGCGCAACTTTGTAAGAATTTGGTTCCGCGCAGAAAGGGTCAATTGTTTTAGAAAGCGCGGATAATGGCGTGCCCGGTTAACAATTCCTCCTGCCGTCGTCAAATGCTGCATGTCTTCCATCACCGATGACTTCACTCCGCTGTCTCGCGCTAAATTCAATAACCACGTTAGGTCCACGGAGGATTCATAGGCATGAAGATCCATCGCCCCTTGCGCGACTTTGGTTAATTTTCCGGGCATGGCTGCAAAAATGACGCGTGTCACCGTCGGTCGAATATTAATAACATGTAAAGCATGTCCCAGAAACCGGCCAATTTCGACGACAGACTCCGGGGGGAAAGACGTAAAATATTGATCGGCCCACTGTTTAGAACGGCTTCCAGGAACTAAAACCACTTGATCATGATTCTCACAGGCCACTTTGGTCGCTAATACCACGGATGCTTTCCATGATGATAATGAATACGGCCGAACCAAGCCAGTTGTGCCCAAAATGGAAATCCCACCCACAATGCCCAAACGCGGATTGCAGGTATTTTGGGCAATGTCTTCGCCATGTTCTACCGCGACCGAAATCTTTAGACCCGCGTAAGACGAGAACCACGACGTGTCGAATACCGTTTCCAACATTTGCTGGGCTTCGTGCAAAATCATTTTTTGTGGAATGCGGTTAATAGCAGGAGCACCAAGACGTAAACCAAGTCCCGGTTTGGTCACACGTCCTACCCCTTCTCCCCCTTCCAAAACAATACCGGGAAGGGCAGTCCCTTGCACGGTCACCGTGATGAGTGCCCCATGTGTAACGTCTGGATCATCCCCACCATCTTTTTGAATCGTGCACAGCGCATGCTCTCCCTGTACCGATGCGGAATACACGGGGAGATGCGCTCTTTTGCCAATGGGCAACGTGACGGTCAAATCCGAAGGAAGGGGTTGGCCGGCAAGCAACCATAACGCTCCTTGTGTCGCTGCCGCAGCACATGTTCCGGTGGTAAACCCTTGTCGCAGACGCTTTTTGACGCCATCAACATCAACGTCCTCATAAATCGATCCGAGATATAAGTCGTCCACTAGGCTTTACCTCCCGCTGCCGTCTCAATACACGCCAAAAAGTCAGGATCTGATCGCCTGTATACAATATCCCCTGTTTACTATACAGGAGAAAGAGGATTTACACGCTCCTTGGTTGATCGGACTTTCTCACAATTGGGACATAAATAACCGCTCACGGCACACATTAGCCTTTCCCATTTCAGTCTAGGTCGGAGAATGCACGCGAATTTTACTTAAAATGAGCTGCTCCAATGCCTCTAATGAATTGACATGGCCCCCTCCCACATCTTCCAAGTCGCCGGATTCCGGTGCGCGGTGAACGACCACCACGGGAATTCCCCGGTCTAGCGCCGGCTGTACTTTGTCATGTAAATCATAACTACCCGCCTTTGTGACGACTAGCTTCGGCCGATATTGATCATATAATGCTGCATTTATAGATTGGGAAAAGGGACCCATCATGGCGATGATTTGCTGCGGAGCAAAACCTAGCGTTTCCGCCTTGTGAATAGAGGACGATTTTGGCAAAATCCGGATCACAGGGTTCACTTGGGGCCTTGGCAAAAGGACTTGCGCATACACATCAAGAAACTTGATGCCAACCATCAATAACACGGTCCCAGACATCGTTGCGGCAATCTGGGCAGCGTCCTCATGGCTTGTCACGGGATAAATCAACGAATGCTCACGAACTAATGAGGACCGGGCATACCTCACATAATCAACATGAAGAGTCTCACTAACGGTCTTAGCCAGGTGATGGATGGTCTTCGCATCGGGATGAGCCGCATCGACAATATAGTTCACATGGTGGTGCTGAACAAATTCCGTTAAGCTTCGATAATCAAAACTGCCGTGATGCACCTCGACGCCAACAGGCCAAGGATGGTGGCTGGGAGCATTTTGATAGGACAGGGTCACCGGTATCCGGCGAGCGGCAAGGCGTTGTGCAATTTGCCGGCCCTCAATCGTGCCGCCCAATACCAAAACCCGAAGGTCCGGTGAAGAATAATAGCCACGTGGCGTTATGAGACGCTCGTGCCACAGATACGTTTGCGAATTCCCAATCAGGACAAGGCTAAACATGTCAATTAAATGGGTCAATAGATGTTCCAAATCGGTCAAAACCACCGATTCACCACTCCGGGAAACGTTTCGGACAATGGCCACGGGCGTTTTAGGGCTACGGTAGCGAAGGACAATATCTCTGGCTTCTTCAATCTGATGCTGACGCTTCGCACTCCTGGGATTATATAAAGCGATCACAAAATCCCCCTGGGCTGCATGCTCAAGACGCTGTTTTATGGTGTTCCACGGCGTCATTAAATCGCTCAAACTTAATACCGCAAAATCATGCATAATAGGGGCTCCCACACGTGCTGCAGCCGCTTGCAAGGCAGAAATTCCAGGGACCATTTCGATAGGAGGCGGATTTACTGGATTATGTTGGCTTAAATACTCAAAAATCACGCCGGCCATCCCATAGATTCCCGCATCGCCACTTGACACCACCGCAACATCATATCCGTCTAGGGCATATTGCACAGCGATGGCTGCACGGTCAACTTCTTGTGACAGCTCTTTGGCGACAATAATTTGACGCTGTGCATCCAAAACCGGCTTCAAAAGCTGTAAGTAACCATGGTATCCAATCACGACATGAACTTGCCTTAAAATTCGTGTTGCAAGCGGTGTCATTAATTCAAGATCGCCAGGCCCCATGCCAATGATATAAAGGGTTCCTGTCATTTTTCTGGACCTCCTAATGATGATGAGCATGTCCATGGTGATGGTCATGATGATGGTCATGATGATGGGAACTTGGGTAACGGTGCACTGCCAAATGGCGCATCCATTCAACATTGTAAGCGGTATGTTCTCCCCGGAGCACTTCGTGCACTCTTTGCGCAACGATCTGAATAATTTCCTCTTCCAGACCAAAATATTGGGTCACAGACAGCTTCACATCGGGATGTTGCGCAGCAAACTCGTATGAAACCCGTTCAATTTTTTTAAATAAGGCTCCCGTAAACAAAAAGTAGGGCACCACAATAATCTTTCGCGCGCCTAATTGGTAAATCCGTTGAAGTCCTTGTGGCAAAGAAGGAAAGGTAATGCCAATAAATGCATTTTCTACCAGGGCATATTCCGTGCGTTCCCAAAGCATGCGAGACATTTGATAAAAATGTGCATTCGCCACCGGATCGGAACTCCCTCGGCCGACAAAGAGAATCCCTGTATCCGGATCAGCGGCAAAAGACGCTAAGCGGTTTAAGATTACGGTCATAATATCGGGATGAAATCCCAAATGATCTCCATAACGAATATGGAGATCGGAATAGGTTTGTGCAGCATGCGCTAATTCATGGGGAATATCCTGCATTTTGTGTCCGGCATCGAGTAACATAACCGGTACTGCCGCCAGATTTTTGACGCCGTTGGCTACCAATTCGTGAATGGTCTCATCAATCCTGGGGCGGGCAAATTCCAAAAATGCCCGGTATACGGGGATTGTCAAAGACTTTTTTAATATTTCGTCCACCTGTTTTACCATTTCATCAAATTGTCTCGATCCTTCTTCATCGCGACTGCCATGCCCTATCAGCAACACTGCGTCGACTGCTTCACTCATTATCCATTCCTCTTTTCTTGTTTTGAGATACCTTGAAATAGGCGTTAATCCAATGCGTTCAACAGCCCAACAGCCATTGTCACCCGTTCTGATTTGACCTTTCGGACAATCAAATCCCCTCCCTGTGCCGCTAAAATGGCGGCCGGTTCTGCTACGGCCATGGCACCGGTGACATGAAAGACATGAGGATTGTGCGTGGCCTGATGAAGGACGACTGTGTTTAATTCTTTCGCCGAGAAATATACAACGGGCCAGCCATGCGACGTGGCAAAAGTCCTCAACGCCAAATCTCCTTGCTTAATATCAATGGTTGCCAGCTGCGCCACACTGTCCACAGCAAGATGGTGTTCCGTAAATGTTTGGACCAATAGTTGTTCAAAATCCTCTGGGGGAGTATTGCGGCTAAAACCTATACCTACGCTCAAGACCTTAGGATGATAAATGAGAATAGGTTTGTTCCCGGTGGTATCGGGCGGCGGAACATGACGATGAGTAATCCAGATCCACCCTTTCATTTCATCCATGACGGGCTTGGGGACGGAGGTCCAACTATCGTAGACCCGAGATGCAAAATAATCACGATAATTCCAGTGTAAGGGACCGCTTTCTTGAATCACACCAATCGGTTCGTTATCCAACATCATACGCGACATCACAGGAATCGTGGTGGAAGGGTCAAGAGACCATTCCCATTCCTTTCCAATCATATCTAAGGCTGGCACTCCTAAACTCTCAGAGCCGGTCGTTATGACGGGAATTGCTTGTAATATCTTGGCCACGTCATACGTCGCTTGGTTCCCCCCTCGGCCATGGCAAGACAAAAGGCAAATAGCATAGTGTCCCGCATCATCCAAGACAGTCACACTGGGATCGGAATACTTATTGCGAAGGACAGGGGCGATGAGTCGGACGACCGCTCCCACGGACATAACAAATATCCAGTGATCATAGGCATGAAATTTGTCTCTTACAAGATCTTTCAATGGCCTGTTATAGATGTGCGTCGAGCCCATTGAGGGAAGGACCGCATTCCTGAGGCGATCCGGGATCCAGAGATCGAACACTTTGTGTGCACGCAAACGCTCGATAAGACGTAATCCCGCGCGCGAAATCAATACCGCTGCCCATGTTTCGTTCCTCATGTCGTCGTTCCTCGTTTATCCTCCTGTGGTTGTCGAAATAAATGAGAAAACGCAGGATCATACAAACGTGAACGAATATCCGAAGCATACTCTTCAATTGCTGGACCCGCCAAAATCAAGGCATGCCGATGAATCCGGTGATGACGTAAATCTTCCGATAACGTTTTCACCGTGCTCCAAATAATCTCCTCATCCGGCCACGTGACTTTATATGCCACGACTAACGGATCGGACTCTTTAAATCCGGCATCGAGGAGTTCACGCGTGACTTTCCCCGCAAGGGCTGCACTTAAGAAAATGGCCAAGGTTGCCGGAAAACGGGCCAAATGAGATAAAGATGCGCCTTGCGGCAGTTCACTGGCCCGCCCTTCGACCCGTGTCAAAATCAGGGTTTGCGATTTTCCTGGTACGGTTAATTCTTTCTTCAACGTGCTTGCCGCGGCGAACACCGAACTTACGCCGGGGATAACTTCAAAGGGAATGTGATGGGTGGCCAATGCCCGCATCTGTTCGGCAATCGCACCATAAACCGCGGGATCTCCGGAATGTAAGCGGGCCACAACATGATGTTGCTGGACCGCTTGCACCATCACACCGATAATTTCATCCAAATGATGATCGCTACTGGTAACAATGTGAGCCGAGGAGCGACAATACGAAAGAATTTGCTTGTCAATGAGTGAATCCGCGTAAATGACCGTATCGGCCTGTTGAAGAATGTGCATCCCCCGAACGGTTAACAATTCCGGATCGCCAGGACCTGCCCCGATAATGTACACCGTTCCCGGTTTAATCTCTTTCATGGGTTCCCTGCCTTCATAGGTTTTTGACCATTGGGAGAAACGATGAGAAGTGACATATAAGGTAACGGCCTTTCTTTTAACATGCTAATATCCGTGATCATTTCTTCGTCATCCAACCCAATATGGGATAAATAGACGGTATTGGTCAACAACTGGCGTGACGCCAATAAATTATAAACCTCCTCAAATACCTGAGCCACTTTCAAAATAACGACCGTATCACACAGATCAAGCGCTTTGGCCACTTTCTCGAGATTATGGGAAGCCGGAATAATCGCCAGGGACTGGTGAGATTTTGTTAACGCATGCCCCCACCGGGCGGGGCCAGCAAGAATCGAGGATATGCCCGGCACGATACGGACCTTGACCTCGGGACATTGGGTTTTAACAGCCTCAGCGAGATAGGAAAAGGTGGAATAGAGTGATGGATCGCCTTCCGTCACAAACACGACATCGGCCGGTTGTCGCAAATACAATAAGCTTTGGTCAGCCGCTTCTTCCCATGCCTGATGTAGCAGCCGAGGATCACGCGTCATGGGAAATCGTAATCGCAAGACGGTTTTCTCCGGTCCTAAATATGGTGCGATAATCTGCTCGGCCCGGCCACGATGACCATCGGCACCGTAAGGCAGGGCAATAATGGGGACCTCTCGCAAAATCCTATCGGCTTCTAATGTCAACCATTCTCGATTGCCGGCACCGGCTCCTAATCCGTATAATGTGCCACATAATTTCATTACGCTTTTCAACCTTTCTACGGGTCATCGTCTGTCACATGATTTCATTCTCGGTCCAAGCTTCCTGCGCTTTGTGTTGCCATAAAAAGTTTTCCGGGTTCAGTTGTCCATTTTGCCTCGCTTGCCAAATTCCCTTTTCTCTCGCTGGATGTCCCTCTTATCCTAATCAGCTTGCGAGCTGCTCCCATGATCTCCACTATTACCAGGAACCTGCACAGGTTTTTTCACCGAGACAACAAAGACCGGATTATCAGGAAGAAACCGCGGGATGGTCATCTTATCATCCATCACGGCTGTTTGCACCATGCGCACGCTCCAAGAATACTCCTTGGGAAAAAGCTGTGGTATAACAGATAGATGATCAAAGCGAACCACATTCAAGACGATCATGCCTCCAGGCTTTAAACGCTGGCTAACCGTTTCAATAATGTCGGGGAGGCGTCCCCCTGATCCGCCTACAAATACCGCGTCTGGATCAGGCAGAAGATCAAGAATCTCAGGGGCTTCCCCATAAATGGGCGTCACAGATGCCTGATGGCTCCGGATATTTTCGCACAAAATCTGATAATCTCGAGAGTTCGCTTCAATGGCAAAAACTTGTCCCCTAACACCAACAATTCGGCTGGCATCAATCGCCACCGATCCCGTTCCCGCCCCGATATCCCACAGTATACTGTGTTGATGTAACCCAAGTTGGGCAATACTGATAGCCCTGACTGGCTTTTTGGTAATCATGCCAGGTTGCTCGGGACGATGGTGAAATGTATCATC
This sequence comes from Sulfobacillus thermosulfidooxidans DSM 9293, assembly GCF_900176145.1. Taxonomy (NCBI): domain Bacteria; kingdom Bacillati; phylum Bacillota; class Clostridia; order Eubacteriales; family Clostridiales Family XVII. Incertae Sedis; genus Sulfobacillus; species Sulfobacillus thermosulfidooxidans. Next base: position 2,360,054 of record NZ_FWWY01000001.1, on the reverse strand, counting down.
CTCGTAGCCAAAGGGCTGAAATCCAGCTTGATTATTAATTAAAATCACGACTGCATATTCGCCCAGACACTGATTTTGAAGCTCTTGTGCCGTCCCCACCGTAATGTGTTCATTATCCCTATCTAGGTTTTCGCAAACATACATAGACACCCCAGGCAAACCGGCGGCGACAAGGATTTGAGCGATTTTCCCCGCGTGATGGTCGGGATCAGTCAGTACCACCACCTTGGGATAGCGCACAATCCAGGCGATCACCGGTTCTATGGGGCGTCCATGAACGCTTCCAAAAAACGCATCGTGCCATGACATTTTTATTTTGGCAAAAGCCCGCTGAATGGACGAGACCTGCGGAATCACGACCAGCCTTTCAGCCCCCAAAGAACGGTATAAAAAATCCGCAATGCCAAAAAAGTTTGGATCTCCGGTCGCGAGCACGATCCGTTTTTGATTAGAATTCTTCTTCAAATGTAGAGCCATTTGCTCAAGGGGCGGTATGATGGCATACTTTTTAGGACCCTCTGGAACGTGTTCCAATATGAAACGACTGCCATAGACAATATCCGCCGTTTGAATAAGACGCTGTCCATCTTCATCCAATTGGTCCAAGCCTTGAGACGGCAGACCCAAAACATAAATCGGATTGGCTATCATAAGCCTTTCTTGTCCACCAGCGTCATCAAGGCGTTAACAATCGCAGCCCCCACGGGACTTCCTCCTTTCATCGACAAATTGGTCACAAAGGGAATTTTTTGCTGCTGTGCCAGGAGCTCTTTAGATTCCTTGGCCATGACAAAGCCCACCGGAACCCCGATAACCAAATGGGGAGTCCAAAGCTTTTCGTCAATTAGCCGTAAGGTTTCTAATAATGCGGTGGGCGCATTGGCAATGACCACAATCCCCTCATTACCGTGCACATCAAATGCGTGCCGAATGCCCCAGGCTGACCGTGTTATCCCTAATTTTTTCGCCATGGTCTCTGCATTATCATGATCCACATAACAAAAACTCTTGAGTCCGAGACTCGCCATCATCGTGCGATTAAAGCCTACCTCAACCATATGGACATCGGTAATCAGCGGTATATGGCGCGTTATCGCCTCAATCCCGGCGTTGATGGCCTGGGGATGAAATTGCATCGTATCCCGGTATTCCCAGTCCGCTGTCGCATGAATAACCCGCTCAATGATACGACGTTCTTCATCCGAGCAGTTTAAGCTGGTTAATCCTTGACGAATTTGCCAAAAGGACTGCTCATAGATTTGTTCAGGAGTCATGGGCGTCACTTCTAGGCCCCCTCTTCTAACGTGCCATATTCGGCGTGAAGAACCTGGGCAATTTTCTTTGCCCAATGCATCGCAATCCGACTCGTGTCCGCATCAATAACTTGGAGATGAACGGGACTTTGATCTAACGCTTGTTTGCACTCTCTAGCCCGTACAACATGTTCATCCCAATGGGTTGTTATCCCCGGCACTTTGCCATCGGTCATCAGATAAAGTTCAAAGACCCAGGGGACCTCCCGGCGCCATTTTTTTAATTGAAGAGCTGTCTCCTGCAATCCCTCCCACAACGGAGTATTACCGCGGGCTGGCATCCTCTCAAGAACGGCCCGAAGCCTTCCCAGTTTATTGGTAGGCGCTAGAACAACTCGCGCACTCCGGTGACCAAATGTTAATAGGGAAAAATATGCCCGCTTACGATACGCTTTTTGCGCGATCTTCATAATGGTGCCTTTCACCCGTCCCAAGCGCTTAATACTTCCCATAGACGCACTAGTATCCACCACAAAGACCACGGCAACCGGACGGGGATGTTTTGATTTACGAAAAATCAAATCGTTACGACCCCACGCGTGACTGGGGGATGTCCCATGCTGCCGTTTAATTTTTGCCGTTATCGTTCCCGGCCAGTCAATTAATACGGCATTATTGTCATGAGCACGGCGTTTGCGGTTTTTCCCCCGTAAATAAGATAAAGATGGTTGTCCTAGCCGGCGTGAGATCAGAAGACGCTTTCCCGTCTCCTTCTTCGTACCCGCATTATGGCGCCAGGGACCAAAATCCCCAGAAGCCATCAAATGATTGGGCAAATGCATAGGGATCATTCGCTCAGCATCGTCTCCGTCTCCCGGACTGTCAATGTTTTCATGGTGGGCACTGACACCGGAAGACTTTGGAGATTGTGGCATTGACGATGCAGGCGACGGGGCTGCCTCGTCCCGGGAGCGGTCTTGACTACTACTATTGTTATGGCCGCGGGGCGGAGGGGGAGACAAGGGCCGGGTTCGGTGACCCAAGACCAAGGGTGCCACGACATCAACATCCCCCGTGTCGACCCACGTCTTGCCATTCAAGGCGGCGTAGGCCCGAGCCGCCTCAGCCATGACAATATCGGCTCGTAGGCCTTCAACATGGGCTTGTACCGCGCGTTCGGCAATATAGCGCAAAATCGCGGTCGGCATCGCAATTTCTGGCAACAACTGTCGGGCATTAACCAGCCGTTCCCGCCAATTTTGGATGGAGCTCTCCCATTGTTCGATAAACAACTCCGGTTGTTGATCAAATGCGAGTCGCCGTTCGGTAATTAATACCCGCTCGTCAATGCTTTGAGGGGTGGTAATCTCGACCGAGAGCCCAAAGCGGTCTAAGAGTTGGGGGCGAATTTCACCCTCTTCAGGATTCATGGTGCCCACGAGCACAAACTGCGTTGGATATGCCAATGAAAATCCATCCCGTTCAATGTGGGCCATACCGGAACTGGCAGCATCCAATAATAAATCAATCAATTGATCGTCTAACAGATTCACTTCATCAATGTATAAGATGCCTCGGTGCGCCTTAGCCAGCAGCCCCGGAACAAAACGGGTGTGGGACCTCCTCAGCACTTCCTCCAAGTCCAAATGGCCTAAGACTCGATCTTCTGTCGCGCCTAAGGGCAACTCAATAAAAGGAGCTTGTCCCATAATCGTTTCCGATGTCCCTTGTTCGCACACAGGACAAAAGGAAAATGGATGGATGGGATCGCAATGGTAAGGACAATCTTTGCGCAAGGCAATAGGAGGGAGAATTTGGGCAAAGGACCGCACCGTCGTGGATTTGGCATTGCCGCGTTCACCTTGTATCAAGACTCCGCCAATGCGTGGAGATATGGCCGTCAAGGCTAGGGCTAATTTCAGTTCATCTTGGCCAACAATCGCGTCAAGAGGCATTACATAATCAGTCATCGTCTTCTCCCCACTCTTCTAAGGTATTCTCTGTTTCCATTAACGCGTCGACAACGTTTTCATAGATGGTGGGATCAGGGTGTTCCCACATACCACGTTGATGCGCTTCAATCAGCCGCTCAGCAATGTCTTTCAAGGCCCAGGGATTGGACTTTTGGAAAAATTGACGAACGTCGTCATTGGTAACATAAGCCTTGGCCACCTCGTCATACATCCAATCCTCCAATAAATCCGCCGTGGCATCATAGCCAAATAGGAAGTCCATCGTGTTCGCCATTTCCAGCGCCCCTTTATAATCATGACGCATGGCCGCTTGAATCCATTTCGGATTGACAACACGACTACGAAACACGCGGTAGGCCTCATCTCGAAAAGACCGTACCGTCGACCGAGTAGGATCCGAGGAATCCCCAAAATATAGATCAGGCATCGATCCGGTGAGAGAACGAATAGATGCGGCCATTCCTCCATGGTCTTGGAGATAGTCATCACTATCAAAAATATCGTGCTCGCGGTTGTCCTGATTTTTCGTAGCAATCTGAACCCGCGCTAAGCGTGCCGACAATTCCGGATAAGCAAACGTCCCATAATCTGTATCACTATAGGCATAACTCGACCAGGTTAAATAGATCTTGGCTAAATCATCGGGATTTTGCCACTGTCCCGTGTTTAAAGCCGGAAGAATCCCCGATCCATAACTTCCTGGTTTACTTCCAAACACGCGCCACAAAGCTTGATGAGCCGCTTGCTCGGCAGATTGTCCTTGGGCTATTGCCTTATCCCTATCACTGAGCCAGTGCGCCCGCACGGGATTGAGATCGAGGGGTTCATCGACCTGAGCCACCATAGTGACCGCCTGGTGAATCAAATCGATGACATTGCGAAAAGCGTCGCGAAAAAACCCGCTAATACGGACTGTAACATCCACGCGAGGACGCCCCAATTCTTCTAAGGGGATAATTGCGAGTGATTGGATACGCCCGTTCGCTTGTTCCCATACAGGGCGGACTCCCAATAAAGCTAAAATCTCGGCCACATCATCTCCCCCTGTCCGCATCGCAGCGGTACCCCAAACCACAATGCCAACAGAGTGAGGCATCTGTCCGTGATCTTTTTGATATTTCTCTATCAATTCTTTGGCTAGGCGCTGTCCCACTTGCCATGCCGGAATGGAAGGGATGCTTCGCGGATCCACTGAATAGAAGTTACGCCCGGTCGGTAAAACGTCAATCATTCCCCTGGTTGGAGCGCCGCTCGGGCCAGGAGGGACATATCCCCCATCTAAGCCGTGTAACAAGGCCGTGGTTTCGGTTTGCAGATCCTTCAAAAAGGGAACAATCCGGGTTTGCACCACTTCGATTACCGAGGCGCTTTGGGGTAATTGCTCGGGTCTTTCACCCTCCACACTCTGAGCTAATAGAGTTTTTGCGAGCTGCTCCACCGCCTTTTTCACATCCCCATAAGTTCGCCTGACGCTTTTAGGCAAATAAGACTCAATCCAGGAGGGAACTGGACCCCAATAAGGACGTCCTAAATTGTCCTGAAAATCCGCCCAATTAATGCCCAAATCTTGACACAAGGCCTCGGGCATAGAGGGAACGGTATTGGAAAAGGGCAGGCGGGCCATGGCATAAAGGAGTTCTCCCCAATTCTCTGGGGTCTGTGGGCTTTGCCCTAAAATGTGTAACCCGTCACGAATTTGCCGCGCTTCCAATTCACAGAGATAGCCGTCAATCTCGAGAAGATATTGCGGAAAATCTTGAGGCCGGTCCCATTGATTAAGATCTCGATTCAAGTGAATAGATTCCGCCAGTTCCCAAATCGCATCTTGAATTATGGGCAATTTACTCGGGTCCAGCGTTTCTGCTTGATAATATTGATCAAGCAGTTGCTGCATTTTCACCAAGTCATCGTAAAGGCCCGCGGCTGTAACAGGAGGCACCATGTGATCAATCAATACGGCATGACTGCGCCGTTTGGCTTGGGTTCCTTCCCCGGGATCATCCACGATAAACGGGTAAAAGTTAGGTAAGTCCTCCAACACAATATCGGGAAAACAGTCTTGGGACAATCCGATCCCTTTTCCTGGTAACCATTCCAAGGTTCCATGTTTTCCTAGATGAATCACGGCATGGGCCTGAAATTCCTCCCGGATCCATTGATAATAGGCTATGTAATGGTGCGAAGGCGGTAATTCCGGACTGTGGTAAATTCCTACCTCATCCTCGCCGTTCCCCCGGGGTGGCTGAATGCCCACAAAAATGTTGCCAAATACACAACCAGGAATCCTCATCGACGCGTGCAAATGCTCCCCTTGTCCTGGCGCGGCTCCCCAATGTTTCTCCACCTGGTCCCGCACTAAAGGATTTAGAGCCTGGTACTTTTGTGAATACTTCGGAACCGGCAATTCAGCCATTTGCCGCCATTGTTCTTCGGTTAGGTAATCCTCATCATGGGTTCCCCGGGCAATCAGTGTTTTCATTAGCTCATCGCCGCTCTCCGGAAGGGATTCACGTGGCCCCACATCGTACCCACTTTGCGCCATTAAGTGCAATAACTTCACTAAAGACTTTGGCGTGTCTAGACCAACAGCATTGCCGATACGTGAATTTTTCGAGGGGTAATTCGTTAAAACAAAGGCAATGCGGCGGTGGGATACAGGCGTTCGGCGCAATCTGACCGCTTTGGTGACCATATCACATAACCGGCTAATGCGGTCCGGAATTGTGACATAACGTCGGCTCCGGATACCATGAGATGTCGATGGTTCCTCTTCCCGGAATGAAATCGGAATGGTAATAATCCGGCCATCAAATTCCGGAATAGCTACGTTCATGGCCGTTTCGAGAGGTCCAAGTCCCAAGGCACTGGCGCGCCATGTTTTCTCCGATCCCAAAGAAATCAGCGCTTGAAAGACAGGTACGTCCCATTGCATCAACAAGTTGGGCTCACCTTGATGCGCTAACCGGCCAGATACGCCCTGCATCTCTTCTTGGAGTCCCACCGTCGCAAAACTCATCGTAATAATTGCTGCATCAATTCCGTTTAACCACGCGGCTACTTGCTGATCGGTCTTGAGGGATTGGGTAAACACGGGGAGTGGGCGCATATCACGGTGAATCAGTTCGGTTATAATCGCATCGATAAACGAGAGATTTCGGCTTAACCAATGAGCACGGTAAAATAAAATGGCTACAATAGGACGGTTATCGTATGGTTGCGTTACCTCCTGCCACTGTTCTCGCGTCAAGGGCTCATCCATAGTTGGCCAATAAATCCCCGTCCACGCCTCTTCAAAAGGAGGTTCATATCCATAGTGCGTGCCAAGAAAATGATCGGACACAAAACCTAGGAGATGATAAAAGTTGCGTTCTCCTCCAAGGGCTGCATAACGCATAGCTTGTTCGGACAATACAAAATCCACATTCGTAACCCTTTGCAATTCCTCACTAGGTTCGAGATCGCCAGGCCATGCCATCAGAGGAATCTTGTTCTGCCAACAAAGTTGCACAATATTATCAAACAGATGAGGACACGCCTTCCGTCCCCCTAAAAGGCGCATAATCACCACTTCCCCATGATCGGCAATATGCTGCAAAATATCACTCTCATTGACGGGCTCGGTCAGATTGACAGCCATGACATCCCAGGGATGCGATGAGTCACGTTCACAGGCTTTCGATAAACTTAGCAAATCGGTCTCAGCAGTCGTTAAATAAATTATCATGCGTTATCCTCAATCCTCACAATCTATTGCCATAAGGTGATGGGTACCCAATAGATCGGTCCACTGATCTGGCCCCATGACCGAAACTTTTCCACATGGTAATGACAGGCTCTCAAAGAATGCTTGCAACGGGGGTGCAATGAGTATGCTTTTAGCACAGAGACCGCGCTCAATATACCAATTGGCGGCCTGCTTAGACAAAATCCACGCGACATCGAAATCCCGCTGCAGGTGATAGTCCCATAGTGGATCCGTAAGACGCTTTTTAGCCGCTCGGGTCCAGCAACCTATTTGGGGCTCATTGGTGATGGAAAGTTCCTGACATAGTTCCCAAGGCACGTAAACATGATCACGGTTGCCCACGGTTGGTGGCTGCCCTAGTTCTTCGATGTCTACCGCTTGCACCTCAGTAAATCCTTGCGCCTGGACTAAGGGGCGTGTCATACGGGGGCATATCAATGTGGGCAAGTGCCTGATATCCCTACCCGTTTTCTGCCATCCCGCGAGAAGGGGTTCTATCAACGAGGCTTCATCAAGATATACTTGGGCATCAGAAGACAATTCCTGCAAAATGTGATCGTCGGCTACGGATTTGAGATACACCGACCAATTAAAGACTTCCGCCCCCTGCTCGCGCAGGTTCATCAATTGTGACCATGGCCACGGATAGGTGCTGGCAAGTAAAATGCGTTGACCATACAGGGGCTTCGATTCAAACCACGACAATGTCGTGCCCACATTCACATTATCACCAAAAACCAAAAGACACGGCGATTCCAAGTTTTTTTGATGAATCGCCTTGGGAAGATCTTGTAACGAAGTTCGCACCGTACGCTGGTTCCCCCATGTTCCCCATTCAATCGCACCGGCCGGAAGCGTTGGCGGAAATCCATGGGACAGCGCGGTGTCAACAAGTTGTTGAACATGGTCTAGTCCCATTAAAACGATCCATGCATGCTTGTCTTTCCACGGGAAATCAAATTCTCCACGAAATCCACCGACAATACTCACGCCTTGAACGATTTGACGATGCGTCACAGGTATCCCCGCATAGGCTAATGAGGCCAAGGATGAACTTAACCCAGGAATAATTTCAAATGGAATATTTTGAGCGGACAGCACTTCGGCCTCTTCGCCACCCCGTCCAAATAAGAGAGGATCCCCCCCTTTGAGACGCACCACATTTCGGCCCGCTAATGCATGTTGTACGAGAAGTTGATTGATGGCATCTTGACTAGTCGAAATTTTCTGGTGTTCCTTACCCACATAAATTCTTTCAGCATCTTCTTGGCATAAGTCCAAAACATTGGGATGAATTAGCCGGTCATAAACGACCACGTCTGCTTTCTTTAATACGCTTACGGCATGAACGGTCAATAATCTGGGATCACCCGGCCCGGCACCTACCAGATACACTCTTCCCGGATTTGCTGTCACAATTTGCCCTCCTGCTCGGCTCGCCAAGATTCTAAGGCTTCTTGAAGTTTGTCATCCCAAGTTTCTTGCGTCCACGCTTCCTGGTGAGCCTCTTCTAACCACGTCCGAAATGGTAATGTTCGCATATGCCGCCACATTTGCGATCGCTCTTCCACAGAACACCGATTAAGGACGTCCTGGCGCATTCGGTGCACTCCAGCAATTAAACGGGACCACTGAGGATTAATAGACGCGCTAAGGTCTTCCAACAAAATGGGAGCTAAAAGGGGAGCCTGACCCATCGTCGATGCCGCGAGCATGAAAGACTCACCGCGCAGCACCGCCATCATTTGAAAATCTCTTGGTCCTTGGGGAGAGATATTGCCGGCAAGAATTCCTTGACGGCGGGCATCCAAGACGATCTGCTGATTCAATGCCGGATCGTTCGTGCAAGCCATCACACATTGCATTTCTTGTAAATCGTGAGAGTGATAGGTTTTTTTCCGCCATTTCACCTCTCCCGCCGCAATATAGGGGTATATCACCTCGTGTACGGTGGGACTGACAATGGTAATACTGGCTCCGTTACCCAGGAACTCCGGCAGCTTGCGATGTGCTGACTGTCCCCCTCCCACGAATAAAACTCGGAGATTTTGGACGTCCAGCAAAATAGGCATATAACCCATATCAATCTCCCACCTAATAAAAAATCCTCTCAACAGCACGAGAGGATGGATCTCTAGTAAACTAGAGCACCATCTCCCGTTTCCGCGAACAGAAGATGTCTTAACCCCAAAGGCAGGTCTCCTGACTCTTCCATCAACAGCAACAGCACTGATGGAATTACAGTGGCGGGACCGTTCAGGCCTTTCACCTGATTCCCTATTCTCTTGCCAGCGGCAAGCACCTCTCGGGCTAGATTGAGCACGTGAACCATTACTTGATTGTGCCTATCATATCATGGAATCAATGATCCGAACACGACCACCGATTAAAATAAACCAGGTCGTCAAATGGTCGTCGTTGTTCCCATCCGACGCGTTCTAATAACGGAATCTCAGGAAAATAGGGCGTATAGCCCACGGTCATTAACGCAATCGGATCGATATGGTCTGGTATCCCTAAAATCTCACGAACATCTTCCTTACGGAAAATGCTGACCCAACCCATACCTAATCCTTCGACACGTGCTGCTAACCACATATTTTCAATCGCACACGCCGTCGACATCAAATCTGTTTCGGGAATCGTATTCCGACCAAGGACATGGGGTCCACCCCGGTGGGAGTCGTTGGTCACACAGATCGTGACGGGCGCCTCTAATAGACCTTCCACTTTTAGCCGTAAATAATGCAGCTGGCGCATATCGGTATAATTTTGCGCTGCAACCACCCGTTGTTGTTCCACAACCTCATGCAGTCTTCTTTTAATGTCGGGATTGTCAATCACAATAAAATTCCAGGGTTGCATAAATCCCACGGACGGCGCATGATGAGCTGCCATAAGTACACGTTGTAGCACCACCTGAGGAATGGGATCTGGCAAATAGATACGAATATCCCGCCTTCCCATAATGACACGATAAAAACTCTCCCGCTCACTCTCAGAAAAGTCGGTACGTACAGGGTGTTCAAGCGGCATAGGCTCCACCATTAATGATTCCTTGGCATGAGGATTCGATACCCGAGCGTCCGCGAATGTTGCTGTTTCTTTTAAAATCGCGCACCCTTGTTGTAGCAACGGGAATACTAATAACGCCCCGGAGGCTTCTCCTAGCCTCATATCCCATTTTAATAACGGTTTAAGATCCATGGCCGTCAATAATGCTTGATGTGAGGGTTCATGGGATTCATGTGCTGCAATAAAATATTGTCGGCATTCGGCATTGACGCGCACAAGCCCGAGTGCCGCCACGGTCGTGATGAGACCATCTAATATAATAGGAATTCCAGATTCTACCGCCTTCGTATAAGCTCCCACTAAAGCTGCAATTTCGAGTCCGCCTAATTTGGTCAGAACATCCCAATAATCCTCCGGATCGACCTGGTTTACCGCTAACGCTTGGGCGATCATATTCACTTTGTGCATCCGGTGGTCGTCATCAATGCCACTGCCCATCCCCGTCATCTCACGGGGATCACGCTGTAACAAAGCGCAAGCCATAGCCGTAGACGAGGTAGTATTACTAATGCCAAGCTCCCCAGCAATCAACACATCGGTCCCCCGTAAGATGATTTCGGTAGCTATTTCATAACCGACATGAAGAGCTCGATCGACGTCTTCTGACGTCATAGCTGGGCCATAAACGATATTGTGCGTCCCCGCTCGAATCTTTTGCACGATGACTTTGGGATGGCGTACAACGCTCTTGACCCCCACATCCACAATGTCCAAAGGAATCTGGTTATGACGCGCTAAAACACTACTCACAGCCGTTTCCATGGCAATATTGACGGCCATTTCTTCGGTCACGTGGTCCTCATACCGTGAAACATGCTCTTCGGAGACGCCGTGATCTGCTGCAAAAATGAGCGCATGCGGCTTACGTAATTCTGGAATAATTTTGCGTTGGATAGCGGCCAATTGCACAACGATATTTTCTAATAGGCCCAGGCTCCCTAAGGGTTTGGTCAGATTGTCCATGCGTTCTTGGGCTCGTTGGCGAAATGGCGTTGAAGGCGGTGTTACCTTATTCAGTATGATTTCAATTTCTTGACGGTTCATCCCTCATCCTCAGTCTCTTCTAATTGAGTCCGGGATGCCGCCATGCGAGCCACTTCGCGAATCACGACCAGCCCCCCGAAGGCGGCGGCTAACCCGGCGATCAAGGTCCCGGTCAAATACAGCACCGCTAACCCTTTCGTGTCCTGCCATAACGTATGCACCCCCAGCATAAACGTCGAAAAGGTGGTAAAGCCTCCCAAGACGCCTACGCCCCAAAATAAGCGCCATTGATTGGCTAAGACGCCCCATTCCGCACTCAGAGCCATAATCATCCCAATGAAAAAGCTGCCCAAGACATTAATGAGAAAGAAATTCAGAGGCAGGTGATGAGATGTTCCCACCTGCTCAAGGGCCGTCCGGGCTAATGCCCCCAGGCCGCCGCCGACGCCCACCCAAATCCAATTTTTCATCGGCTTACACCCTCCCGAGAAACAGGCCCATTTCGACCCCGGCTAGCCCGAGACCGACATTGAAAAACACATTTAAGAAGGCGAGACCTAGTAATTTTTCTTCGATGAGACGCCAGGTTTCATAGCTAAAGGTCGAAAACGTGGTAAAGGCGGCGGTAAAGCCCACATCCAAGAAATTAAAGAGCCCTCCCGACGCCCACCGGGACACAATGAGACCAATAAAGAAACAGCCCAGCGTGTTAATCACTAACGTGCCATACGGAAAGCCCCCGCTCGTGCGCTGTCCAACCCATTGTCCCACCTGAAATCGGGCCACCGCTCCCAAAAATCCTCCAAAAAAAATAATGACGTCGTTCAGCGCAGTTCGCTCCTTTCCTAACCTCTTTTATACCATAATGGGCAAACTTTTTTATTCTGGCTTTATACTGAATGTTGCACTATAGTTAATATTGTTGTATGATGTATCTAGATGGTTGGTAAATATCTCATGCATAAGTTCCTGAGTTGCAAGGGAAGGTATGACTATCGCCTTGGGGAAAATCCTGATTTCATAAGACATTACGATTCTAGAAATAGCAAAGGAGGGTTTTATAATGGCCCAGTTAACGGCAGAAGCCGCCAAAGAACAATTGGTTCAAGCGGCGCATTACTTAGCGTCTCACGGTCTCTTGTTTCGGGGTAACCATGCCAATTTATCTGCTCGAATTAGCGACACCCAAATTGTCATGACAAAAGGTGGCAGTATTGCTAATCTTTCTGTGAACGATTTTGCGATTGTCGGGCTAAATGGGAAGGTGCTAGAAGGCGACATGGAACCGACGATGCAAGAAATCATTGATATGCACGTTGGGATTTATAATGTTCGCCCATCGGTGGGATCGGTTATTCACACGCATGCTCCGCACGTTACCGCATTTTCGGTGGCGCAAAAAGCTATCCCATTAGTTTATGAGCCGTTGCTCCGCTTTGGTGTCAGTGAGCCAGTTCCGGTTGTTCCGTGGGCACCTCGTGGATCCAAAGCGTCAGTTGATGCTATTGTGGATATTGCTAAGAACCACCCCGGCCTTCCGGCTGTGCTAATGGCTAACCATGGCGTATTAGTCTTCGCCGACAATCCCATGGCAACAGCGAGTCTCTTAGGGACTTTGGACGAGGCTGCCGAGCTTTATATTCTGGCCGAGTCTTTAGGCGGTGCCAAAGTCTTGCCAGAGCTCGCGATCGAGCAAGTCCGGGAGCGAATGATGGCTTTTGGTAGCAAGCACTAATCGATGATCAGCGCATGTTGAACAAATTGGAGGAATCATATCGTGAATCTCGAAAAGAAACAACGCATTTTGGAACAAATCCGTCAAGAAGAAATTAAATTGGGCCGTCCTATTAAACTGCGACGTTATTTGGCCGAAGTCAATCCGAACATCGCAGAGGCCCAGGCCACTGTGAGTAAACTGTACCGGGAAGACAATCCTCTTGACGCCAAAACCATCGCCATGGTTAATTTAGCTGCAGCTTTAGTTACTCGTGTACCGATGTGCATTCGCAATAACATGCAAGCCGCGTTAAATGCTGGAGTTACACACGAGGAGATCGGTGCCGTGATGGCCCATGCCCAATTTATTGCGGGAACCGCCGTCTTTTCAGCCTCACTAGAGGGACTCGAAACCATTTTACAAGAACAGCAAGCCTAACAAGCACCCGACAAAGGAGGCATATATTGCCTCCTTTTTGCGGATTTAGGAGGTGATATCTATGCCGAATTTAAAACGCTATCAGACCGGAAAACATCTTGAAGCGTTTGTTCTTTTGCTGTTATACCAAGAGCCTGACCATGGTGGCCATCTTCTTTCCCGTCTTAGTGCGATGTTGCCAAAAGAATGGACCGTCGATAGTGGACGCATCTATCGTTTATTGCGAGAACTGGAAGAAGATAGTTGTCTCACATCGTCGTGGGTCACAGAAGATAACGGGGCACCTACCCGTCAGTATCAAATTACCCCGGAAGGAAAGGCCCGGTTAGACGCATGGGCTCAAGAAATGGAAGTCAAACAAGCTTCTTTGGCAACATTTTTAACGAAATATCATGAGATTACCGCTTTGTCCTCCGGTCACGACGCAGCCACCGTTCAAGCACACCGGGAGCAATCCTAGGCGATTCTGAAGAGGATAAGGACGGCAATCCATATTGGCGTCCAACGCGAGAAGCTTGGTCTCCGACCAATAGGATTTCACATTGAGGATTCAGTTCTTTGATCATCAATAGTCCGTGACGAAACACGTCATCAGTACCCTCTTCAGCGGTAAAAATCAAGCCTGTTGGCAGAGATGAAATGACCAGGCTGGTCAGAGGATCGCGCAAGTTTATTCCTAGATCCCATGCCATCCATGATTTTGTTTGCGCTAAAACCCGTTTAACATCATTAATATCCGGTGTATAAAAAATAGGCATCCACGGCATCGGGGCCGGCACAATCCATCCCCATGTTGACGATTGAGGCGTAAGTCTGGCATAAGGAAAATTCTCATTGGGAAGATTTCGCGATTCCCATAAACGGGTGACAAGAGCTTGTCCCCAATCATAATCAATCGTCATACCCTCTTGATATTGAGTTTTCATCTTCTCCAGAAGATCCCGCCATAGGAGCTGGCGCCGAACAGTTCCAGAGGTCGACCATAAAAACCACCGGCGCGGAATGTGAATTCGTGGGGCGACGGTCCCGACTTTGAGCCATTTTTTTAAGTCATCAGGGCCTAAAGTGTGTTCCCACACTTCCCCATGTTCACCCAATAGGGTTCGCCAATATTCCGCCTCACTGGTCCAAATAACCCACTGTATCATTGGTTCCTGTTCAATCAGCTTGACAAGTTGCTCGGTCGACACGTGCCGAAGAATGCGTTCTCCCAGTAAAATTTTTTGGGCACGCCGGGCTAGTTTTCGAACTTCCTCCCAGGAATGAACAATACTTACCCGGTCAAAGTCCTCATGGTTCACAATTTCCTCATGAATAAACTGTTCAAGGCCTGCGTGCTCCACTGCTACGATAATCATGATGGAATCCCCACTACAGAAACACTCCCGTGAACACTGAGCTTTTCAAATGTTAATGCCTCAGACCATGGCATTTCCACGAGTAAAGAACCTCCTCCCGTCCCAATCAATCCGTTACCATGGGGAGAATGAATGACCGTCACGGGACCAGAAGACCACAAATGTCCGGATGGACTAATTACTAAAATGCGTACTTTTTGCCCAGCTTGCGCGAATGTCGAGGATGAGGGAATATCGACTAAAATACCTCGCGGTGACTGTGGTTGGCGCGAAAACATCGCCGGTGACAAAATTTCGCCGGGACTTACTGCGACTTTTAAATATCCAGGAGAAAGGTTCTCCATATCCCGGTTCATAGGTATCCATTTGATATCAGATGGCCGTAACAAAGTCCCCTGTGCATGAGATTGTTCTACCACAGGAACCCGGGGTAAAGGACGTATCCAGGGCAGCACACTGAGCCCACCATAGACAAGTCCTGCCACCAGCATTCCCCATAAAGCAGACGATTTAACAGAGAAGACAGATTTCAAGGTAATCCCTCCTGTTGGGTTAGGTCACGCTATATCCCATTGTTAAAAAGGCTTGGGATTTTTCCGTTTAATTCCGATATGACGAATGAAGAATTCGGGTCTCAAATGGCGCGCCCATAATCCGAATGGGAACATGGTCCTCGCCCACCATCAGCACCCCCTCCCCCATTCCTGCTTGGGCAATCCGGTTAACCTCTCCTTCATGTAATCGTAACGACGCGGCTAATTGCTGCAGGCTTTCGGGATGTTGTTTAAGCAGCAACACTATCGGGGCATTTCGTAGGCAGACCTCTGCAGTTTGAGAACGAACAAAGTCATTCATATCCTGCGTAATCAATGACAAGGCTGTTCCCCATTTCCGCGCCCGTCGAAATAGGGATTCGAGATATTTGGCGGATTCTTGATCAGTTAGCAGGTGCCATGCCTCATCAAATATAATGAGCCGCCGGGAACCAGAAAATGTCTGACGTGTGAGCCATTCACTGATAGCCAGGTACGCGGCATTTTTCATAGAGGTAGTGAGATGACTTAAGTCGAAGACTTGAAAATGGGGGTTAATCGAGTCCCGTGCTTTTGTGCCCACTAAAGTACGCCACCGGGTCATCGCCATATCGAGTTGTTCAGCAAGTTCTTTATCGCGGCTCACAATCCCTTCAAGAAGCTCGGAAATGTCCACCGTTAAGGGCGTGACAGACCACTTAGGAGAGGATGATGATTTCCAATGTGACCATAAAACGGGCGGCAAAATCATTTTCAACCGGTTCTCTAAATGGGGCAACAGGCGAGATAAGAAACGGATCAAAAAATCGCTGTCATGCTCGAAATCGTGGGTTTCTCGAGACATCGTGAAGGGATCGAAAGGAAAGTGGTTCTCTTGCGCTTGGCCTATGGACCATACATCGGCCCCTACATCGCGGAATATGGTATATTCTCCTTCTGGATCAATGATGTAGACGGGCAATTCCTGATAGCGGGCACGCAAAACCTCCAATTTTGCCGCGTAACTTTTGCCCGCTCCGGACCAGGCAATGGTAATCGAATGAGGCGCAGGCATGAGAAATCGGTTGACCAAAATCAGAGAATGGTTTTGGGGATTTGTCCCCCATAAGATGCCTTGTTCGTGAACAATTTCTTCCGAGACCAAGGGAAAAAATGTCGCCCAGGTGTCACTTTCCATTTCCCGAACCAATGAAGGATGTTCTCCAAGAGGCCATGTCCACTTAAAACCTTGCAGGTGCTGAAAATGTAACGGACGAATCGTGATCAGCATACTTTCGCACAAGTTTTGTAACATGGCCGTTGCTTCGTTTAATTCCTCTTGTGTCGCCGCCCATAAGGTCATGAACAACGAGGTTTCAAGGATGCGTGCATCCCCCTGAGCAAGCTTTTGTCGAATACGTTCGGCATCTTCAATGGCTGTTTCTCTGGAAGGATCACTCAAGTGCCCTTGGGTTTTTCCTGCATTGTCTAATCCCCGGCTCCACAAAAGATGACGCTTCATTGATCGCAAGACTATTTGTGGGGGCAAAGGACCTTGATAAAAGGCAATAGTCAGGGGATAGGGAAACCGTAAAAGCGAGTCAAACCACCCGGGATAGACTTGACGAGGATAACTGACCGCCATGAACGAACGCGTAAAACGATTACCGACACGAAGCTCTCGTGGGCCCACCTCAATAAAATCTGGCCAAATTATGTCAATATCTTGAATCACGCGGCGATGCTTATATAAACGTCTTATCTGCAATAGTTTTCTTGCCTGGTTGACATACCCATGAACTCTTTCAGTGATTTCATATGACTTCAACTGATTTCACGATGCTTTCAATGACTTCGTCGAGTTCGAGTTCAAAGAGTTCGCTTTCCGCGAAACCAGGTACCCTCCTTTCCCAAAACACCACTTCTTGCGACTGTAGGTTCGAAAGATCTATTACAATCGGGAAAATATTCAATGCAGAAAAGTTCTGGGACGACTAAAGTTCATGATCTTTCACTGGCAGCTGGTCCTTGACCAAAACTGGACTGCAAAAAGTGCAAGGTGCTTACTTGATCAAGTGTTTGTAGCCGGATGCCTAAGGGTCTTAATCCTTGAATAAGGATCTCCCGTCGCCGAATCAATTCGTGTTCCGCTTCGTCCCAGAGAATTTCCCCACGGGTGCGGGGAATTTTCCGCGATTCATGCCCTTGCCACGCCATCACAATATAAAATCGGCGTTTAACTAATCGGTTGACACTGACGGTCTCCCGTAAAAATTGAATATAATCCCCGAGAGATGGACGAAGATGCGCTTCAATGGCATCTTCGTGACTTTTGAGGTCTGCAAGATATTCATCCACGCGTAGAAAATCGGAACGAACAAAGAGCTGAACAGGAAAGTTGAGTCCGTTGAGAAAATTCGCATAGCCTTTTATGAGTCGTTCTTGCTCCTCGGGGGCACGCAAGGCAAAATTTATTGGAATGGCTTCCAAAATCGCCACATACCGATCTTTATGCACTAGGCAAATACCTGGCCCAATGGCCCGTATGGGAAATAGACGATTCAGATAAATATCCATCCCCGTTGTCCTCCTCCGATTGTTCTTGTTATGGCAAATATCGCCGGGGTCGGCAGAGAAAGACGCCAATCACCATTAACCATGCTGGCAAACTCCGAGATTGAATGCGCACCCTAGCGAGTAAAATCCCGCCGCTAAGAATTAATGCACGTTCGATGTCCAGTGCCGGTTCTAACCATTTCCCATGCCGTGATAAGAAAACGTCAAGGGCAATTGACGCGGCGGGCCAAATCAAATCCTGAAACCGCATGCCGGCCACAACGGGAGGATCAGCCTGTAAAGGAATAGCGACAATCCGGTAAGGTTCGTTAGACATATTGCAATCCTTTCGTTTCCCCACACCCTGCACGCGTAGGGGTTGTGTGAGCTCTTAAGCTGCTTTAACAGGCCAAACCCAAAGGGTCTATGGGCCGGCCGTACCCACTAAACGACGCAATTGCTGGGGCAATTTAATCATGTAATAGAGCAACCCGATTTCTTCGATTTGGCCCATGATGGTATCAGAACGAGAAGCCACCAAATGCACAAACAGATAAAACACCATAGCCTGGATACTTTGAATAAAGATGGCTATCAAAAGCTCTTTCATTAATTTGAGAAGCGAAGACATTCTCACTTGTGTCATCCCAAATAATCCAAACCAGGGAAGAAGCGCCAATAACACCACGATTTCCATATTGCGAACGACATAATAGGCTCCAAGGATGGCTAATAACACGACAATAGCGATGGTTAGAACAACAATAGTTATCGGGTCAGTCAGGGCTGCCAGGTGAGATGACAGATGAAACGAGAGCACAACGGGCACCCGTAATGCTTGCACCACAGCATTATTGAATGCCAGGAGTGCATTAATGAGTGGCACCGACAAGGTAGCCCAAACAATTTGCGTGAGGCTCCGGTGCAATATCACCACCGGTGACAATTCCCAGCCTTTCGCGTGCAGTTCCGGCCATTGGGATTGGATCAATGCCATCGCAATGAATGCCGTGCTTGCCATGATCGCCAAATTCCGACTCAAATCAAATAACTGATAAGCGGATGAGGATAACACGAAGGGGTAAAAGACACTATGAGCCAGCACGATTTGACTAAATTTTATCAAGCTGTGATTTAATCCATTACTCACCCACACTAGCAACGACTGCAAGGGGCTAAATGACGAAGCGGTTAGGGGATGAATATTAGCTGGCAGCATATTGAAGAACCTGGCGAATCACATCGACCAATAAAATCAGGACAAGTCCTGTAGCTGCCCGAGTCATCAGTTCTTTCGCCGCTTGAACACTACGAGGACTTTGAGCAATCATGAAACGAATCCCGCCATATACCATCACAAGGGAAAATAATCCCCCAGCGATATCAACTAAAAGCGTGGTCAATTTAGTTATTAACGACAGCACATGTGCTGTGGGCATGTGGTATCCTCCCGTCTGGTCTTACGAATTTACGCAGCCAGGCTGCCCCGGCTTTAGCTGTGGGGTGATGAAGTGATAATGCTGTGAGACTTGGGATTATCATAGCGAAGAACTCTATCAGATTTCCTGTAGAACTTCATGGGGAATGAAGGGCAAATAGCTCGTTCTTAAGTGCCAAGCCCCATTTCTAAATGAAAACCATTCGGATTAGACATAACAACCTTAAGAAAGTGGAATCAAGGGGGATCAAAACCCGGTATTTATCTTCCCTGTAAGCCGGGGGATGCTCATCACAAACTAAGATGAGGTCTGTCTTACGGGATGAGGTGATTTCATTAATCAAACACTGAGGCTGGGGGGGATAATCCAGCCTCATGGCATGTGTTATTCTTTCGCACGTTGACGGTGTTTAAGTCGTTCTTGTCGCCTTTGTTCGGCTTGATGAAAGCGTTCAATCTCTTCGGGTGTTTCGAGAATCAGGCGAGGCACCTCAATGGGTTTTCCGTTATCATCTAAGGCAACAAAGGTTAGATAGGCTGTGCTGGTCTTTTTGATGTCATCATCATGCATGTCTTCTCGGTAAACATCCACGCCAATTTCCATAGATGTTCGCCCTACCCAGTTGACTTGAGCAATCAGGCGAACCACTTGGCCGACTTTTACCGGATGTAGAAATTCCAACGAATCCATTGATGCGGTGACAGCCACATGACCCGCATGACGAGCAGCCGTAATAGCAGCGGCCAAATCAATCCAGTGCATGAGGCGTCCACCTAAAATATTTCCCAGTTGATTGGAGTCTCCGGGCAGGACCAATTCGGTCATTTCTGTACGAGAAAACGATGGCGTGCGTCCCTTATCCAATTCAATCGTTCCTTTCCGTGCGTTGTTGGGTGATATCGGTGATATCAAGATTGGTATAAGCGTGTCCTCAAATCAACATCCTAACATCAGGATTGGTGAGGAGGGAAATTGTGTGAGTATTAAGTCGGGTCGAATTCATCTTCGGCAAAATGTTTCCAAAATTCACCAGAGTTTTCAAAAAGATCTTGGGACTTTTACCCTGACCCTTTTGACGATTGGCGGTATTATGGGTTCGGGACTTTTTATGGCGAGCGGTCTTGCCATTAAACGAGCCGGTCCGAGCATCCTCGTCCTTTATGCCATTGGTTGGATTGCTATGTACCTCGAAATTTCCGCCCTTGGCGAAATGTCTATTGCCTCACCTACTCCTGGATCGTTCTTAAACTACACAAAAGTGGTCTTAGGTCCCGGATGGACATTTGTCGCCGGTTGGATCTTTTGGTTTTCTAGCGTTTTAACCATGTCTAGCGAAGTGACAGCCGCAAGTCTCTTCTCACGGCTATGGTTTCCGCAAGTCGCCTTATGGATTTGGTCGTTATCTTACTCGATATTTATCGTCTCAATCAACTTCATTAGTGTCCGTGGCTTTGGCACAATCGAAGGAGTCATGGCAGGGGTGAAATCGATCGCGGTGCTGCTTTTTGTTGGCATGGGGGCTTTAGCGGTGACTCACATTCTTCCTCTCACCCCCCATCACATTGCCCCATCGGGTTTTGCCAGCTTCACCCACTATGGAGGGTGGATTCCTCATGGATGGCTTGGCGCGGCCCCAGCGTTTTTACTCGTATTGTTTGCTTATGCTGGAACAGGAGTGATCGGACTGGCGGCGGCAGAAACTAAAAATCCCGGAAAAACTATTGCCCGCACCATTCGCTGGACCATTGGGCTTGTGTTTGTCATGTACTTGGGATCCATGGTACTAATTTTAAATTTGGTGCCATGGAATCACATGTCATCATCGGTTTCTCCTTTCGTGTTGGCCATTCGAGCCACACATATTCCCTATGGCGCGGCGATTATGAATCTCGTCTTACTGTTCGCCGTATTATCGACGATGAATGCCGCCCTTTATTCCAATGTACGCGTATTATATGGCTTAGCTCATGCCAACCAAGCGCCTAAAATCTTAGGGAAGTTAAACAAAAAAGGAGTGCCGGCCAATGCCATTTGGATGAGTGCGGGACTGCTTGCCTTAACAATTATTCTGGCTTATGTGTTACCAGCCAAAGCCTATGGCTATTTAGTGACCGCTACGGGATTTCAAGCGATGTTTATCTGGTTTATGGTACTCCTGACTCAACTCTATTACCGGCCATATCTGAAGCACCACCATCCCGACCGTCTCACCTATAAATTATGGGGGTTCCCTTATACGACATATTTGGTCATTGCCATCGTCTTCCTCGGTCTTTTAGCTTCTCCATTCGCTCAAGGCGAAGCAATGGGTGCTATCGTCGGCTTTGCTGGCATTTTGGTCGCCTGGATCGCTTGGCTGTTCTTACGTCATCGCCTCCAAGAGGCAATGTATGAGTAACTAAAACTTTGGCCAGTATGAATTCCCATGAATCTCCAATAGATCCTGCGTTATTTAGGGTTTTTTGATGAGTAGTGAACAGGACTCTACATGATCAGTTCTCGGGAACATATCGACGGGCGTGACACTTTGAAGTTCATAATCGGGACGTAATAAGGCGATGTCCCGAGCCAAAGTGTCAGGGTTACAACTGACATAAATAATCCGTTCGGGTGCCAATTGTTTTAACGTCTGCAATACACTAGCGTCTACACCTTTTCGTGGAGGATCCATCACAACAATTTCAGGATTGGGCAGCTGGTGACGTGTCGCAATCTCTTCGACCGGGGCGGCTATTATAGACACATTACTCAAATGGTTAAGAGCAAAATTTTTCTTAGCATCTGCTGCAGCTTGAGGATTGATTTCAATGGCATAAACGGCTTGGCTCTTAGGACTCATCAATGTGGCAAGCGTACCGACCCCAGCATAAAGATCCCAGACAATTTTCGCATTCTCGGGCACATGCTTTAAGGCTAGCTGATATAATGTGCTGACTTGTTCGGGATTGACCTGGAAAAACGACTCAAAAGACACATAAAACGACATGTCTAGGATTTTGTCGATAATTGTTGAGGTTCCCGCCAACAACTCCGTATGGGTTCCGAGAATTCGATTAGTCCGTTCGGCGTTAATATTGATTCCGACGCCTGCAATGTGGGGGTATTGCCGCCGTAATTCCTCGGCAATGTTTTTGAGCCGAGGTTCTTGCTTTGTCACAACAAACAAGACCAGCATATCATGGGACCATTTTGACGTGCGGATGAGCACATGCCGCAACAATCCTTTGCCCGTAGATTCATCGTAAGCGGATAGGCGGTACGGGGCAACTAGGCGCGGCAAATCCTCCAACATTTTACTAATAGCCTGATCCTGGATAAGGCAATTGTCCAAAGGAACGAGCTCGTGACTGCGGGATTGATAAAGACCTAATCGCAGTTTCCCATCAACATATCCCCAGGGGAATTGCCCTTTATTCCGGTAATGATCGGCCGAAGGTGCCGCCACGATCTGTTCCACAGGTGGGGCATCTACTTTGCCAATCCGTTTCAGGGCTTGTCTTACCCAGTTTTCCTTGTACTGCAATTCTTGTTGATAATCCCAGTGTTGAAAGGCGCATCCCCCACACTGTTCAAAGTAAGAACAACCGGACTCAATCCGGCTAGGACTCGCTTGAAGCACCTGGTTTAATGTTCCCCGGGCATATTGTGATTTGACTTGAGTCAACTGAGCACGAACCCGTTCCCCGGGTAAAGCGCCGTCTACAAAGAAAATCCGCCCATCAGGCAGGTAAGCGATACCTTGGCCATTTTGTCCCATGCGGTCAATTTGAACCTCAATCTCTTTTGGCAATGTTGTGTCCATTCGTTTAGTCACCTGCTACCAAGACGTGATCATCAGATATTGTCAACGGTTGTCCCAAAGGGACAGTCCAATTCGTTACACCGTGACCCGCGGGGAAGTTGTACCATCCCGGAATACCACATTCTAAGGCTATCCTGTGTATAATCTGTTTCACTGTTAAAGGGTCCGCATCACTACCGCAGCCCACTGCTTCTCCCCATACAATACCCCGAATTCCTTCCAGGCAACCCGCTAATAAGAGGTGCTGAAACATCCGGTCGATGCGGTAAGGAGCTTCATTCACGTCTTCTACAAAGAGAACCGTGCCATTCAGACGTGGGAAATAGGGCGTCCCGATGAGAGAGGTTAATACTGTTAAGTTACCGCCCTGCCAAGGAGCTGTAATCGGAGCATGAGGCCGGTTTAATACCTCCATCTCCCGTGTTAGCCAACATGTCTTCCTCCCGGCGAGAACATCGAGTGCCATCTGACCATTCTCCTGGGTCCAATCGGATTCCATGACGGGTCCATGATAGGTGATCCAGCCATATCTCGTAAAAAAATAGGCGTGCAAAGCGGTAATATCGCTGTACCCTATCAAGCACTTGGGCTCAAGATGGGAAAGATCCACTTGATCTAACAACGGCAAAAGGCGAACGCTTCCATAGCCTCCTCGGGCGGCAATCACCGCATCCACTTGGGGATCCGATAAGGCGTCAATTAAATCTTGGACCCGGTCGGTGTCTCTTCCTGCAAATATTTCATGCTGGTCCAACACATGAGCGCCTTGACTCACCGTGTATCCACGGTGAGTCAAGAAATCTTGGCTGCGCTGTAGTTTCTGTGGATTCACGATGCCTGCGGGAGCTACGATTCGAATGTGGGCACCGGCTTTTAATGGTTTAGGCTTTTTCCGCATAGGCCTGAATAACTTCTTTCAAAATCGCGTTGACCATATCCGGTTTGGCCTGTCCTTTGGTCTTTTTCATGACTTGACCCACTAAGAACCCTAAGGCCTTTTCTTTTCCACTGAGGTAATCTTGAACGACCTGAGGATGTTGAGCCACAGTTTCTTCGACAACCTGCGTAATCGCATTCTGGTCCGTAATTTGGCTCAAGCCCAAGTCCTTAACCACAATATGTGCTGGTTGTTTGGTTTGGTACATATGGTCAAGAACTTCTTTGGCCATACGTCCTGACAAGGTGCCATCATCAATCAATTTCAGTAATTCCACAAGATTGCTTGGCGACACGGGCGACGTTGCAAAACTATCGCCATGCGCATTGAGTAACCGTGACAAATCCGACAACATCCAATTGGTGATTTGCCGCGCATCCGCATATTGCGATGTCGCATCCTGCCAAAAAGCCCATGCTCCTTGATCGGCTAAAATGATTTCAATATCCTTGGGTTGGACTCCTGCTGCCTTTAATTCTTCACGAATGGTCATGGTGGATGGTGGTAGACTACCCGCTATCGTTTGGATAAATGCCTCATCGAGTACCAAAGGAGGCAAATCCGGTTCAGGGAAATAACGATAGTCATTGGCTTCTTCCTTGCTACGTTGAGAATAGGTTCTGCCACTTTGATCGTCAAATCCGCGCGTTTCCTTCACAATGCGTTCCCCACGAGCCAACAATTCCGCCTGGCGTTCCACCTCATATTCAATTCCCCGTTGCACATTCCGAATGGAATTGACGTTTTTGATTTCAACACGCGGCAAATCTTCTAACGATCCCGTGTAGTCTTTCGGGCGTAAGGATACGTTAGCATCACACCGCATCGAGCCCTCTTCCATGCGCAAGTCAGAGATATCTAGATAACTTAAAATGTTGCGTAGTTCAGTGAGATAAAGTCTGGCTTCCTCGGCTGAGCGGATGTCAGGCTCCGATACGATTTCAATGAGAGGAACTCCGGCCCGGTTGAGATCGACCAGGGAACCTTTAGCATCTCCCAGTCGTTGACCGATATGATTTAATTTCCCGGCGTCTTCTTCCAGATGAATACGCCGTACCCCAATCTTCTTGACGACTTCGCCATTCTCAACAATGGGCACAGAACCATGTTCGGCCAAAGGCTGATCATATTGTGAAATTTGATAGGCTTTGGGCAAATCGGGATAAAAGTACTGTTTGCGGTCGAACTTCGAGTATGGATGGACCGTGCACTGAAGAGCCATTGCGGCTTTGGTGGCATACACAACAGCTTGTTGATTCAAAACCGGTAATACGCCAGGCATCCCTAAACAAATAGGACAGGTATGGGTGTTAGGTTCTGCACCAAATTCCGTCGAACAGCTACAGAAAAGCTTTGACTGTGTCTTAAGTTCAACGTGCACCTCGAGTCCGATGATAACCTCAAAATTGCTGTTCATAAGTCGCCTCCTAAAGACGGCCAAGGCCCTGATGGCCAAAGTTCTTCAAATCCACGGGCAATTTGCAATAACCGGTTCTCTTGTAAGGCAGGTCCAAGCCACTGGATTCCGACAGGAATTCCTGAAATCAAACCTGCCGGCGTGGAAATTCCGGGAATCCCCGCTAAGTTCGCCGTCACGGTGAATACATCAGACAGGTACATCTGGAGGGGATCTTGGCTCTTTTCCCCAAATTTAAAGGCAATATCTGGGGTTGTCGGGGTCAATATCACATCCACTTGACCAAAAGCGGTTTCAAAATCTTGGCGGATGAGCGTCCGAACCTTTTGCGCTTTAAGGTAATACGCATCATAATAACCCGCCGATAAAGCATGAGTCCCCAGAAGAATACGACGAATGACTTCGGGGCCAAATCCTTCAGCCCGAGTCCGCTCGTACATTTCCAACAAGTCGTTCCCCTGAGCCCGGTATCCGTAACGAACGCCGTCAAAGCGCGATAAGTTACTGGATGCTTCAGCAGGGGCCACTAAATAGTAGGTGGCGATGGCATAATGCGTGTGAGGCAAGGAAATTTCGATCAGTTTCGCTCCTTGCGCCTCCAACGTTGACAAAACTTGATGGTAGCGCTCCTGAACACGTGGATCAAGTCCCTCGCCGTCGTATTCTTTAGGAATCCCAATCCGTAATTGATTCCATTGAACCGGTTCGGCAGTTCGTGGCTCAACGGGTTGTGTCAAAGATGTGGCATCAAAAGGATCATGTCCCGCAATGACTTGATATAACAACCAAGCATCATCCACACTCCGCGTCAACGGACCAATTTGATCCAAACTGGAAGCAAAGGCAATTAATCCATAGCGGGATACACGCCCGTATGTCGGCTTAAAGCCTGTTACCCCGCAATAACTAGCGGGCTGACGAATAGAACCTCCGGTATCGGAACCCAAGGCGGCCGGAACCATTTGTGCGGCAACCGCGGCGGCAGAGCCGCCACTCGATCCCCCTGGCACCCGTTCCAGGTCCCACGGGTTACGGGTCACATGGTAGGCCGAATGCTCCGTCGACGAACCCATGGCAAACTCATCCAAATTGGTTTTTCCGATGATGATAGCCCCAGCCGCTTCCAACCGGTTAACGACTGTCGCATTATAAGGCGCCATGAACCCTTCAAGAATTTTGGACCCCGCAGTCGTCGGCATAGCCGTCGTTGTCATGTTGTCTTTAATGGCTATGGGAACGCCGGCTAAAGGCAACCGTTCTAATTCGTGTGCAGGCAATTGATCAATTCTCTTTGCCTGAGCTTTGGCATATTCCAAATCAATGTGTAAAAATGCCTGAACCTGGGGTTCGACGTCTTCTATACGATCACTAATCGCAGCGACCACATCGCTTGCGGATAATTCTTTGTCACGGATGCGGTATGCGAGCTCATTAACACCTAATTCATGAATCACCATTACTCCTCGCCTCCATCCATGATCCGCGGCACACCGAACATATTGTCACGGGGATCGGGGGCGTTTTTCAAAGCCTCTTCCACTGGCAACGAAGGACGGACAATATCTTCCCGCAAAGGCATTGTCATCGGTATGACGTGCATTGTCGGTTGAACCTGATCGGTATTTAATTCATTGAGTTGAGACATATATTCGAGAACTGCGCCTAAATGAACGGTCATTTGTGAAACCTCTTCAGGTTTAAGCTGAATCCGAGCAAGACGCGCCACATGCTTCACTTGTTCTTCAGATAAAGACACATTTCACCCCTCCATAACCTACCAATTATAACATGGCTCAATACGCTTTTAAAAATGCCGTGCTCTTCTCCCCCTTGTCGGCTTTCACAGAAATCGCAACAATACGGAATAGGCTTGGTCATTAGCGGGAAAACGGACAGTAACGATATGAACGCTGGGATTCTACAGCATTTGAACATGATGACTAAAGGTGGGAAACGATGATCGCACTCTCCAAGAGAAAATTTTGGCTGCTGGGCATATTGGCCATATTGGCATTCTTGCTCGTGTATCCACAAAAAACCCGTGAATATCAAATCACGAAAACTGGCAGGATTCGTTATATAGGACAAGGATTTGATGGCGGATTCGTGGCTATCGAGGTCGATTCCACTATTTTTGATGATCCCGTTATTAATACCCCCTCAAATTCTATCGTCTCCTTACCGCCTCATTTGCATATTGGACAAAATGTGAAGGCCTCTGGCAAATGGGTTGCCAAAGTGCCTTGGTGGACATTTTACCAGCCCTCGGCGCCCCACGTGGTGACATTGACCGCATTAAGCGTCATGAAATAAAGAACCCTGCTCACTGGAGAAACTCATGGTGAAATGAAAAAACACAGGACAGATGCCTCCCCGTCCTGTGTTTTTCCATGCCATGCGCCGTTACCGATAGTGGCAAGCCACCCAGTGATCTGGGGCCGATTCTTTAAGAATGGGCCGATCCACCTTACATTTTTCCTGCGCAATCGGACAACGTGTATGAAACCGACAGCCCGAAGGAGGATTAACGGGACTTGGCACATCCCCTTGCAAGATAATCCGTTCCCGCTTGATATCTGGATTGGGAATCGGTATGGCCGAGAATAAGGCCTCAGTATAGGGATGTAAAGGTTTATGATAAATTTCTTCAGAGGACGCAATTTCGACCATCGCACCCAAATACATCACACCCACCCGATCGGAAATGTGACGAATAACGTTCAGACCGTGGGCAATAAACAAATACGTCAATCCAAATTCCTTTTGCAAATCCTCAAGGAGATTCAAAATCTGTGACTGAATGGATACGTCCAAAGCCGATACCGGTTCATCCGCCACGATTAATTTAGGATTTAAGGCCAAGGCTCGGGCGATTCCGATACGCTGACGCTGCCCTCCGGAAAATTCATGGGGATACCGTCTAGTGTGATAGGACGCCAATCCCACAACCTCAAGCAACTTCCGAACCCGCTCTTCCCGTTCCTTGCGGTTGCCCATATGGTGAATGACTAATGGTTCTTCGATAATTTCCCCAACAGACATCCGAGGGTTTAATGACCCAAACGGGTCCTGAAAAATGATTTGCATTTCTTTGCGTAAGGCACGCATTTCTTTTTTGCCTAACCGCGTGATGTCTCGGCCCTCAAATTTAATAGTGCCTGAGGTCGGTTCAATGAGCCGCAACACGGCACGGCCTGTGGTCGTTTTTCCACAGCCTGATTCTCCCACTAAGCCTAAGGTTTCTCCCCGGCGCAAATCAAAGCTAACCCCGTCTACAGCTTTAACCTGCCCGACGACGCGGGAAAATAATCCCCCGGTAATGGGGAAATACTTGGTGAGATCCCGCACTTCCATCAAGATGTCGTTAGCCTTTTGATCTTGTAAAACGGCGCTCATGAAGCCGCCTCCTTACCACTCGGTTGTTTTTGGGGATCCACATGTAACCAGCAACTCACTTTGCGACCTTCAGATACCTCTGTTAATACCGGAGCTTTCTCACGGCAGATATCCATCGCCTTGGGACAACGGGGAGCAAAAGTACATCCCTTAGGCAGATGCAAGGGGTTCGGAACCGTGCCTTCAATAACATGTAATTTTTCCGTCGTCGGTTGATCCAAGCGAGGAATCGAATCCAACAATCCCTGCGTGTATGGATGAAGGGGCTCGCGGAATAGCTCTGCTGTCGCACTCTCCTCCACAATTTTACCGGCATACATAACCACGACCCGGTCCGCCATTTCCGCCACCACACCAAGATCGTGCGTAATCAACATAATGGCGGTATGAAACTCCCGTTTCAGCTTGCGCATTAAGTCAAGAATCTGAGCCTGGATTGTCACGTCAAGCGCCGTAGTCGGTTCATCAGCAATCAGCAACTGCGGATTACACGACATAGCCATAGCAATCATGACCCGTTGACGCATACCCCCAGACATTTGATGGGGATACTCTCTCGCCCGTTTTTCGGGAGAAGGAATACCCACTTCACGTAGCATGTCAACAGCGCGTTTCCATGCCTCTTTCTTGTCAACTTTTTGATGCAAAATGACAGCCTCTGCAATTTGGTCGCCAACGGTATAGACCGGGTTAAGAGACGTCATAGGCTCCTGAAAGATCATGGCAATATCGTTGCCCCGGATTTTTCGCATCTCTTCAGGAGATTTCTTTAATAGGTCTTCCCCATTAAACAGGATTTCTCCTCCCACAATTTTCCCGGGCGGGCTGGGAATCAATTGCATAATTGAGAGCGATGTCACACTCTTGCCACACCCTGATTCCCCCACAACGCAGAGCGTCTCTTCCGCATTAATGTAAAAACTCACTTGATCGACGGATTTCACCGCTCCATCTTCAGTGAAAAAATGGGTGCTTAAATTCCGGACATCCAGTACTCTCTGCGGCACTCCGTTCGCTCCTTCCTCGCTCACGCGGTTATCAAACTTATGATAATAATGACGACATAATCCGACAATTAACTAATCTCAATCATTATAAGGTCTGACAGAATCTGCTGCAATGGTCCAAGCTTCCTGCGACGAAGTTTGGACAATTATCCAGTGTCTCCTCCCCCATTTGGATCATTGGGAATATCTGATGCCTAAATTCGCCATGCGTTCATAAAATTCCTGCTCACTAAGGATTGGCACCTGCAACTCTTTAGCTTTTTCTAATTTGGATCCTGGTTTATCGCCAGCGATAACCATTGCCGTACGGGATGATACCGATGAGGCTACCTTGCCACCGAGTTGCGCAATCCACGCTTCCAGATTTTTTCTAGGCATCTGCACAAAACTTCCCGTTACAACAATAGATTGCCCACTTAAAACCTTCTGGGAGCCGTCTTGATCGCCTGAGATCGTGTCATCGATCATCTTGAGCCCCAAACTCTTAAGATTCGCAATGACTTCTTTGTTCAGAGGTTGCGATAAAAATGTCACCACACTATCTGCAATACGTTCTCCCACATCAGGAATCGCCAGAAGGTCTTCATAGGTTGCGGCTTCCAATCGTTCCATGGTTCCAAAATGACTCGCTAACAATGACGCCACGCGTTGCCCCACATAACGCATTCCTAAAGCAAAAATAAGGCGACTGAGCGAGCGCGACTTACTTTGCTCAATGCTTTGAGCCAGCTTCTTCGCCGACAATTTTCCAAATCGAGGAAGCTTCAATAAGTCTTCTTCTTTGAGCCGGTAAATGTCATCCACCCGTTTGATCAATCCCGCATTTAGTAAGAGATCAACGGTCTTTTCTCCCATCCCTTCGATGTCCATCGCGTCACGGGATGCAAAATGGATTAATGCTTCCCGCAATTGAGCTGGGCATGCCATGCCCCCGGTACAGCGATAAGCAGCCTCGCCAGGCAGACGCACCACATCTGAACCACATGCAGGACATGTTTTAGGAAATTCAAAGGGTACCGTGTGGGGAGGACGCAGGGTCTTTTCTACCCGGACCACTTCGGGAATGATCTCCCCGGCTTTGCGAATAAAGACAAAATCCCCAACACGGACATCACGTTCCCGAATAATGTCTTCATTGTGGAGCGACGCGCGACTCACGGTGGTCCCTGCAACGTGAACGGGTTTTAAAATGGCTGTCGGTGTTAATACCCCCGTTCGACCTACCGAAATTTCAATCGCCAGGACTTCGGTCAAAACCTCTTCCGGAGGAAATTTGTAAGCTACCGCCCATCTCGGCGCTTTCTGGGTTTCGCCTAAAATCGCTTGTTTGGACAAATCATCTAATTTAATGACCAACCCGTCGGTGTCGTAATCCAACGTTTGCCTTTTACTATCCCATTTCTGTACATAGTCCATGATCTCATCAAAACTCTCACAATATGCAAAATGGGGCTCAACGGGCAATCCCACCGTCCTAAGAAATTCAAGGGCTTGATGTTGCGTGGTAATTTGTGATGAGAACTGACTGTCTTGGGTCCATTGTCGGATTTGATAAAAGAAGGCAGAGAGTTCACGACTAGCTGTGACTGCCGGATCGAGTTGGCGTAAGGATCCCGCCGCCGCATTACGGGGATTGGCGAACACGCTTTGTCCTTCCTCTTCGCGTTTGGCATTTAACGCCATAAAAGCACTGCGAGGCATATAGACTTCTCCGCGAATTTCAAAGCTCACGGGCTGATGAAGTATTTGCGGAATACTTCGAATCATACGCACGTTTTGGGTGACATCTTCACCACTCAATCCATCACCACGCGTGGCCGCTTGGACGAGCTGGCCTTCATGATAGCGGATGACCACACTTAAGCCGTCAATTTTCAATTCACAGGTGAACTTCGGTGTGTCTTCTGCCAACATCTGGCCAACCCGGTTATAGAATTCGTGCAGTTCATCCGCATTGTGCACGTTATTTAAACTCAAAACCGGAGGGGAAAACGATACCACCCCCATAGCCGGGTTGACCTGACCTCCAACCTGATTAATGACCGATTCCGTGCTCTTAAACTGCGGATATTGCTCTTCCAAACGCATCAATTCCTGAACGAGCGCATCATACTCGGCATCGGTAATTTCAGGCTGGTCTAAATCATAATAACGATGATTGTGATAGGCAATGCTTTCTCGCAGTTCTTTAATCCGCGCGGCAATGGCCTCTTCATTCGACGTCATCAGACCGATTCGGCTCCTTCACGAGTCAGTTGTGCAAACCGTGCCAAAAAAGACCGGACACCACCGCCAGGAAACGCAATGGTTAATTCCAAGTCGTCAGCTTCGCCACGCATGGCCACTATTGTCCCCCAACCAAAACGGGGATGCCGGACTTTTTCCCCAACCGCCACGTCCGTTAACACATGGTTGCGAGCACTCACGGCCCGATCAGCAGGCGCCGCGCGTCGAGGCCGTTCTACAAGATTTTCAGGAATTTCACCCAAAAAGCGCGACATCGGGTTTTGTTGTGTGCGCCCTAACATGGTCCGGGTTTTCGCGTAGGATAAATACAATTCTTCCTGCGCTCGGGTAATTCCCACATAGATAAGCCGCCGCTCCTCTTCTAATGTGCCCTCGTCAATCGAACGCATATGTGGGCAAATCCCTTCTTCGAGGCCGCCGATAATCACCACCGGAAATTCCAGTCCTTTGGCACTGTGCAGGGTCATCAACCATACCCCACCCTGATCCTCTTGAGTTTGATCCCAATCAGAGACTAAAGCGACCCACCCTAAAAATTCTCCTAAATCATGGATACCTTGTTCTTCTTCAAACCGTTTAGCTTCCGACAACAATTCTCCAATATTTTCTACGCGGTCTTGGGCTTCACGGCTCCGATCTTGCCGGAAGAGGGGCATGATCCCGCTTTCTTCCGCGACCAGGCGCGTCAATTCAGCGAGCGAGTCATCCAAATAAGTCCGCCACGATTCGAACAAATCATGAAGTTCGTGGCAAGCTTTTTGGGCTTGTGCCGAGAGCCCGGGAATATTTGCGGCCTGACCCAGCGCATCATATAACGATAGCTGATTGGCATCTTGGTACTGTCGAATTTTTTCCAAGGCAACATCGCCAATACCTCGCCGGGGAAAATTAATAATCCGAGATAGCGAAAAATCGTCTTGAGAATTAAACAAAACCTTCAAATATGCCAGCACGTCTTTAACTTCTTTGCGTTCATAAAACTTCTTGCCGCCTACCAGACGGTAAGCTAGTCCTGCTCGGGCCAAAGCCATTTCATAGGCCCGGGACTGAGCATTGGTCCGGTATAAAATGGCACAATCGGACAGCGAATGCCCCCGTCTTACCGCTTCATGAACCATTTCGGCGGCAAACCAGGCTTCCGATTCCTCTTCTGGCGCTTCGTAAACGCGTATTTTTTGGCCTTCTCCCTTTGTCGTCCATAAGTTCTTGCCTAATCGTTCCTGGTTGTGAGCTACAACGGCATTAGCGGCATCCAAAATATTTTGTGTCGACCGGTAGTTTTGTTCGAGCCGAATCACGCGAGCTCCCGGAAAATCGCGTTGAAATTCAAGAATATTCCGCATATCAGCGCCGCGCCATCCATAGATCGCTTGATCATCATCTCCGACAGCACACAAATTCCCATGCTTTTTGGCTAGATGCTGAATCAAACGGTACTGCGCTAAATTGGTATCTTGATACTCATCCACAAAGACATAGCGAAAACGATCCTGATAGTGTTCGAGCACCTCAGGAAATTGATCAAACAACCGCACCGTGAGATAAATCAAATCGTCAAAATCTAGAGCATTGAGGGATTTTAAGCGTTTTTGATATTGTTGGTAAACTTGTTGCACATGTTGATCTTGGTAACTTTGGCTGGGATAATGCTCGGGTGAAATAAAGGCATTCTTGGCCCGGCTAATAGCGTGCACAAACTGCGCTGCCGGCCATTGTTTATCGTCCCAACCTAACTCTTTTATAATTTCTTTTATAACCGCTTTCGCATCATCCGCGTCATAGACTAAAAATTGTGGTCCATATCCCAAGCGCTGAATATCTTGCCGCAATATTCGCACAGCAACAGCGTGAAAGGTCCCCACCCACATACTGCGAGCAATATCCCCAACGAGTCGCTCAATGCGTTCTTTCATTTCTCGGGCGGCTTTATTGGTGAACGTAAAGGCTAGAATTTGATGTGGATAGGCTAAATGTTGATCGAGTAGATAAGCAATGCGGTATGTTAACGTTCGAGTTTTGCCACTTCCTGCTCCCGCTAACAAAAGAAGTGGTCCCTCAGTTATTTCACAAGCTTCGCGCTGACGTTCATTTAATGCGTTCAATAAATCCATGATAGCCTCCCGTGATGTCCTCATTATCTATTATATCACGGGAGCATCAGAGGCTCCTTGGGAGTTCTTGTCCACTGCCTGGATTTGTTACCCCGTTAGGTTTTCCCTTCTCAATCCCAAGGGGTCATGATTATGGCATCCACCCATTAGTGCACGCTTTCTTCTCGCCCAAACAGAGGCTTCAGGTCATGGGGCCACCGGTTGAAATGCACATGCACCTGGAGAGGATGATGATCTTTCTTGACTGTGAAAAACCCGCCGTCGTCTTCCTGGGTTGATACCATGCGGAGCAAGGATTTCGCGATTTGAACCAGTTCGCTCTCTGCCACCAGTTCATTGGGCATTCGGTACCATAACGCCAGAACGCGGTCATTCATCCGGGCAAATCCCTTGATACGGTCTTGCCAGAAGAATCCCGACTCGGTCAATAACTGAAGAGAATTCACCGCATTACCCTCCTGACGCATTACCGCGCTAAAGAGCGCGCGCAAAAAATTATTGGGTGGTCGAGTTCAGTTTGTCGAGGACCCGCCGATATCCATCCGCCCCAAACGCTAAAGCCCGCTTCACTCGCGAAATGGTGGCTGACGATGCACCCGTCACTCGGGCAATATCATCATAGGTTTGACCCTGGTCGAGCATTTGCGCGACAGACAATCGTTGAGCGATGGATTGAATTTCTTGCACCGTCAAAATATCTTCAAAAAACGCAAAACACTCATCTTCCGTCTCTAAAGACAATACGGCACGGCATAGTAATTCGGTTTCCGGTGTCTTTAGCTTAAGATTCATAACGCGCCTCAACCTCAATTCTGTCTTTAAATTTAACCTTTAAATACACTATACCGAATTGGAGATCAAAGAAAAGAGGGCATTTTCATTCAAAAATTGTCGTAAACTGATGTCAGTTTATGATATTCCATGGTTTTTGCATAAATTATCGTCAATTTGCTGCTCGACGCTCGAGAAATTCTGCGTTATGGTATCTCCTGTTTCAATGAGCCCGGCCGGTATTGCTCAAAAACGATAAAAACACGAAAGGCGTGCCCAATAGGTAGGAGGACCATTTTCTTATGCGCAAACAATCTTTTGCCTTAATATCAACAGCTATCTTGATTCCCGCAGTTTTGGCGGGATGTGGGACGTCATCGGCAGGCACTCAATCCCCCGCTGCCGTCTCCAAAGCTATCACCGTAGCGTTACCAGCCCAAGTGAGTCCGAACTGGTGGTTTCCCATTGAATCGAGCCAGGCTTTTTCTACGGTTAATGGTCAAATTAATGCCCTGATGTATAAACCTTTACTGGACATTTCTCACACGGACAGCATTGATTATGCAAGATCCCTGGCATCACAAGTCACATGGAACAGTAATGGTACCGTTTACACGATTATATTAAATCCCAAATGGCATTGGTCCAATGGACAACCTGTCACGGCTCAAGATGTCGTCTTCACGATTGACTTGATGCTAGCGGCAGCTGGGGCCAACGGACAAACGCCGCCTTGGCAATATGGTGCGGCAGGAATTGGCGGAATTCCCAGTCGTTGGCAGAGTGTCACAGCCCAAGGACAGGATAGGGTTATCGTGACGTTAAACCAACCGTCCAACCCCCAGTGGTTTTTGCATAATGGTCTAGGGCAGATTGACGTGGTACCTGCATCGGTTTGGGATATTCACAAAAACATGACTCAGGAACTAAAATTCATTCAATCCGTAGCCAATGATCCGGCTTCACCGTATTACCAAGTCGTGGATGGTCCTTTTGAATTTTCTGCGGCGGAATCGAAGACCAACAACCAGTATTGGACATTTGTGCCAAACCCCCATTACGATGGACATAAGCCCAGCATTACCAAACTAGTGTACATGTACGAATCATCGCCGGCAGCCGTTTTTGCGGGGCTCAAAACGGGCACATTAACGGTGGGATATCTTCCACCCTCACTATGGAATTCTCGCAATCAACTTACAACCGATGTGATGGACATTCAATATCCGTTTGGATTTAACTACATGCTGCCCAATTTGAGTGTCAAAGCGCCCGGTGGATTTGGACAAATATTTAACCATCTCTACATTCGCCAAGCCTTCCAAATGGGCATCAATCAAGCCGGCATTATTCAAGCCTTATATCATGATGGAGTGCCCGAATATGGGCCGATTCCCTCTAAACCGGCGACCATATTTTATGATCCGCAACTGAAAAATCCCTATCCCTTTAACCCCGCAGCGGGCAAAAAACTTTTGGAAGAACACGGGTGGAAACTGGTCGACGGAGTTATGACGAAAAATGGTCAAAAACTCGAATTTACGGCAGATTATGTCAGTGGCAGCAACACCGTCGCTCATGAGATGGAACTCATCAAAAGTGATCTGGCACAAGAAGGTATTGTCATCAATTTGGTTTCTCAACCCTTTAATACCATTATTGCCACCGCAACCCAGCAAAATGCATCACATTGGCAGCTTGCCAACTGGGGAGGAGGTTGGACTTACGAACCGGATTACTACCCCACGGGTGGCGGACTGTTTAGCACCAACGCCGCGGCGAACTACGGAAGTTACAACTCTCAGGAAATGAATCAATTAATCCAAGAGACCTATCAACCGGGGACCCCGCAGCAAATTCAGGCTCGAATGAACGCCTACCAACAATTTGCCGCGAAAAATCTTCCCGTGATCTGGCTTCCATGGATTCCCACCTTTACGGAACATGCATCCTATCTTCACGGCGTCAATCGCCACTTTAATCCGGTCACCGATCTCGAATCGCCTAATTATTGGACCGTTAATTAAGCGCACAGATGGAACGCAAGAGCCCTTCAAGATATCTTTCCCCTTGAAGGGCTCTTTTACCGCCGTCACTAAACCATACCAGACAATTAGGACGAGGACTTTGACGAGGATCCTCCGCTTGATCCCGAACTGCCACCACTCGATCCTCCGCTGGATCCTCCTCCACTGGAACCTCCACTTGACGATGACCCCGATGATGAGCTGCTTGGGGAAGATGAGGACGACTGACCGCCTGAGGAACTCGACGATTTACTACTACTGGACGATGAAGCCATTTTCATCAAACTCGTTTTTACCGACGAATCAATCATGTCCATAATTTGTGGTGAACTCAAGGCCTTACTCACGTCAGTCTCTAAAGTTTTTTGGAAACTAGGACTGTTGACTACCATCATTAACGCTTTCTCTAACGTCGACTGTCCCATAGGAGTCATCAGTGCTTGTTGTAACTGGCTTGAAGAAATCGTTTCGGCAATCATTTTCTGCATTTTGGGCGTCTCCATCTCATCACGAACCGCCTTTTGAATTTCCATAGAAGGTTCCTGACCTGATGAACTTGACCCGCCTGAGGAGGAGCCTCCCGAGGATCCTCCTTGAGACGAACTCGAGCCCCCTTGAGAAGACGAACCGCTGCTACCTTGAGATCCCGATGAACCTCCACCAGACGAGGAGGAACTCGGACTATGGGATCCCGATGTGCCTTCCGTTTGATTTGTCGAGGCTGTACTTCCGTGCTCGGGAGCCGGAGCTCCCATGGTGAAACTGCAGGCCGGAACAAATGTCAAAAAAAGACCCATCATTGCCACACTCAAAATTTTACGCACCTGTTATGCCTCCTCCGAACACACATTGTCTTGTGTTCAGAGTGCCCCAAGTGGACCAAATTTACTCAGTTGGCTTCAATATTCGCCGCAATATCCCTACGATGTTGGCTGTGAGGAAATGTAATGGCAGCCACTTGCGCATAACTTTGCTGCCGGGCCTTGTCAATATTATCACCGAGCCCCACCACGGTTAGCACGCGCCCGCCCTGAGCCTTTAGTTCTCCTTGCTCACGCACTGTCGCCGCGTGGAAAACAACGGTGCCAGCAACCGGTTCGATGTTAATGGACTGCCCAGTCATGGGATGTTTGGGATACCCTTCAGATGCCAAGACCACCGCGACAGCGGCTCTACTCGGTGGTGGCAACTGTGTTTCCAATAGATGTCCTTGTCCTAAAGCCCACCACCATTCAACCCACGGAATATCCATAATGGGAATGAGAACTTCCGTTTCCGGATCGCCTAAACGCACATTGAATTCCAAGACTTTGGGACCGTCCACAGTCATCATCAACCCGACATACAAGATTCCCCGGTACAACAAATGTTCCTCTGCGATCGCCTTCACAACGGGTCGTAGAATTTCGTCATCGATGACCTGACGTTCTTTGGGGCTAAGCCAGTCTACGGGAGCATAAGCTCCCATTCCTCCGGTATTGGGACTGTGAGGTTCGGGCGTCAGCCGTTTATAATCTTGCGCGAGAGGCAGCCAGACATAATCTTGTCCATTTGTCAAAATATGTACTGAGACCTCTTTGCCGATTAAACATTGTTCAACAATAATCCCATCGGCAAATACCGCTGGATCATGAGACCAGTCTGTAATAGTCTGGAGGGCTTCCTCACGGTCAGCAGCGACAACCACGCCTTTGCCCTGAGCCAATCGGCTTTGTTTGAGGACAAGCGGAAACGTCTTCTGCTGAATCACATAATCCCACAAGCTCTGGCGATCGCGAAATACCTGCCATGTAGCTGTCGGAATCTGATAACGATCCATAAAGCGCTTTGCAAAAACTTTACTGCTTTCCAGTTGAGCCGCGTCCCGGGACGGTCCCACCACGACATGCCCCTGTTGGCGCAAGAGATCAGCAATCCCTTCGGCCAAAGGCGCTTCAGGTCCTATGACCACTAATAACCGCCCCTTATCCCGCGTCCAGTCCACCACCTCGGCGGCTGAATATAAAGGCAAGCAGGTAGCAAGGGTTTCGATACCAGCATTCCCCGGCGCCGCATAAAGAGGGACCCCCGGAGAACTTTTAGCAATTCCCCATATAATCGCA
Organism: Sulfobacillus thermosulfidooxidans DSM 9293; assembly: GCF_900176145.1. NCBI lineage: Bacteria > Bacillati > Bacillota > Clostridia > Eubacteriales > Clostridiales Family XVII. Incertae Sedis > Sulfobacillus > Sulfobacillus thermosulfidooxidans. The sequence continues at coordinate 2,321,187 of NZ_FWWY01000001.1, read as the reverse complement.
TGTTCACGCGCACCACTGCCCACAACCAAAATGCCGGTCATCGCAGATAATGGTAATTGATTTGACTCCTCATGCATGCCCCAAAAGCCCTCCTCTAACCTTTAGCCTATTCACCGTTGATTCGTTTTAATGGCGGAAATGACGCTGACCGGTAAAATACAAGGGAATTTGATAGAGATTAGCTGCGTCAATGGACTCATTATCTCTTAAAGACCCCCCGGGTTGAATAACCAGACCAACATGATACTTCGCAGCTTCAGTCATGACATCGCCAAAAGGAAAAAAGGCATCGGATGCCAGAACCGCTCCTTGGGCCTTTTCTTTAGCCTGTTCTAGAGCTTGACGCGCAGCATCAATGCGGTTTGTTTGCCCACCACCAATGCCCACTGTCATCCCATCTTTGACCACGACAATAGCATTCGACTTGACAAATCCGACTGTTGTCCAGGCTAACGTCACATCTTGTTTAAACTTCTCCAGATCTGCTTGGGGTCCCGCCACATGTTGGAGGCGATCCCAGGGAACACTCACCCTATCACGTTGTTGAACTAAAAAGCCGCCCGTAATCGTACGGATTTCTTCGGCATAAGGGGGCAAATTAAACGGCATCGCGAGCACTCGAAGATTTTTCTTTTTTGCCAAAATCTTTAAGGCCTCAGGGGTATACGATTCCGCAATCACCACTTCGAGAAAGAGCGTATTGAGCCTTGTTGCGAGAGATTCATCGACGGTGCCTTTTAATGCGACAATCCCGCCAAAAATCGATACGGGATCGGCTTCGTACGCTTTGACATAAGCCTCTTCTAATGTAGTACCCAGTCCGACACCGCAAGGAGTCTGGTGTTTGACGGCAACCGCATTCGGCGCCGGAAGACTCGCCGATAGCCGCCAGGCGGTATCAGCATCGGCTAAATTGTTATAGGACAACGCTTTTCCTTGATAGAGTGTGGCACTTTGAAAGCCCTCTTGCCCGGGAACCGCATAAAATGCGGCATCTTGATGAGGGTTTTCCCCGTAGCGTAGTTCTCCCCATTTGCGTCCTGACAAAACATAAACTTCTTCATGAACCGGTTTTACTGGAGGATTGCGCCATTGGCTAAAGGTTTGTGCAATAACCGCGTCGTAATGGGCAATATGGAGAAAGGCTTCTTGTGCAAAGCGTAACCGATCCTCCCAAGACAATGCCGTGATAGGCGTTTTCAACGCTTCAGGATATTGTTTGGGATCGACTAAGACCAGTACCTGCGCAAAATTTTTCGCTGCCGCCCGAATGAGGGCCACACCGCCAATGTCAATTTCTTCGATTAAAGTCGGCTGATCGGCTCCTTGGGTGAGACGGTTTTCGAACGGATATAGATTCACCACCACCGCAACGATCTGCGGCGCACCAATGGTGTCCCGGTCACGAATGTCCTGATCCGTTTCACGGGATAAGATTCCGGCATAAATACGGGGATGCAGTGTTTTCACCCGTCCCCCTAAAATCTCACTAAAACCCGTTAAGTCCTCTAAAGGCCTGGCCTCGATACCCTGTTCCTGTAAAAACCGGTAGGTTCCTCCACTCGCCAAAAGCTTGATGCCTTGTGACAGGAACCCTTGGGCCAATTCGGCCAATCCTGTTTTGTCACTAACACTTAATACTGCCCATTGATCCATGATTTTGACTCCTTCCAAATGACCTGTGTTCCTTCCAAGACCACGATGCCTTGATCAACCGCTTCCACAATGCGAGGATAGAGGTGATGTTCATGATATTGAATACGTTCTCGGAGATCGAAAAGCGTGTCCTCCCGGTAACGGGGAACGGCGGCTTGAGCAATAATCGGGCCGGTATCATGGCCGTCATCAATAAAGTGCACGGTAACGCCTGTCCAAAACACGCCGTGTTCGAACGCCTGTTCGATCGCATTGAGGCCGGGAAATGAAGGCAACAGTGCAGGATGAAGGTTAATCGCTCGCCCTTTATATTCGCGGACAATAGCCGGATCCAACCAACGCAAATATCCTGCCAATGCCAAAGCTTCAATCCCTTCGTCTCGTAATATTTTCAGCAGCGCTTGATCGAAGGCTTCACGCATGGGGAACGCTTTAGGCAATAATGTCACTGTTGGCACATGAAAGCGTTTCGCAACCTCCAAGGCGCGCACATTGGCTTTATGGGATATGACCAGGCCAATGGGATTCCCATATTCCAACATCGCCTCCAAGTTACTGCCATAGCCGCCAACTAACGCCGCCCACTTCATGCCCATTTCACTCCTCGTTCACCGTGCCCGACTTCAATGTGGCCAATAACATAAGATGCCAAGCCGTGTTGGGCCAAAACCGATTGGGCTAGCGTGACATCGCTTTGGGCCAGGACTACGGTAAAACCAATGCCGGCATTGAACGTTCGGTACCACTCATCATCACTCACCGGACCCAGTTCTTGAAACCACTGCATCAAAGCGCTCATTGTCCAGGAGGATCTGTCAATCACCGCGATGACGTCATCTGGTAATGTGCGCGGCACATTTTCAATCAGACCGCCGCCGGTAATATGTGCCATGGCTTTGATGCTCACCTTTTGCCACAAATCCTCTACCGCTTTCACATAAATTCGGGTGGGAGTTAACAAAGCTTGTCCCAAGGTTTGATCCCCAGTCGCAGGATAGAGCTGATCCCACTTCAAATGTCGCTCGCTTACGATTCTCCTGAGCAAGGCATACCCATTTGAATGAAATCCGCTTGACGCGATACCCAAAATTTGGTCTCCCGCTTGCACCGGTTCCGTAGGCTTATGCACCATGCGCCCCACACAAAAACCTGCTAAGTCAAAATGACTCGGCTGATAGAGATCCGGAAGTTCCGCCGTTTCCCCGCCCAGCAAGGCACAGCCGGATTCAAGACACCCTTGGGCGATGCCTTTGACAAGAAGTTCGATCTGTTCGGGGACAATTTGATGCGTGGCGATATAGTCCAAAAAGAACAGCGGCTCGCCGCCTTGTGCCAAAATATCATTCACATTCATGGCCACCAAATCAATGCCAATCGTATCAAATTGTTGGAGTGCTTCGGCAATCATCAATTTTGAACCAACCCCATCAGCCCCAGCTAATAACACACTGGGCTCTTGCAATTCAAAGGCGCCAGCAAACCCTCCCACTCCAGAGAGGACTTCCTTTCGGGCCGTTTTCAATGCCCAGGGCCGTATTCGGTTTACCGCTTCGTTGCCCTTTTCGATATCTACACCGGCGTCTTGGTACCGTAAGGGTTGATTTTCGCGTGTCATATCTTTATCGGAATTCATGGGATTTGGGTCCGCCTTTCGTCGCACTGACAGAAACATTCAGGTCGTTAGTCAGGGGGACAGGATATCCCGCCCCAAAGCACGCCATACACCATCCTTCTTGCGACAATCCTCGGCGTAAGCCATCAATCGATAAATACGCCAAAGAATCGGCACCCACCATGTCCCGGATTTCCTCAATGCTCATATTCCGGGCCGCTAATTCAGTGGCTCGTGACGTATCAATCCCGTAATGACAAGGATCGGTATAAGGCGGTGAAGCAATACGCATATGCACTTCGGTGGCCCCCGCATGCCGCAAGATTTGCACCAGGTGGCGAGATGTGGTTCCCCGCACTAAGCTGTCGTCCACCAAAACCAAACGCTTTCCTTCAACCACTTCTCGGACAGCCGATAATTTGAGTTGCACCCCTGATTCGCGCAAAGCTTGATTGGGCGCAATGAAGGTACGCGCCACATAGCGATTTTTGACCAAGCCAAAATCAAAGGGCAGCCGGGCTGCCTGAGCATATCCCATTGCCGCTGGGATACTGGAATCCGGAACGCCAATCACTAAATCTGCTTGAGCGGGCGCTTCATGTGCCAAGATCTCCCCGAGGCGTCGTCGCACAACATGGGTACTTTGTCCTTCCATATGAGAATCAGGACGGGCGAAATAAATCATTTCGAAGCTGCAAAGGGCTCTTGGCGCTTGAAAATTCACAAAGCGATCGGTTTCGATCGTTTTGTCACGAATCGTGATTAATTCCCCGGGATCAATTTCACGAATATAGCGGGCTCCAATGACATCAAAGGCACACGATTCGGATGCCAATAAATAAGCCCCATCCTCCGTTTGCCCCAGGGCCAAAGGACGTATCCCGTGCGGATCACGCGCACCATACAAGGCCTCATCGGTAAGGACGGTAAACGCGAATCCGCCCTGCAACTGCTGAAGGGAATCACGCAGGGCCTCATAAAAAGAGGTTTGATGACTGCGCGCAATCAAGTGGGCGAGCACTTCACTATCGGTTGTGCCTTGAAATATGGCGCCTTCCGCTTCCAAGCGCTGACGTAACTCTTGAGCATTGACCAAATTTCCGTTTTGTCCGAGAGCCAAAAGACCAAAGCGGGTTTTCATGAGTAATGGTTGCGCATTCACGATCGAAGATTCGCCGGTCGTGGAATAACGGACATGCCCAATGGCGGCATGACCAGTGCGTTGGCTTTCTTCCTCAATTTTTAAGGCTTCGGTAACGAGTCCCATTCCTTTGTGCACAGTAATCTCTTCACCTTGTAACACGGCCAGCCCCGCACTTTCCTGGCCCCGGTGTTGCAAGCTGAACGTACCCCAATAGGATTTCAGGGCAGCTTGATTATCCCCGTAAATTCCGAAGACCCCACACTCATCATGCAATTCGTCTGCCATCGTTACCCTCCATAGCCCTGCCTAAACGTCCTGTCGAGTTCTGTGCGGTCGAACACATAGGAGCGGCCCGCCCGGATGACCATGGTGGGCGAATCCGTCACGTGGCCGATAAGGTCTACCGCAATATTGTGGTGACGGAACACGCTGACCCAGTGCTCAGTGGTGCTGGGTTCAGTAAACAATAGCATTTGTCCCATAACTTCGCTAAAAAGTTCTTGGGTTGTCTCGTCTTTCGACACGGTGATCTCCATGCCCAAGTTGGCGGGAGACGCCAACAGTGATTTGGTCAGAGCCACAAATAATCCCCCATCCCCCACTAGCCGTGCGCCATACTCTAACGACTCCTGGTTAGAAGCGATTAATAGCTCGTACATATCAGCCAATTTGCTGATATCGGGCCTTGGATAAGCACTCAATTCACTGTGCAGCATCTCAAAAACACTGCCGCCCAAATTCAGATCCGACGCGGCACTGAGCCGAATAATATTCAAGCCAGCTTTCCAAGGTGCGTCGTTAGTAGGGTGCAATGGATGAAGATGTCGGCCCACCGCTCCAATAATGGCCGTGGGCCAAATGGGTTCACCTTCCGTTTCATTGTGCAAGGATACATTTCCCCCGGTAACCGGCACACCAAATCCTTGACTAGCATCGGCGATCCCAGCAATCAGATGGGTCAAATCTAAAAATACGTGTTCTTTGTCCGGATTGCCTGCATTAATGCCGTCCGTAAGTCCCAGGGCCATTGCCCCTTGCGTCGCCAATAAGCCCATCACGCGGCTGACCGCAGCGAGCCCCCCGCTGTACGCATCACGAGCCGCATAACGTCCTGGCCCAGAAACCGCAACGGCGAGTCCTTCTTCTGATCCCCTTACGCGTAAAACGGCCAAATCATGCGTCGGTCCCCAGACAGTATTCGTCAAAATCATTGAATCATATCGCTCGTAAATGCGATGACGGCTACGGCAATTGGGCGACCCCAAGACCTCTAAGGCCCATTCCCGTTCAAATGTGAGAGGGCGAAATGCTGTCAGCTGAGGCGCTTGTTCCCGCGCTGTTTGTGCCCACTTTGATATTGCGGGTCGTCTTGGGCAGGAGCCTGCTAAAATTTGAGGGGGAACCGCCGCCACAATTTCCCCGTTCAGGGAAATCACGAGCTCCTGATCTGCACTCACTTCTCCGATGATGCTATAAGGCACTTCCCAGTGCTGGATGATTTCTTCCACCACCGGCCAATTCTCCGGGGATACCACGAGCAACATGCGTTCTTGAGTTTCGGACAACATGATTTCGTAAGGGGTCATCCCCTCTTCACGACAAGGCACCCGTTCAAGCCAAATGTGGGCGCCAACGCCGGAACGATAGGCGAGTTCAGCAACCGATGACGTCAACCCGGCGGCACCTAAATCTTGTACCGCATCCAATTTATCAGTTTGGATCGCATTCAAGGTGGCTTCCATCAACATTTTGCCCATGAAGGGATCACCGACCTGCACAGTGGGACGCATGTGTTCTGTGGCATCACCAAAATCTTGCGAGGCCAAAAGGCTGGCGCCATGAATGCCGTCGCGTCCGGTAGGCTGTCCTAACAAAACGAGATAGGATCCCACCTTCGCACCACTAGCACTGACCTGATGTTCCGGAGACAATAGTCCGATAGCCATCACATTCACTAACGGATTTTTGTCGTAAACGGCTCCGTAAGCGACTTCTCCGGTCACCGTTGGAATGCCAATAGCATTGCCATAAGCACCGACACCTTCCACGACACCATTTTGAATCCATTTCGCCTTATCATCGGTTCCAAACCGCAAAGAATCCGCCAAGGCGATGGGTCTCGCCCCCATCGCGACAATATCACGCAAAATGCCGCCAACGCCTGTCGCCGCGCCTTGCACAGGTTCCACATAAGATGGGTGATTATGGCTCTCGACCTTAAATGCCACATGAACATGATCGTTTAACGCCACAATCCCGGCATTTTCTCCTGGCCCTTGCACCACCGCTGGTCCTTCATGGGGCAGCCAAGACAACAGGTTCTTCGAGCTTTTATAACTACAATGCTCAGACCATAAAACGCCGAATAACCCCAGTTCCAATTCATTGGGCTCGCGACCGAGTTGCTGTTGAATGACGCGGTATTCCTCTTCGGTTAGCCCGACATCTTGATAAGTCATGCCCTGTCCTCCCCTAACCAAGCCTTTAAGAACCGCGCACCATCGGCGGAACCTAAATACGCTGCCATAGCTCGTTCAGGATGCGGCATTAAACCGACAACGGGTCCTTGACTGACCGCCGCAATGTTTGCCACTGCCCCATTAGGATTGGTCAGAGCATGCACAGCACCGTGTTCGTCACTATATTGCAAAAAGACTTGTTGATTTTCAAACAGAGGAGCTAATTGGCCCGGTTCTACAGCATAAGCCCCTTCATGATGGGCAATCGGCAAACGTAATACATCGCCTGGCTTAAGGCCGGGGAAACTCTCGGGGACAGCGTTGACCCGCACATACTCCCAGGTACAACGGAATTCCCCCGACGCATTAGGCCTTAACGCCCCTGGTAAAAGGCCCCGTTCACACAAAATCTGAAATCCATTGCAGATCCCTAAAACGGGTAAGTCCTGTTCCGAAATCGCCTGTTCAACCGCATCCATAATAGGAGCTTGTGCGGCTAATGCTCCGCTCCGTAGATAATCGCCATACGAAAAGCCGCCAGGCAGAATTAAACGATCAATGCCAGATAATGATGTGTCGGTATACCATAGCGGCACGGCATCAACCCCTAACTGGCTTAAGGCTTCAAACGTGTCCGTATCACAATTCGACCCGGGAAAGGTAATGACCCCGACTTTCATGATTCCCTCACCACAATGTCGTAGGTTTCCATTACCGGGTTAGCCAACAATTTTTCTGCCATCTGGCGAGCCTTCTCCTTCGCGTCGTTGAGGCTTTCGGCCGTCACTTGTAATTTGATTTGTTTGCCAATCCGCACATCTTGCACCGGGTATCCCATATTACGCAAAACTTTGGCGGTCGACTGACCGGCCGGATCTAAAATGGCATCCTTTAAGGCCACATTGACGATAATGTCGAACGTCATGATAAAACCCTCTCTAATACTTCATGATAAGCTTCTTCGACTCCGCCCAAATCCCGACGAAACCGGTCCTTGTCCAATTTTTTAAGGGTCTGTTCATCCCACAAACGGCACGTGTCGGGAGAAATTTCATCCCCTAAAACTAATTTGTCTCCTTTAAGACCGAATTCGAGTTTGAAATCGACAAGAATCAACTGCCGCTGGCCAAAAAACTGTTGCAAAATCTGATTAATCTTTGTAGCCGTGCTCCGCAGCTGCTGTAATAATTCTGGTGTGGCTAATTGTAACACTTCAATATGATCGTCATTGAGCAAGGGATCACCTAATTGGTCATTTTTGAAGTAGAGTTCAATGACTGCCTTTGGCAAAATCGTCCCCTCTTTTAATCCTGTTCGCTTTTCCAAGGATCCTGCAACACGATTTCGAACCACGACCTCTAGGGGAATCATGTGTAACAGGTCCACCGCGAGATGTCTGGCATCCAACTGCTCTCGAAAATGTGTGGCAATTCCCTGAGCTTCGAGTAACCGAAATAATTTTGTCGAAATCGCGGCATTGGCGACCCCTTTATCCGCGATTTGCCCTTTCTTTTCCCCATTGAAGGCGGTCGCATCATCTTTAAACTCGACAATCACGACACCCGGTACATCGGTTTCAAAAACTTTTTTGGCCTTTCCTTCGTAAAGCAGTTTTTGGGATGTCATTGTTCGTTTACTCCCTTTCTGTTAATCAATCAGTCCAATCCGGCGGTAAATCGTATCCACTTCCTTCAAATAGGGTTCGATGGCAAACAGCGCAACAATCTCCTCAGCGGTTAAATACTTCCCGATTTCAGGATCGTGTAGGATACGTTCTTGGAAATTTGGCGAGGATTCCTTCATAGCGGCCATGGCATGCGACTGAACCCGTTTGTAAGCTTCTTCCCGTGTCATGCCAGCTTCCACAAGGGCAAGCAGAATTTTTTGGGAAAAGACGAGTCCTCCAGTTAAATCAATATTTTCTCGCATGCGCTCGGTATTGACGGTTAACCCTTGCATAATGCGCAGCATCGTATCGAGGAGATAATCGGCCAGTGTCGTGGCGTCAGGAAATATCACCCGCTCCACGGAGGAATGCGAGATGTCCCGCTCATGCCATAAGGCCATATCGTCTAAAGCCGGAACCATATATCCACGAAGAATCCGGGAGAGACCAGAAATTTGTTCCGCCATCACGGGATTCCTTTTGTGCGGCATCGCGGACGAGCCTCTTTGACCTTCGCCAAAAGGCTCCGCCAATTCGCCCAGTTCCGTCCGTTGCATATGACGAATTTCCGTGGCGATTTTATCCAAGGTGCCCCCTAAAATGGCTAAAGCAGCAATCACTTCGGCATGGCGATCGCGTTGCAGTACCTGCGTGGACAACGGCGCCGGTTTCATGCCCATTTTCTTGGCAACAAATTCTTCGATATCGGGAGAAATATTAGCGTAATTTCCGACGGCTCCAGATATTTTTATCACGCTAATGGTATCACGAGCACGGTCAATACGTTCATAATCTCGTCCCAGTTCTAACCACCATAACGCAAGTTTTAATCCAAAACTTGTCGGTTCCGCATGAATGCCGTGAGTGCGTCCCATCACCGGCGTATCTTTGTAGCGAATCGCCAACTCCCGGACGACATCTTGCAGTTTCTTCAAATCATCCAAAATAATTGCTAAACTGTCTCGAATTAAAGACGATAACGCCGTGTCCACAACATCTGTCGACGTCAACCCAAAATGAATGTATTTGGCATCTTCAGGCGCTACCGTCTCCCCAGCAGCATTGATAAAAGCGATGACGTCATGATGAAACGTTTTTTCGTATTCATCCACGCGAGCGGGATCCACTGTGGCTTTCTTGAGTCGATCCGCCACGCCTTGAGGAATCACTCCTAAATGCTCCCACGCTTCAACCACATATCGTTCAATGTCTAACCAGCGGTTATAGCGATTTTGGTCAGACCAAAGTGTTTGCATAATGGGCCGTGCATAGCGGTTGATCAAATGAACAAACCCCTTCCTGATAATAACCGAACATTACAGTTAAATACTATAGAAATTGTTCGGAAATGTCGACCCTTATCGTCCCCCCACCAAGAAAAAAAGAGGTCATGGGCATAATGTATCCCTGACCTCTTTTCCTATACTGTGATCCTTATTCCCATTCAATTGTGCCCGGTGGTTTAGATGTAATATCATAAACAACCCGATTGACCCGCGGTACTTCTCCAATAATCCGACTGGCCATAGTTTCTAGAAGATCATCTGGCAAGCGTACCCAATCCGCTGTCATCCCGTCCAAACTTTCGACAGCCCGAATCACAATGGGAAATCCATAGGTCCGTTCATCACCCATGACCCCCACCGAACGAATATCTAAAAGCACGGCAAAAGCCTGCCAGATTTGACGTTCGAGACCGGCTTTACGGATCTCTTGGCGGACAATGGCGTCCGCTTGACGCAAAATATCCACCTTATCTGGGGTGACTTCCCCAACAATACGCACGGCTAAGCCAGGTCCCGGGAAGGGTTGTCGCCAGACAATACTATCCGGCAAACCGAGCGCCTCTCCGACTTTCCGGACCTCGTCTTTGAACAGCCACCTGAGGGGCTCGACAATTTCAAACCCGACATCGTCGGGAAGACCCCCGACATTATGATGGGACTTGATAGTCCGGGCATTTTTTCCTCCCGATTCAATCACATCGGGATAGACTGTCCCTTGGATTAAAACATCCACCGGACCTATCGCCTCTTTGGCGTGTTCAAACGCACGAATAAACTCCCGACCAATAATTTTCCGTTTAGCTTCGGGATCCGTGACGCCCTTTAACGCAGCAAAAAAGACGTCATCACGGCGCACAACTCGCAAATCTAACGAGGGAAATGCTTGGACGACTTCTTCGATTTCGCCTTGCCGCATCAACCCATGATCAATTAAAATCGCCGTCAATTTCGACCCGATCGCTTCATGCGCCAAAGCCGCCGCCAAGGCGGAATCTACTCCACCCGACAAGGCTATTAAGGCGCGGCCATTGCCCACCTTTTCTCGAATTTGGGCAATAGCTTGCGGGATAAACTGATCGGGCTGCCAGTTTGGTTCCAGATGCGCAATCTGGTACAAAAAGTTCTGGAGCATCCGAAACCCGCCTTCGGTGTGGTGGACCTCGGGATGATATTGCACGGCATAGAGATTCCGAGCGGGATTGGCCATGGCTGCAATCGGCGTGGTATTGGTCGAGGCCAGTACCGTAAAGCCTTCCGGCGCTTTCAGCACATGGTCGCCATGGCTCATCCACACAGTGCTGTGTTCAGGAATGTCTAAAAATAGCGGACTAGATTGCGTGAGAGTCATGGGCGTCCGCCCATATTCACGCCGTTCAGCTGGGGTCACCGTGCCGTTTAGCAAGTGGGCCATCAACTGCATCCCATAACAGATTCCCAGGGTAGGAATACCCATTGTTAAAATCGCCGGATCCATACTCGGAGCACCCGGTTCAAATACACTCGCCGGCCCCCCGGATAAAATAATGGCAGCAGGATTTTTCTTCCGTACTTCTTCGTAAGAAATATCTCCGGGTACGACTTCACAAAAGACCTGGGCTTCACGCACACGTCGTGCAATCAATTGATTATACTGCGCACCAAAATCTAAAACTAATACCGTATCACTCATCCATTTGCCCTCACTAACTTGCAGACATCAGGCAAGTTGCGGTAGCGTTCACCGACATCTAATCCGTAGCCTACAACAAATTCATCCGGAATTTCGAACCCTTTATAATGCAAGGGCACAGCGACTTGACGCCTTGAAGGCTTGTCCAAAAGCGAACAAATTTTTACGCTCAAGGCGCCACGCGATTTCACATGCCCATAAATGTAGTTTAACGTGAGCCCGGTGTCGACGATATCTTCGACCACGAGAACATGGTGCCCCTCCAAGCTATGATCTAAATCCTTAATGATGCGGACTACGCCAGAGGACTTCGTTGAACTGCCATAAGACGACAGAGCCATAAAATCGACGGCGACAGGTAAATCAATAGCCCGGATAAGATCCGCCAAAAAGATAAAAGACCCCTTAAGAATCCCAATCAGAATCAATGGTTTGTTTTGATAGTCTAACGTGATCCGTTTGCCGAGACTTTCCACCCGACTTGCAATGTCTTTAGCAGATAAGAGCACTTCTAGCTCTTCTCCCTGAACCCCCTGCAACCTTTACTGGTCCCCTTTCGTATCTTCGTGCCCACTTGTGTGGTCACGGACTAACCGGCGCATAATCTCATGACGATTGATTAAGGGATATAATGAATCCCGGTGAATTTCGGCTTTCCGGGCAATTAGTTTGCCTTGGAAATAACTTTCAGCATCTCGCTCCACATCATCAAAGTCACGGTCATGCGCAATTAAATCTTCTTGTTGAAGCTGGGCGCGCACTTCTTTTAGTGACACCCCATGGTCCAACAAGCTTTTAATATACTTCAACCGATCAATGTCTGCTTGAGTATACAAACGTTGATTTCCTTGTGTACGCCTGGGCGCTAATAAATGCAACGTCTCATAATAGCGTATGCGCCGTTCTGTCAAACCGGTCGCCTCTTTTACAACACGGATAGAAAACGAAGGCTGATCCGAATGATTGGCATTTTTCATAGCGCATCTCCTTTTTGTTAAGGTGAAACGACCTTTTGAGGCTCCGCCACCATCTTACCGAACTTTGACACGAAACTAAACAGGTTGGTAAGAATTTGGCAGGGGTCATAAAAACCCCTGCCACCTAACCCGCTATTATTCTCCATCAATCGTTGCCAAGATATCCGGTTTTATGCTTGTTCCAAATGATTTTCGGCATGGTCTTTCAGTAAACGTTCCAGCCGCTCGATTTGTTGATGCGACTGGCCAAGTTTATAGGACAACTCTTGCATTTCTCGCGCTTGACGATCCACACGTTCCTGACGGTGTCGCATTTCATCGGTTAGCACTTCCAAAAGCTGGCTCATCATGCTTTGTTGCGATTCCATGATCTTCATAAACGGTTGCCAGTTGGCCTCATTGCCAATAGTGGATGTGTGATGAATTCTCCCCGCATTGCTATTGCGAGAACGCACCACTTCTCGGCCGGCTTCCAAATCTTGAGCTAATTGCCGAAAAGCTTCGCGATCGGATTGCATTAACGCTTGGGTATCTACCACATAGGGGCGGCCCGCCACACCCTCTTGCCGTTTGGCTGCCAATTTTCCCTTGCGAATGTCGGTGCGTAAGGCTACCGCTAATTCCGGTGCAGATTCAATAAGCTGGGATAATGTCACTTCCAATGGGATAAGCCTCCTTAGACTCTTAGACTGTTAGACTCCTTTGAGAAAGGTATTATCTAACAGTCAGCTTTCCCCATTTTACCTATTTCATTCCATTCCCAACCCATTATTTGATCATTTCAAAGTCTCAAGGTCATAAAACCAGTCCAGTTTACCGACTTCACCCTTAGCGTCCAAAGCGAGGTTCCTGACCTTTAAGCAGTCGGCGCCAATTATTGCGGTGCGCCCAAAATGCCAAGATAACCGCAGGAACTCCAAAGAACCAAAAATCGGTTTGTTGACCAAAGGCCCAAAAGCTCACTAGGGCCGCCAACATGGCCACAAAAGATGCCACTGACACAATCCGGGATAGGACGACAACGAGTGCGAAACATAGGACGGCTATGAGCGCTGCAGGCCAAAATAATGTTGACAAGACACCGAGCCCAGTGGCAATGCCTTTGCCGCCTTTAAATTTCATAAACGGGGAAAAAACATGGCCTAGCATGGCCATTAACCCCGAGGCGGCAGGCAGAAGGGATGAATGAGGAAATAACACAAAAGCCATCATTACCGCTAATATCCCTTTGAGCGCGTCTAAGACGAGTACCACCAATCCCACGCGAATGCCAAACGTCCGCGCCACATTGGTCGCCCCAATATTTTGACTACCATGTTGGCGAATATCCGTTTGAAAACGCATACGGGCCATTAAGTATCCAAAAGGGATAGAACCCAATAAAAAAGATCCGATCAATACCACCACTGCCTCAGGTACCGGCACCCCGTTTTCCTCCTTATCTCATCACCTTACATCACATAAAGAAAATGATCCCGGTCTTCGTTTAAAATCCGTTCTCGATTCATGATTGGGATGTCCCTCACGCCTTGTTGTTGTTGTCTCTTCTCATGGCTTCACAGTTCTATATGATAGACATTGACAGAATAAAGCCTCTTCGGTATCTTATCACAGCCCTTGACCCAATCTCCCTGGTCTATTATTGATTGCCCCCTCGCAAAAAGAAAGAGGAGAGCAAAATCCTTTTGCTCTCCTCTGGCCACTGATGGATCTTACATCATCATGTCGCCCATGCCGCCCATACCGCCCATACCACCAGGCGCTGCCGCATCTTTCTTTTCAGGCTTGTCAGCCACTAAGGCCTCTGTGGTGAGAAGCATGGCCGCAATAGACGCCGCATTTTGCAAGGTTGACCGGGTTACTTTGGCCGGGTCAACAATACCGCTCTTGACCATGTCGACGAGCTTGTTGTGAGCCGCATCGTATCCGACGTTACCCGATTCCTTTTTCACCATTTCCACAATAACGGAACCTTCGAGCCCCGCGTTGAACGCAATTTGACGCACGGGTTCTTCTAAAGCGCGACGGACGATGTTGACGCCAATACGCTCGTCACCTTCCGCTTCAATGGCTTCCACTGCGGGAATCGCCCGAAGCAAGGCTGTTCCACCACCGGGAACAATTCCTTCTTCCACCGCAGCCCGGGTTGCCGACAACGCATCTTCAATGCGCAGTTTCTTTTCTTTGAGTTCAACTTCTGTAGCCGCACCGACTTGAATGACAGCTACGCCACCGGAGAGTTTGGCCAACCGTTCTTGCAATTTTTCACGGTCATAGTCAGAGGTGGTGTCTTCAATTTGTTTCTTGATGACCTGGACGCGCTTCTTAATTTCTTCTTGCGAACCGCGACCTTCGACAATGGTGGTTTCCTCTTTAGCAATCTTGACTTGGCGCGCTTGCCCTAACATATCCGGGGTGACATTCTCTAATTTGAGCCCAATGTCCTCGGAAATAACTTGCCCACCGGTCAAAATCGCAATGTCTTCTAACATCGCTTTACGACGGTCACCAAATCCCGGGGCTTTCACAGCCACAGCGGTTAAGGTTCCCCGCAATTTGTTCACAACCAAGGTCGCCAAGGCTTCGCCTTCGACATCCTCAGCAATAATGACCAGCGGTTTACCGCGCTGCACAACTTTTTCTAATACCGGCAGTAAATCTTGGATGGCAGAAATCTTCCGGTCCGTAATCAAAATGTAGGGGTCATTTAAGACCGCTTCCATCTTTTCCGTGTCGGTGACCATGTACGGAGAAATGTAACCGCGGTCAAACTGCATTCCTTCCACGGTTTCTAACGTCGTCCCAGTGGTCTTGGATTCTTCCACGGTGATGACTCCGTCGGAACCGACTTTTTCCATGGCTTCGGCAATTAACCGACCAATTTCTTCGTCATTAGCCGAAATCGATGCCACTTGGCTAATTGCGTCTTTGCCCTCAATCGGAGTCGCGATTTTCCGAATCTGTTCGACTGTTACAGCAACTGCCCGCTCAATCCCCCGTTTGATGCCCATGGGGTTAGCGCCCGCTGTGACGTTCTTGAGCCCTTCTTTAATCATCGCTTGCGCCAACACCGTGGCGGTTGTGGTTCCGTCACCAGCAACATCCTGGGTCTTGGTAGCAACCTCTTTGACTAATTGCGCACCCATTGATTCGAACGGATCTTCTAATTCAATTTCCCGTGCAATGGTGACACCATCGTTGGTAATTAACGGTGCGCCAAATTTCTTTTCTAACACGACATTGCGGCCCTTAGGTCCTAAGGTTACTTTAACCGCATTGGCCAATTTGTCTACACCACGCTCTAACGCGCGGCGAGCTTCTTCTTCGTAGACCATTTGCTTAGCCATTTGTTTTTACCTCCTAGCCAATTCTCCAGTGTGTTAAACATGAGCCAAAGACGGGTTGATCGCTGCTAACACGTCGTCTTCTTTTAATAGCCAATAATCGTGGCCGTTGACTCGCACTTTCGTTGCAGATTCTACGTTGAATAACACAACATCTTCGGATTGAATCTCTAAAGGTGCTCGGGTACCGTTGCTCAGCAGTCTCCCTGATCCCACTGCGACCACACGTCCCCGCTGCGGATTATCCTTCGCGGTGTCGGGCAGTACAATCCCCGAAGGCATAGAATCGTCACTTAAGATTTGCACCACAATATGGTCTCCCAGTGGACGAATCTCCACAGATGTTTTCCTCCTTGCAACGAGAGTAATATGTTTTTGTTAGCACTCGAAGTCGGTGAGTGCTAACGTACCCATAAAGCAGTTTACTCAAAAGGCCTAGCAGCGTCAAATAATTCCCAGACAAACAGGATCATGATAATAAGGCATTTTCCGCCATAAATCTCTTGTTATCTCGCTAAATCTAGCTCAATCTTCAATTTTTATGTTCGGTTTGGCCATGAATCACCATCAGGGCATGGTGAAGAACGGGTAGAATAACCGGTAATAACTCCTGCACGGCTTTCAAAGAGCCGGGCAAGTTAATAATCAACGTACGACCTTTTTGTCCGCAAATCCCACGAGACAGCATTCCCATGGGCGTGTGCTTAAGAGATTCATACCGCATGGCTTCACTCATTCCCGGAATTTCGCGGTCAATCACCTGGCGGGTGGCCTCTGGCATGTTATCGCGGGGCCCAAGTCCGGTTCCCCCTGTGGTCAAAATCAAATCCATACCCGCATCTACCCAGGCTCTGAGTTGTGTCACCAAGCCCTTCTCATCATCGGGAAGAATTTGATACGCGACCACCTCGCCCAAATCACGAACGGCATCTTTAATATAGGCTCCGGACGTATCGACCCGTTGGCCCAAAGCCCCTTGGTCACTACTGGTCAGGACTGCGATTTTCCACATGTGAAACGCCCTCCCGTATAAAGTGTCCCGAACGCCCTCCGTCTTTTTCGAGTAACAGGATATCCGTAATGACCATTGTCCGGTCCATAGCCTTGAGCATGTCATATAACGTCAACAAGCTAGCCGAGACGGCAGTTAATGC
The DNA here is from genome assembly GCF_900176145.1 of Sulfobacillus thermosulfidooxidans DSM 9293. Classification (NCBI taxonomy): domain Bacteria; kingdom Bacillati; phylum Bacillota; class Clostridia; order Eubacteriales; family Clostridiales Family XVII. Incertae Sedis; genus Sulfobacillus; species Sulfobacillus thermosulfidooxidans. The sequence goes on along the minus strand of NZ_FWWY01000001.1, from coordinate 2,304,220 downwards.
TTCCATTTCCACACCGGTAGGCGCGGTGGTTCTAACGGTGGATTCCACCACGAACCGATCCGTTTGAACAGTAATCACGATTTCTGTCGCCGTCAGTGGCAAGGGATGACATAATGGGATCCATTCGCCGGTCCTTTTAGCGGCCATAATTCCGGCCACCCGGCTCACAGCCAACACATCCCCTTTAGGAATCCGGCCTTCTTGCACCGCTTGGCAGATTGAAGGGGAAGCCAAAAGAACCCCTTGGGCTCGGGCCATCCGTTCGGTAATGGCTTTGCTCCCAACATCCACCATATGCACTTCACCACGTTCATTTAAATGATTCGGATAATTGTCCATCCGCTTGCGTGACCCCCTGGTTTTGGCTATGGTTGTACGTGCTTCTCATCACAAGTACAATGCCACCGCCGCATAGGCTTTAGCCCCGGTGATGAGAGCTCTCTCGTCCAAATTAAAACCTGCTGAGTGAATGCCCGTCACAAATTCTGGTCCGACTACGCCGACATGCAGATTCGTCGCAGGAACTTTTTCTGCAATATACGCAAAATCTTCGGCTCCCATTGAGGGTTTGGGCAAACGTCTTACCGAATCAAACCCTAGCTCTTGCTGCAGCACCGCTTCAACTTGGTCCGTAAAGGCCGCATCGGCGACTAAGGGCGGATACCCGCGGGTAATTTCGACCGTTGCTTGGGTACGGTACGCGGCGGCCAGTTGCTCAATAAATTGGGTAAAGCGCGTCAAGGTCCTCTCGATCTCTGCCGGAGACAAGATGCGGATAGTTCCTGTCAATTCCACTTCGTCTGCAATGACATTTTCCCGGTATCCGCCATGAATTGTCCCAAATGTTACCACGAAAGGTTCTGTCGGATCGTGTTCTCGGCTCACCAAAGTTTGACAGCCTTGAACAATGGCCGTCGCCGCAACGATGGCATCCACCGTTTTGTCGGGATGCGCGCCGTGTCCCCCTTTCCCCCGTACGGTGATCTTAAAGTCATTGGGAGAGGCCATGGCTGGACCGCTAAAAAGGCCAATAGTTCCCCATGGCAACTCGCTGTCGACGTGGGTCATTACGGCGCGAGTAACCCGGGGATGGTCCAAAATTCCCGCTTTAATCATGGGCAATGCCCCTCCGGGCCCTTCTTCTCCCGGCTGAAACATGAGGGTTACGGGGTGTGTTAAATCCCTTTCCCGCCGTTTCAAATAATAGGCGGCTCCCAGCAACATGGCAGTATGGGCATCATGACCACATGCATGCATGCGCCCCTTAATCGTTGACGCGTAAGGAAGACCCGTTTTTTCTTCAATGGGCAATCCATCCATATCAGCCCGCAACAAAATGGCCTCACCATTTTGGGGACCAAGATAGCCCACCACCCCACTCCCAATGATCCGCTGATGGCGAATTCCCAATTCATCTAGTGCCGCTTCCACTCGCGAGGCGGTTTTTGGGGTGTCAAGTCCTAATTCGGGAAATTGGTGAATCTGCCGTCTGATCTCCACCATCCACGGCATAATTTCTTGCCATAAGATTTCGTCCATGTTGTTCAGCCCCTTTCCCTGTTTGTTCTTTTTCGCATATTGGTTTGTCCCGGTGCGTACACATCATGTGAGTTGGCATGCCAAGTGCCCATTTAAGGAGATGACCTGTACCATGAACCAGGGATGGGGATGGCTTGTACTAAGTCCCGTCATGATTGTCGTATTGGCGTTCTTTCTTGTCAGTCAGCCGGCGAGTCAGGGCGCATTGACCCACGTCGTGACCGATAAGAAAGTTGTGGCCATTACCTTTGATGATGGTCCCTCCCCCAAATATACCCCATTAATTCTCAAAACCTTATCCCAATATCATGCCTATGGCACATTCTTCGTTGTCGGCAGTGAGGTCAAGCGGTTTCCAGGACTGGTTAAGGACATTGCTCGCCAAGGCTCAGCCATTGCCGACCACGGCTGGAGTCACTTAAATTTACGCCGGGTGGGTGCCCAAGCATTATGGAATGATGCGGCGAAAACGGCACAATACGTTCAATCATTGGGGGTTCCTGTGGTTCCTTTTTACCGTCCCCCATATGGCATGGTGTCGACAGCACTACTCAAAACTTTTGGAGAGCACGGCTACACCGTTGTTCTCTGGTCCATTGACACAAGAGACTGGGCACGTCCGGGGATCGGGTCAATCATCAACAAAGTGGCCACACAAGTAAAACCCGGATCAATCATTTTGTTACATGATGGAGGCGGAAATCGCAGTCAAACCGTCGCAGCCTTAAATGCCATTTTAGAACAATTAACACAAATGGGTTACAAAATGGTCACGTTACCCACCTTAGTCAAAGAACATCATAATGCGCCTAAAGCCATCTAATCGCCGCCGGCTTAAAGACGGGAATACCCGTCTTTAAGCCTTCTCATAGTCGTAAAATCCCCTGCCACTCTTCCGTCCTAGTAATCCTGCATCCACCATTTTGCGCAATAGCGGTGCTGGTCGGTATTTGGAATCGGCAAAGCCTTCGTATAAGACTTCCATAATGGCTAAGCACGTATCAAGACCAATAAAATCGGCCAGCGTTAACGGCCCCATGGGATGATTCATCCCGAGTTTCATCACCGTGTCTATGGCTTCTTTGCTCGCCACGCCTTCTTGCAATGCAAAAATGGCTTCGTTTATCATGGGCATCAAAATTCGGTTCGAAACAAATCCCGGATAATCCTGGACAACGACGGGAGTCTTTTCCATCATCTCCGCCCACTTGACAACCTTTTGTACGGTATCTTGACTGGTCAAAGTCCCTGCCACAACTTCCACCAGGCGCATAACGGGTACGGGATTCATAAAATGCATCCCAATAACCCGTTCGGGATGCGGAACAGGGCGGGCAATCCGGGAAATAGAAATCGACGACGTGTTCGACGCCAGAATGGTGGACGCATCAAACAAACGGCCCAATTGTTCAAAGAGCGAAACCTTTTCCTTCTCTTGTTCAATTATCGCTTCCACCACCAAATCGACCGTGGGCACAGAGCCCAGGTCATGGGGAACATCAATCCGATCCATGATGGCATCAGCCTGGGATCTGTCCATTTCGCCTTTTTGCACCGCCCTATCTAAACGCGCGCGAATCTGTTGCAGGGCTTTTTCTGTTTGCTGGCTAAGGCTATCCCAAAGAAACACCTCAAAATCGTGCTGAGCGGCACTTTGGGCAATTCCACTGCCCATTTGGCCGGCTCCAACAACTAATAACCGCAATGACACGTGCCATCATCTCCTAATCCACCCGAACCAGTGTCGCTTCGCCTTGTCCGCCACCACTACAAATGGTCGCAACCCCATAGCCGCCACCGATTCGTTGTAATTCGACAATCAATGTCATTAATATTCTGGCTCCCGATGCGCCAATTGGATGGCCCAACGCCACAGCGCCCCCATTGACATTCACAATATCCGGATCGAATTCCCCAATTTTAATACTCGTTAACGTCACCGCGGCAAACGCCTCATTAATTTCAATACGCTTCAATTCTGAGGCATCTAGTCCTGCCCGAGATAACGCCATTTGTGCAGCATAAGCCGGCACTGTGTGAAGATATTTAGGCGCTCGTGACACATAACCGGAACTAATGATCGTGGCCAAAATGGGTAAACCCAATTCTTTAGCCATATTCTTTTCCATTACCACAAGCGCAGCCGCTCCGTCCGTCAGCCCGGGCGCATTACCGGCAGTAACCGTTCCGTCTTCCACAAACACCGGGCGTAATGAACTGATTTTTTCTAGTGTGGTATCCCGTCTGGGGCCTAAATCATGTTCGATCACCGTTTGTTCGCCGCGCTTGCCCTTTACGGTGAAGGGTGCGATTTCCTTAGCAAACCGTCCACTATCAATGGCTTCGATGGCACGCATATGACTGCGGTACGCCCATTCGTCTTGGGCCTGACGCGATATGCCAAATTCCTTGGCCACTTCACTGCCATAAACCCCCATATGACATTGTCCAAAGCTGCACCATAGACCGTCTTTGATCACGGCATCAACAAAGGTGGTATCACCCATACGCAAACCAAAGCGAGCTCCGTCTACTAAATACGGAGCCCGACTCATCGATTCCATGCCACCAGCCACAGCCGACCGGATTTCTCCTGCCCGAATCGCCATGTCCGCTAAATTGACCGCTCGTAAACTCGAAGCACACACTTTATTTATCGTGTCCGAGGGAACGGTGTCAGGCATACCCGCACCCATAGACGCTTGACGGGAAGGGATTTGGCCAGCCCCCGCTTGCACGACTTGTCCCATAAAGACATAATCAATCGTTTCAGGATCGAGCGTAATACGGTCTAGGGCAGCACGAATCACGTGAGCTCCCAGTTCCGTAGCCGGGACGTCCTTTAATGCTCCCCCAAAAGGAACAAAGGGAGTCCTGGCTAAGCTCACCACAACACTTTCCGGCATGTAAGGTCATCTGCCTTTCTCAAACAAATTCGAAAGATTTTTGATTTTGCGGATGAATCCAAGAAAAGCAGGCTTCATGGATCCTTCTCAGTCATCTTATTACCCTAAAACATATCCTGCAAAAGGACATCTCTTTCGATGGCTGAGATACGAATCCACAAAAGCCTGTTTGAATACGGGCTTCAGCTGTTATTATACTGCTGTGGGTATGATTGCAGGGTGTGATGTGAGGACTCACAACATTTTTGGATATTTGCGGCTATTCTCATCTTCCCGATAGATTTTTGCGCCTAACAAACGTAATTTTTGTTCAAGCGCGTGGTAACCGCGGTCGATATATTCCACACCTTCAACAATCGTTGTTCCCAAGGCGCCTAATCCTGCCAGCACTAGGGCAGCTCCCCCCCGAATGTCTTGGGCCTGCACGGGGGCTCCAGTCAGTTGCTCAACCCCACGCACAATGGCCGTTTCTCGTTCGAGCTTGATATCGGCACCGAGGCGCACTAAATCATGGGCGTAGCCAAAACGGTTTTCAAACACGGTTTCTTGGACGACGGCGACACCATTAGCCAAGCTTAATAAACTCACCATTTGCGGGTGCAAATCAGTTGGGAATCCCGGATGAGGCAAGGTTTCGATATCTACGGATTGTAGGCGCTGGTTAACTACGATCCGGATCCAATCCATATCCTCTTCAATTTCAGCGCCCGCTTGTTCCAATTTCAGCAACACCGTACGCAAATGCTCGGGGATTACGTTGGTAACCGTGACGACTCCGCCAGTTACCCCCGCCGCAATCAGGTAGGTACCGGCTTCTAGCCGATCGGGAATAATTTCGTGATGCGCACCGTGTAATACGTCAACGCCTTCGATGCGGATCAAATTCGTTCCCGCTCCCCGAACTTTCGCGCCCATGGCATTCAGAAAATTGGCCAAGTCAACAATTTCGGGTTCCATCGCCGCGTTTTCCAACGTTGTGGTTCCTTCGGCCAAGCTGGCCGCAATCATCAAATTAATCGTTGTTCCAAAGGATGCCCGTTCGATATAGATCCGGGTTCCTACTAGCCGGTTTTCGACTTTGCCATGAATCGACCCGTGTTCCAGCCACATGGTCGCCCCTAACGCCTGAAACCCTTGCACATGAAAATTCACAGGTCTCGAGCCAATTTGACAGCCTCCGGGAAAGGCTACATCGGCTTGCTTTAAACGTGCGAGCAATAATCCCACGACATATGTCGACCCTCGCAGTTTTTTCGCTAATTCATAGGGCGCATGGTAATTAGATAGGCTGCGTGCCGTAATTTTTAACCGGCTTTCTCCGATCCATTCGACCTCTGCGCCCAATTCACGCAAAATCTGACATAAATCCATAATGTCCGTGTAACGGGGCACATTTTCCAGTACAGAGGTTCCTTCGGCGGCGAGGGCCGCCGCCGTAATTATCGGTAATGCACTGTTCTTAGAACCTTCTACACTGACTTCCCCCGTTAGAGGATAACGCCCTTCAATAACGAGCCTTGCCAAGTCAATCCGCCTTTCATCAACCTTTAACCCTTATAAACTGTAATTAGGAGCCTCTTTCGTAATTTGAATATCGTGCGGATGACTTTCTAAAAGTCCGGCGTTCGTAATGCGTATGAATCGTCCTTTTTCGCGAAGATCCGCCAAGGTTGGCGTGCCACAATATCCCATGCCAGCACGCAACCCTCCTAATAATTGATAGGCGGTATCGGCGAGAGAACCACGGTAAGGTACTCGTCCTTCAATGCCTTCGGGCACGAGCTTTTCGACATCTTGATCATCTTGGAAATAGCGGTCTTTCGATCCTTCCTTCATGGCCGATAAAGACCCCATCCCTCGATATACTTTAAAGGAGCGGCCTTTGAAAATCTCCATTTCTCCCGGACTTTCCTCTGTGCCAGCAAAGAGCGAACCAATCATCACCGATGATGCCCCCGCTGCTAGCGCTTTGACAATATCCCCGGACCACCTGATTCCGCCATCAGCAATGACAGGTACATCGAATTTCTTGGCGACTTGGTATACGGACCACACCGCTGTAATTTGCGGAACCCCAATCCCCGCCACAACACGGGTTGTGCAAATGGATCCCGGACCGACCCCAACTTTGACCGCATCAGCGCCTGCCTCAATTAAAGCCTCAGCAGCTTCCGGAGTAGCAATATTGCCACCGACGACATCGACATGGGGGAACAATTCTTTGATTTGACGTACCGTATTGATCACGCCTTGGGAATGCCCATGAGCCGTATCCACCACAATCACGTCGACCCGTGACGCCACTAATGCCTCAACCCGCTCGATCGTGTCCGCTCCGACCGAGACCGCAGCCGCCACCAATAATCGGCCATTACGATCTTTGGCCGAATGCGGAAACTTTTTCGCTTTCTCAATGTCTTTAATGGTAATTAACCCGCGCAAGCGCCCCATTCGGTCCACCAACGGCAATTTTTCAATGCGGTGACGGCCTAATATCGCCTTGGCCTCATCCAAAGTAGTTCCTTCAGGAGCGGTGACCAATCCATCTTTCGTCATAACATCTTGGATCGGCCGATCAAAATTGGTTTCAAAACGTAAATCGCGGTTCGTTAAAATGCCTACCAGATATCCCCCATCGCGGACAATCGGTACGCCCGAAATGCGGTAGCGGCCCATCATTTCCAGCGCTTCTCGTACCATATTGTCAGGGCCTAAAAAGATCGGATCGATAATGACACCATGTTCTGAGCGTTTAACCTTGTCCACTTCACCAGCTTGGCGCTCAATCGACATATTTTTATGAATAACACCAATACCGCCTTCCCGGGCGATAGCAATCGCCATACGGGCTTCTGTCACAGTATCCATACCTGCTGAGACTAAGGGGGTATTAATCATGACATTACGCGTGAACCGTGTCGTTAAATCGACTTCTTTGGGTAACACGGTTGAATGTCCTGGTACTAATAAGACATCATCGAAAGTTAAGGCCTCAGGCCCAAACTTCTCATGAAACTCCACTGTATATCTCTCCTTCTGTTACTTGCCCGCTGTCGTTCGGAATTTCTAATCAGTCTATCACAACCCTGCGCCGGACACACCTCTCGTATTTAATTTCTTTGCCATATCCCGGGCGACTAAATAAACATTGCCAGCGCCCATGGTGATAAAAAGGTCCCCCTCTTGTAAGGTGTCGGCCAATTCATCCACAACATCAAACATATCTTTGCGAAAATGCACAGCTTTACCATGCCGAGCAATGTCCTCAGCCAAGCGTTCACCGGTAATACATGGGATCGGCATTTCTCCAGCAGGAGCATAAATATCGGTTAAATACAAAATATCTGCATCTTGCAAAGCCGTCACAAATTCATTCCATAAGTTTTGGGTGCGCACATACCGCTGGGGCTGGAATAATGCAATGACCCGCCCTTTAGCCCGTTGTCGGCATGCTTTTAAGGTCGATCGAATCTCCGTAGGATGATGAGCATAATCGTCAACGACCATCACCGGATGCTCCACCAAGACTTGAAAGCGCCTATTCGCGTTCACAAACCGTTCCAGACTTTTCGCTGACACGTCCCAGGGAACCCCGATGTGATTTGAAGCCGCCATAGCGCCTAAACTGTTTATGACATTATGAACTCCCGGCACTGACAAAACGACCGACGTCACCCATTGACCATCAACGACAACGTCAAAGCGGGTTTGATGCGTGTCAAACACGATATGCTCCGCCCGCACCCTGGCTTCAGATGATAGACCATAGGTCATGATAGGCACCGACAAGGTTCGTGATAAAGTCAATAAATGCGGATTATCCACTCCGATGACGGCTAAGCCATCCTCGGGAACTTTCGCCAAGTATTCTTGAAAGGCTGCAATCAACGACGAAAATTGCCCGTGATAGTGGTCTAAATGCTCTGGTTCGACATTGGTTGCCACCGCAATAAAAGGATGATAGCGTAAAAATGTGCCGTCACTTTCATCGGCTTCGGCGACGGCATAAATTCCTTGACCCACACGCACATTCCCTTCAAACTGTGGCACTTCTCCTCCCACCAACACCGTGGGATCTAGCCCCGCATCTTGCAATATCGTCCCGATCATTGTCGTCGTAGTCGTTTTCCCGTGCGTCCCGCTTATGGTAATAGCTTTATGACCTGCCAAGGATTGAGCCAGGATTTCCGAACGGTGCAACAACGCAATACCTTGTGCAACCGCCGCCTGTCTTTCCGGATTGTCTTCTTGGACGTCTGTATTATAAACAACCCAATCAGCTCCACGAACATTTTCCGGCTTGTGTGTAAATTCAATCGGAATCCCATGCTTTTGAAGACGCTCTGTACGGCTTGAAGGATTCACATCAGAACCCGTGACCTGATATCCTTGTTGGTGCAGCAAAAGGGCTAAGCCACTCATGCTATATCCGCCAATGCCGATGAAGTGTACGTGCTTCACAATGAATCCCTCCAAGCTTTTTGGGGTATGATTTACCATCCTTGCGGTATTCATGCCTCGTTCGCCAAACATATCTACCGGAAATGCCAACCCTGCTTAATCCACAATTGCTGGTAATGTTGAGCCGACTTCACTATCCCGTCTATTTCTTGTTCGGTTAAGGCCCGCACCACCCGGGCCGGTCGTCCCTGAACCAGCATTCCTTCTGGAACTTCCATGCCTTGAGGTATTAACGATCCCGCCGCGATCAGAACTCTTGGGTGAATCTTAGCGCCATTCATCACAATGGCCCCCATTCCCACCAGCACGTCACTGGCAATTTGCGCTCCATGAATGACCGCATTATGGCCTACTGTAACGTTTTGACCGATGCTACAAGGAAAGCCCGGATCGGCATGTATACTTACATTATCTTGGATGTTGGTACCGGTCCCAATGGTAATGGGAGCACTGTCGGCGCGAATGACGGCATTAAACCATACCGAGACATAGTTCCCCAACATCACCTGCCCGATTATATAAGACCCCGGCGCCACAAAAATCGGCTGACCCACTTCGGGATAGAATTCCCCAAATTTCAACAACATGACCGATGACCATCCTTCCTTTCCCCTCCTGCGCTCTGCACTAGACCAATGGGAAGACAGCATGGGGACCTTCAAAAGGTCCCATGGATTTTCCGGCTTGCCACAGGTAATATCCAAGTGCCGCCACCATTGCCGCATTATCGGTACAATATGCCGTAGGAGGAATATGGATGTGTATGTTTCGCACTTGCCCAAGATGCCTTAACGCCTCGGCCAATGCTTGATTAGCACTAACACCACCAGCCACATAGAGATGCTCAACCGGATAGCGATTAAGGGCCTTCTCGACATTTTTGACAAGCGCTTTAATGACCGCTTGTTGGAGCGCGTAGGCGACTTCTTCGGGCTCATCAGAATGATCTTTCCATAACGCTTGTGTCGCCGTTTTCACCCCGCTAAAACTAAAATCGAGCGTGTCTCCTAAATTGGCGATGGGTAAATGCAGTGACTTTTTTTCAGCCTGGCGGGCCAGGCGTTCAATTTCAGGCCCACCAGGATAACCTAATCCAAGAATTCGAGCCCCTTTATCGAACGCTTCCCCGGCTGCATCGTCCCGAGTTTCCCCAAGAAGCTCCCATTGTAAATAATCTCGCCATAAAAGCAAAGAGGTATGACCACCGGAAACCAACAGGGCCAACGCAGGAAAATGTAAGGCATCGACCAAGGCATTAGCATAGAGATGGGCTTCAAGATGGTGAACCCCTATAACAGGAATGTTGAGGGCTGCGCCTAAGGTTTTGGCAAAGGTCACGCCAACCAAAAGGGCACCCAATAACCCTGGACCTTGCGTGACCGCAATCGCATCGAGATCTTGAAGGGTGAGCGAAGATTCGGTTAAGACCGCATCAACAACTGGCAAAATGGCCAGGGCATGTTCTCTCGCCGCGACTTCAGGCACGACCCCGCCGTACTTCGCATGAATTTGAGCTGATGAGGATAATGTCGTCGCAATAAGATGCCGACCGTCCTCCACAATGGCGGCAGCTGTTTCATCACAGGATGATTCGATCCCTAAAATTTTCGTTGGATTTCCTCCTACTCCTTAAATGCATAAAATCCCCATATCATTCGCCATATTAATCATATGTTACCCGACTAAGGAGTGCATAATGATTATGTTTGGATTAGTCATCATCTCTACCACCTTATTATTACTCGTCTTAGCAGGGCCCTCAGTATTGGCCTTGTCCCCTGCAACCTATCCCTATCTCACGCTCAGCCACGTGTTTTCGTTTCTGTTTAGCATACTAATTTTTGTGATTTTTGGCCGGGAGATAAAAAAGCGCGGGCACCGGCCATTTTGGCCAGGTGTACTGTTAGGAGCTTTCACCGCGTTTGCCAGCTCCCTGGTTTATCAATATACAATTCGGTTACCGCAGGCACAGAGGGCTTTAATCCGCCAACTTCACGGGGTGCCAGCGCAAGCGGTGATCACAATGCTGCACTTACATATGATTTCTGGCGCGGTGATTACCGCGCTGTTTGCAGCCGGATTTTATGGTCTTCTTGGAGGATTTGCGAGCTGGTGGGGCGGATGGCCAATAAAAGGATCCCCTCCCCATCCGGCCAACAAATCCGAACCCGAATCCCGTGTCAGTTAGTCTTATTCCCGGTACCGTGTCAATGTTCTGCGTGATACCCTTATAGAGGATCCTTCCACATGATAAAGGCATCTTCTCGCGTATCCGTATAATAACCGCGGCGCACGCCTAACTGCACAAATCCCAATTTGTTGTACAAATTTTGGGCCACTAAATTGCTGCGCCGCACTTCCAAAGTCATCCGTACCACGCCCGCACGTTTAGCCCGTTCAATAAGTCCCATCATAATGGCTTCTCCCAAATGATGTCCGCGGTAATCCGGGTGAACCGCAATATTGGTGACGTGGGCTTCATCCAAGATAATCCACATTCCCCCGTAAGCCACAACTTTCCCGTGAAATTCCACAACAAGATAGGTTGCAAAAGTATTTTCTAAAAGTTCGGTTTGAAAGGCATTGCGCGACCATGGAGTCGGAAATGAATGGCTTTCAATGCCCATTACCGCATCGAGGTCTGCCATATACATATCCCGGATCACAATATCCGGGGAGGATTGAGACGATTCGTTACCAGTCCGATCATCACTGATTGCCATGCCTACTGTCTTCCTTTCCCCTCAGGCTCTATTCGCCCTCGTGGCGTCGATATCGCGGGTGGGCGAATATATAAAGGAGCCAATGTCATGGGATCGTCCACCTGCCCTAATTGTAACCTGCTTTGTCCAAGAAATGCCACACGACTCCCTAATATCGGACATTGTAAGGATATGGGATGCGAACTGACCTGATAACTATATGACCGATCGGCCGCAACGGGACCAACGATGGCTACCGGTTCGGATAGCGGAAATAGATCCGGCAAACATTGATTCACAGCCCAGTCCGGGATAATCACCTCAGGAAAAGGGTTGTGGCCCAAAAAATATAATCCCGCATAAAATGCTGGCCCTCTTTTTTCACTGGATACAAAGACTTTTCCTTGATATCCCTTAATGGAATATGCCCAAGCTTGTAAGGACGAAATACCGACAACTGGCACATTCCAGGCATAAGCCAAGGCTTTAGCAGCACTCAGTGCAATGCGAACCCCTGTAAATGATCCCGGGCCAATTCCCACCGATATACCATCAGGTCGTCCAAATTCTTTCACAATCATCTCAATCCACGCCACTAAATGACTGCCTGCTGTTTTGGGCCGTTGCCAATATAAATCGGCCAAAACGGCATCGCCCTCAATGTAGCCCACGGACAAAGTTTGACCCGATGCATCAAAGCCTAACACGCGCATGATTTAGGAATTTATCTCCTTCTCTGAAATAGAATGGCGACTTAGCCATGTCGCATAGCGTTGTTGGACGGTTTCGCCGTGGGCCTCGAGCGTGAACCGGCGACAGGTATCCCCACACGCCTCACACGTTAGCTGAAAATAATCGGGATACAATGTTGTCAACATTTCGCCCCATTCGACCAAGATCATAGTATTCTCTTCCCCGGGCTCGGGTAAATCTAATACCGCAAGCTCGTCGGGACTACTTAACCGGTACAAATCGACGTGATAGACACGAAAGGGGTAGAATTCATAGAGGTGAAGTAAGTCAAACGTGGGGGATTTGACCGACCCCTTATAGCCTAGATGCCATAACATGGCTTGAATCATCGTGGTCTTACCGGTTCCCAAATCCCCTGCAAACAGCATCACCCCAGAAGGCCGCAGCAACTCGATAAGGCTCTTCGCCAGTTTCTGTGTTTGCTCGAGATTGTCACTAGTCCTGATCCAGGGCGAAGTGATGGAATCCTTTTCGTTCATCTACGGCGAGCTCCTCTCCGTCTCGCATGACATGAATTCCGAGTGTATCGGTCACCACTCCGATTTCCGTAATGGGAACCCCACAACGTAAACACAAGAGTTCTGCTTCACGCGCACGGGAGGGAGGAACCGCGGCCAACAATTCATAGTCTTCTCCGCCATACAAGGCAAAATCTAACGCATCTTGGCCATATTCTTTGGCGACCATTTGGGTAGCCTGATCAATCGGTACCCGCTCCGCCTCAATTCTGGCGCCGATTCCCCCAAATCGCGTCATGGCCTTGAGTTCATTGACTAATCCGTCAGAAATATCTGTCATAGCATGAGCCAATGCCCCGAGTTGCTGACCAGCCTCCACACGTGCTACGGGCGCCAAGTGAGCTTGCAAAACACTTCGATGTTGAATTGAGGTGCTTGGCCAACTCACATTGTGACACAATAACATATAGCCCGCATAGGATGCGCCCAGACGCCCCGTGACAAACAACCGGTCACCGGGTTTGGCTCCGGATAATAACACGGGTCCTTTCGCTCCGGGATGGCCCACAACCGATACATCTAACGTGAATTTATCTGGCGACGACACCGTATCGCCGCCCACTAATACGGCACCATAACGATCGAGCGCCTTAGCCATCCCACGGTATAAGGCTTCGATGACCTCGACATCAAAATTCCCAGGCACCGCAATACTCGTTAAAATGGCCTTCGGAATGCCTCCCATCGCCGCGATGTCACTGATGTTCACGGCTACCGCTTTTTCACCGAGTTGTTCGGGAGTGATCCAATCAAAGCGAAAGTGAACACCTTCGACCAGCATATCCTGGCTGATAAGCCAACCCGCAGGAGACGGGGGCAGATAGGCCGCATCATCCCCAATGCCTAAATATCCCATGGGAACGATAGCCTGCAACCGGTGGATCGTCGAAATGAGCGCTCTTTCGCCCACATCTTTCACTTTCATCTTTTCACCTTGTTCACGACGCCTAAATTTACGCATCTCTATAATATCCATATCTGCTCTTTTCTACAGTCTTCCCTTCTCTTTGGTCGGCGACAAGTTTACAATAACGACAGCTTATACTAGGAGGCGACAACAATTACCACCGATATTATACGCCACACGAGCCGTTGGCGTGGTAAAGGGTTTAGCTGGTTTGAAAGTGGTCAAGGTTATCCCCTCGTGTTTTTGCATGGTGGGGGTGGCACCGGCAAAGCCTTTTGGCACCAGATCCAATATTTTTCTCCTTCGTTCCGAGTCATTGCCCCCGATATGCCCGGGTTTGGACAATCTGAATGGATTGATGATGTCACATCCGTTGAGCATATTCCGCACGTGTTAAAAGGTTGGTTCGAAATCCTTAACATCTCCCAATGTATCTTAGGAGGTAATTCCATGGGAGGGCGCGTGGCACTATCGTTTGCCGCACATTATCCTCACATGGTATCCGCTTTAATTATCCTGGACAGTGTTGGCGTGACTCTGCCCAATGTGCCGATAATCAACCCCTTAACCCTGCCCCCTGATCAATTTATGTCGGGGTTGGTTCATGATCCTCAGCGTTATCGCCAGTTCACTCCCTACCGTACCCTAGAAGATGCCAAAGAACTGAACCGGGGGCGACAAATCTTTGCAAAATATTTAGGTTCTCAAGGCATTGTGCCCGATCCAGACCAAAATCTCAACCAGATCACAATGCCGACCTTGCTAATTTGGGGACGGGAAGATCGTATTATTCCCTTAGCCTATGGCAAAGCCTTAGAAAAGGCATTACCCGATGCAGAACTCGTCGTGTTTGATGATGTTGGACACTTACCTCATATTGAAGTTCCCCAATTAACCAATCAAAGTATTGCCCATTTTCTTGAGCGTCGTCTGCCCGGGGTCTTTTAACCGTCAAAAAAAAGAACCGTCTTAATAAGACGGTTCTTTTTAGGCCGACAACATTAGCTGTTAGCCGCAGTTTCTGTGGGGTCAAATAAATCGACATGCGTGGGTTCCATGCTCTTTAACAGTAAATACGCGCGGTTCACCATTTCCGCATCACCGCTGACCGTGACCAAATAATCGCCTTGTTCAATCGATCGTTGATAATCAATGGCTTTTTCATGTTTCATTCCCCAACCAACTAAAACTCCCGCTAATCCCCCAAAAACAGCGCCTTCGACCGCGGTGGCTAGAGCATAAGCCAAGGGGCCAAATAAAATTAACGGGCCTGCTACCGGACTGAAAAAGATGGTGAACCCCATCAGCAATCCTAAAACGCCACCCCACAGCGCACCAAACTTGCTTCCTTGTTTAGCAACGCCACTAATAGTGGTATAACCTAAGGGTTTTTCCTTAATAGCAAAATTTTTGCCCACTAAAGAAATATGTTGAACCGGTACTTCACGGTCGATCAATTTGCGTACCGCATCTTCTGCTTCTTCATAGGTTTTAAAGGTCGCCGCCACATGCGCAGCATGGTTATCATGTAATAATTCGTCAGCCATCATTTATTCCCCTTTCATCCGGATGCTCATCTCTCTCAGCAAGTCCTCATCTATTATCTCCGATAATCGTTACCAAAATATTACTGAATATAAAATTTCACACTGTGGACCAAAAATATTTTCCGACTAGCTCAGATATGGCAATGATGGTCTGATATGGCTTTCTCTATCCCTCACGATAGACACAATCCCGGTTGCCCAGGGCTATGTTCAATGCCGTGTTCATCCATGTAGCGGAGTAAGGCGGTCAGATCATGACACATCACAGAACGCATCTCCCGCCGGTAAATGAGGTAGGCGGGATGAAATAGGGGAAACACGGAGGGCAGACCCGGAACCGAGACGAGTTTTCCCCGCATTGTAGCAAAGTCGTCATGTCCAGTCACCGATGCATAGGAAATGCGACCCAAAGTGATTATGAGCCGGGGAGCGATTTGATCCACATCTTGGAGAAGCCATGGCCTACAAGCCTGAATCTCGTCCGGGCGAGGAGTCCGGTTCTTTTGACCTTGTAACGGCCGGCAACGCACAGCATTATTGAGCCAAATCTGATCTCGCCTCAAACCTAAATAGGCCAACATGGCGTCAAAAATTTTCCCGGCTTGTCCCTGGAATCCCACTCCCATGAGGTCCTCGGCTTTTCCCGGAGCTTCTCCAGTAAACATCACGGCGGCCCCAACATGCCCCGACCCGTTCACAATTTGCGTGCGGCTCCGAGAAAGACGACACCGCCGACAATCCGTGACCTTTAAGGCTGTGAGTTCATACAATCTGGACAAACTCCTTCCAAAATCACCGTGTGTTGGTTAATCTGCCATGTCTGACCCTTGACCAACAATTCCTTAGGCACTGCAATCCCCGCGGAAGGACAATCGTCCGGACAATCCTCCAAACGATGGCACACTTGGCAGAGTAGGTGGTCATGGCGATCAAGCCGCAAATCATATCGCCTTTTCCCTTCTACCATAATGACACGTACGAGCCCTTCTTGGACTAATCGTTCCACGGTATTATAGACGGTTGCTACACTCATCGCCGAATGGCTATGGCGTAAACGGTCATAAATATCGTCGGCAGCAGGATGATCCAGCGCCGCAATACTTTCAAAGACAGCCAAGCGCTGCGGCGTAATCCTTAATCCCGATGAGCGCAGAAGATCTAAAGTGCGAAAAGATGGGCTCATGGGTTTCACCGTTCTTGAATCAAATCCGCTAACAATGACGCTTTGGTCACTTCCGGGAGTGCCACCCCATAGTCATAGTGCGGATGGTGAATCGCAATGGTATTGTGCTCGGATTCGGCAAATTGTTGAACCTGTTCTTTGGTAAACGTAAACGTCAAATAATGAACGGCACTGGTCTTTTCTTCGGTTGACCGTCCTAATTCGGCTTGTGCATGGATTCGAAATTTGTCAGTTTCCAAATAGACATGTTCCTCTACACCCGATAGCTGCCGTAAGATTTCTGGCATGTTGTCTTCTTGGCTGAGTGCAATTAACAAGGTCGCCCCAATAGCATATCCCAAAGGAAGCAAATCGTTATAGACATCTAATTCCTGTTGAATCAATTCCGGTTGGGTAATCTGTTCAATACGGCACATTTCCTGGATTTGGAAACGCATCGTGTCGCGATTTTCAAAGACCACAGAAATTCTGGGGCCAATATCGACCCGCCGGACTTTCTTGATATCAATAATCCGGCGTCGAAATTGTTCCCGCATTTGTTCATATGTCTCAATGGGTACAATATCTTCCCGTGTCAATGGTCTCATGACTGATCCTCACTTTCCAAACTGTCTACGGGAGCAAGGCCATAGGCGGCTTGCAATAGTTCGACCGGGTGTCGTGGGGCACTGTCCGCTGCTGTTTCAATTTGTAAACCGGCCAGAGCACAATCGGAACATGCGGTCGTCCCTTTGGCCTCCCGAAACGCTTCGGTTAGTTTGGCCGCTACTTTCTGCGACTCATCATAAAACTCGGCCTTCAGTCCCCAGGTGCCGTCAATGCCGGCACACCGGTCCACCACATTCACAGTCGTCCCATCAATATAACTCAACAGGTCTTTAGCCGATCGTCTCAACCCTTCGGCCTTCGTATGACAGGACAAATGATAGGTCACGGTGCCGAGGTGATGTTTGAAATCTTTCTTCAATTGTTTGCGCCGGGCCTTTTGCGCCAAGTACTCCGTGACATCGATAGTGGCCTCGCTGACAGCTTTGGCATCCTCTGTTCCTAATAATAGGGGATATTCCTGTTTCAAAACATAGGCACAAGTCGGCTGTAAAGCCAAGATTTTTTTGCCGGCTTTCGCATAGGGCGCAAAAATGGCGACATTTTGCTTGGCACGCTCAATCGCTCCAGCGATATCTCCCCCATCTAAGGCGGGCATTCCACAGCAGCGCTGGTTTGATGGTACCATGGCGCGCACATCATTGTGGCTCAGCACGTTCATCGCCGCCTGGCCAATACCCGGTTCATGATATTCCACGGTGCAGGTACTAAATATCGCCACATCGGTATCTTCGAGGCGTTTTTGGCGCTTTAAAGCCCAGGTCGAAAAACGCATGATGGCAAATTTGGGAAGATGGCGACGATGATCAATGCCAATAGTTTTCTCCATCAATTGTCTCATCATCGGGTTTTGATTGCTCCAATTGGACAATGTCGGCGCAGCCGTCCCTAAGCGGCCAATGCGTTCCGGATCTCCAAGGAAACGGTCCACGGGTGCCATACCATTCTTTTTTGCCCGAATGGCTTTTGAACGCAGCATTAAGCGAGGAAAATCTAAATCAAAACGGTGCGGAGGGATATAGGGACATTTCATGTAACACAGTTTACATTGATAACATAAATCCGCAGGCCGTGCCATCTCTTCGTCTGTTAATAAGTCCACATTGTCATCGTGCGCTTCGACCGATTTGAAAAGGTCAGGAAACGATGGACAAAGGCTAAAACATAGCCGACATCCATTACAAATATCAAAAGCCGTTTTCATATCCTGGGCTAACGCACTCTCATCCCAATAGGTGTCCGTATTAGGATTATATTCCACTAAACATCCTCCCTTCTGGTTTGATTAAAAGGGGGCACCAAAGCCCCCTTGGTTCCCTGGTTAGTCTTCCAGCGCAGCCAGACCCTTGGTGAACCGTCCAGCATGGCTTTTTTCCGCTCGTGCTAACGTTTCAAACCATTCCGCGATTTCATCAAACCCTTCTTCGCGGGCAACTTTAGCAAATCCCGGATACATTTGCGTGTACTCGTATGTTTCGCCTTCAATCGCACTCTTCAAGTTATCTTCGGTGCTACCAACAGGAACACCTGTAACTGGATCTCCGACTTCCTCCAAAAATTCAAAATGTCCAAATGCGTGACCGGTTTCACCTTCGGCAACATCACGGAATAATCCGGCGACTTCAGGGCGACCTTCAATATCGGCTTTTTGAGCAAAGAATAAATAACGGCGGTTGGCCTGCGATTCTCCAGCAAAGGCTTCTTTTAAGTTGGCGTGCGTCTTGGTATTCGCTAATGATGGCATGAGTATCCCCCTTCATTCTGTTTGGTAATAAAACTTACCTAATAATAATTCTAAATTAGGGCGAAGATAAAATCAATACTTTTTCACCAGAAAGCTGCAACCACATTCCCAATTACAACACGTGCTGGCCGGCAATATAGACGGCCGTCGCTTCTGCTTGAATATCGGTCAGGGGATTGCCCTTCCAAAGGACAAAATCGGCTCGGTAACCGGCTTTCAATTGTCCAAGCTGGTCATCCATTCCCAAAATTTTGGCCGGCGCTGTGGTGATTGTGCTGAGGGCCTCCGTAAAACTTAACCCTTGGCGCATCGTAAGGCCAGCATAAAGCCGCAGATACTCAGCCGGTACCACGGGGTGATCGGAAGCCACCGCCGTCACGATCTTAGCCTTGACCAATGCTGCTGGCGTATGAAACCCTTTGTGGCGCAATTCTTGTTTGGTTCGGGCGGAAAAGGACGGCCCTGTCACCACGAAGACCCCCGCCGCTTTGATTTGGTCGATGACTAAATCTGCCTCGGTACCATGATCGATGACAAGATTGATACGAAATTCACGGCCAATACGAATGGCGGTCAAAATGTCATCTGCACGGTGCGCATGGACACGTAAGGGAATGTCGCGACGCACCACAGCCGCTAGCGCTTCAAGACGCGGATCATAATCTTTATAACCGATATGGCTTTGTTGGGCATATAAACGGGCACGTTCTAGCCATTCTCTTAAAATAGCCGCCACGCCAGGTCGGCTGCTCGGTCGGTGTTTCAAATTGCCATGCACGCGGATGGGATTCTCCCCCATGGCCGCCTTCATGCCCGCAGCAGGAGCAATCACCATGTCTTCCACTGTCTCTCCCCATAAATGCACGACCGACCCCATGCCACTGATGACATTAGCTGAACCCATTGTCACAAACGCCGTGGTCACGCCTTGTGCTAAGGCCTCTTTAATCGCCGGGTCTTGAGGATTAATCCCATCTAAGGCCCGCACGTCAGCGGTGATGGCTTCGGTAGCCTCATTGACATCTTGGTTTCCTAGCGTCTCACCGCTCGTGCTCAGTCCAATATGACTGTGCGCATCAATAAATCCCGGCAAACACAACCGCCCTTGTCCAGACACCTCTTCCGCGTGAAGGGGAACCTGAAGATGGGCGGACACGTCCACAATCCGCCCATTGTCAATCAACATTCCCCCATCTTCGATATCCAGTCCAGTCCCGTCCATGATCCTAACATGTGTTAATGCCCACATAAGATTTTCCCCCGGTGTAAGTGAAATGTCGGCGTTATCCGTCCGACCTCTAATCCTCGGTGGTTGCGCAAAATCGGAATCTTCACCTCGGAGAGTGCCATCAATTCTTGAGCCGATAAGATCCCCATATCTTCTAAGGCATGGATAACAACGGGAGGAATGGTCCGAGACATGCCGTCATCGATTTTGACGGCTAATCCGAGCCCCTTTTCCGGAATTCCTAGACAAAAGACGGCTTCTGCACCACCTTTGGCCACAAACCGGTGATGCGTGGCTTCAGCTAAAGTGACCTCAAGACGTCCTGTTCCACTCACCAAATATGGGTGAAGGCGCATAGCCTCAGAGATAACGGCGGTCGCAGCCTGAATTTCCTCAGGCAATCCACGGGGATCCACTAACCTCGCATAAGCGAGAGCCATTCGGGCTAGTGGCAAATAAAAGGTCGGCACACTACACCCGTCGATACCCGTAATCAAATCCGTTTCGGGAATATCGGTCATGAGTGAGACGGCCTGGCGGATTTTGCGTTGAACAGGATGGTCGCTCTGTTCATAACCCGCCAACGGGGCATCCAGCATGCGCGCTAAGGTCAGCATGCCGGTATGTTTACCACTACAGTTGTTATGTAAAATCGTCGGTTCTTGACCCGTTTCCAGTAATGTCCGCCAAGATCTTTGATCGCTCGGCGGGTGGACACCGCACGCTAAATCCTCACTGCTTGCGCCAATCCTCTCTAATAAAGAGGACACTTGCTGAACGTGGGCCTCTTCTCCCCCGTGGGACGCACAAATAATAGCCACATCTTCGGATGAAAAATGATACCGGTCCATCGCTCCTGACAAAATTACCGGGAGTGCTTGGAAGGGTTTCGCACTCGACCGCCAAAATGTAGGGCGTTCTGGATCTCCAAGCCAAAAACGAATATGTCCTAAACTGTCAACGACTGCGACATCTGCGAATGCGCGGCTTTCGACCATTTTACCGCGAAGAATCTCGACTGCTTTTTCTGCCATGCCTAATAGTTTGCCTCCTGATATTGTCGTGCCGCTTGCACAAACGCTATAAATAATTGACGGGCCTCTTGAAAGCTATCGACTAAATCTTCGGGATGCCACTGCACACCAATACCAAAAGGATATTGTGGCAATTCCATCCCTTCAATCACCCCATCTTCGGCATGGGCGTTAACCACCCAGTTTTTTGGTACCTGGTCAACAGCTTGGTGGTGAAAGGAATTCACCACCACCTGTTCCGTGCCTAAAATGCTGGCCAAATGACTGGATTTGTCCACTGTCACCTGATGGGTAGGGGAAGAACGCGGCGCCGATTGATGATGGTGCAAGACGGAATCCGGATAGGTTGTGGGAATATCTTGAATCAAGGAACCGTCACCAGCTACAGCCAAGGCTTGAATACCGCGGCAAATCCCAAATATCGGCATCGCTAAATCGTAGGCGGTGCGAATTAATAGCAGTTCCGTTTCATCCCGGTCCGTGGACACTCCGTCCCATTTCGTGCCCTTATCGGATTGCCCATACCGGGCCGGATCATAGTCGCCCCCACCCGTTAGCAGCAGACCATGGCAAACTTTCAAGGCTTCTTGGCTCTCGGGAATATTGGGCAATAAGATGGGGATGCCTCCCGCCAATTGGATCGCATGAAGATAGGTGGCACGCAGGAAATCACGTGGCACATTATCCGAACCGATTTCCCGTGAAACAGAAATCCCGATTAAGGGTTTCGTTAGCTGCGGCGTCGACACGAGATGGCCCACCTTTCGTTTTTGAATTCACCATGTCCTTCACTGGTGCCTTAAATAGGGAAAGTGAGTCCGTGCGTGGACTCACCTTAACTTTACAAATCGGTCAAGCCTAAACTAATGACGATGGCTTGATTGACTCGATTCATCACTTCAGGACTTAAATGCGCAATGCGCTCTTTCAGTCGCCGTTTATCAATCGTTCGAATCTGTTCTAACAAGATGACCGAATCCCGGTCGAGATTAGATTCCTCAGCTTTCAGATCCACGTGAATCGGTAACCGTGTCTTAAAAATTTGTGACGTGACCGCACAAATTATCGTTGTCGGACTATACCGGTTACCGATGTCATTTTGCAGGATAAGCACAGGACGTATACCGCCTTGCTCCGATCCTACCACAGGAGAGAGATCTGCAAAAAAAATGTCACCACGTTTCACGACAATGTCTGAGGTTGCCACCGATTACTCCCTAGAATATCCGGCGTATTCCCAGTGTTCTTCCGCGAGGGCCGCGTTGAGCGAGCCAAGTTCCTGATAACCTTGAATCAGTTCCTGCCGGAGTTGCTGCTTACGCTGTTCTGCAAGATAAAACTCGACGCTTTCGCGAATCACTTCGCTTCGATGACGTCCTTCTCCGTCCGCCATCTTATCTAATGCGTCCACCAAATGATGGGGCAAACGCACTATCACGCGACGGTTTTCTTCCAAAATGCCCACCTCTTTCCCTCTTCCAATTCATTATAGACTTCGCAAAATTTTACTGTCAATTACCATAAACCCGGGGAATTCTTGGCGATAACCCACTCACAATCTCGTAACCGATCGTATCTAAGAGACGAGCCAAATCATCCGCCGAAATACTCTCCCCGCCTTGTTCCCCAATCAGCACCACGGGATCGCCTATCGCCACCGGATCGTCGATGTCCATGCCTACGGTCAATTGGTCCATGGAAATCCGGCCAATCACGGGATATCTCCGGCCCCGGATCAAAACTTGTGCCCGGTTTGACAGTCCCCGGCGGTAGCCATCAGCGTAACCGACTGGCACCGTCACAATCTTCATAGGTTTCTCGGTGATATAAGTGCTTCCATATCCTACCGCAAAGCCTTCGTCGACCGTTTTGATAAAGACCACTTGCGATGTCAGTTCCAACACCGGTTTTAAGTCGGCGGGCATGGGCGCATAAGCTTCCAATCCATACATAGCAATCCCAATCCGGACCAAATTAAACTGAGTTCCGGGCATTTTCAGTGCCGCCGCCGAATTGGCCGCGTGCACAAAAGGAGGCTCAAGCCCATTTTCGCGACACATCTCAATGACATCTAAAAATCTTTGGACCTGTTCCTTGGTCCCTCGTTCTTCCCTCGCATCCGCATTAGCAAAATGCGTCATGAGGCCTTGGAAAATGATCGCCGGATTTCTTAATCGTTCTATCCAGACTCGGTCGAAGTGATCGGGCCATAATCCAATCCGTCCCATCCCGGTATCTACTTTCAAGTGAATCTTTACGGGTTTGTGCAAGAATTGTCCAGCCTGTACAGCCTGATCAAATGTCAGCGGATCAAACACGACCATGTCTAAGTCATCAGCGATGGCTTCGGCGATCTGATTCATAGGAACTTGCCCCAAAACTAAGATTGGTGCTTGAATACCTTGACGTCTAAGCGCCATACCTTCTTCGACGAGGGCAACGCCAAGAAACTCGGCTCCCGCCTCTAAGGCCGCCTCAGCGACTTTGTGTGCACCATGGCCATAGGCATCGGCCTTAACGACAGCCATCATTTTCACATGGGGATTTAGTTGTGCCCGTATCCACTGCACATTCTTTCGCAATCGGTCTAAATGAATCGTGGCGACTGTCGGTCTCATCAACACCTTGCCCTACCTCTCTGTTCTGTCTGTCTTGATTCTCCCTCACTCAAAAATGTTCTGGCAACATGGGAGGATGTTCCTCGCACACTATACTATTCCAAGCTTGACCCAGTGCGGCAATAATATCCGTGGCGATTACACTAGGGCCTTGATCACGCTCCGCATGAATCCCTGCCCATCCATGCAAATAGGTTGCGAACGCCGTCATTTCCGTGACATCTTTGGGATATCTTCCCGCTAACAACGCGGCAATAACACCACTTAAGACGTCCCCGGATCCGGCTGTCGCCAAAGCTGGTGTATTGGCAGTGTTGACAAAAATGCGTTCGGAAGCCACCAGTGAATAGGGCCCTTTAAGAACCACGCATACTCGGTATCGGTCTACGGCCTGTTTGACACTCTGATAACGAAAAGCATCCACAGCGTCGGAAGTTATCCCCAATAATCGGGCCATTTCTCCGCTATGAGGCGTGAGGACCGTTCCTTCTGGCAAGGGTCCCGCTGCAATCTCTTTTAATAAGGCCAAGGCATCCGCATCAATGACCAACGGCTTGCCTAATGTTATGACCGTTTCAAGTAATGCTGGGCTTACTCCTGTTCCTAACCCTGGCCCGATGATGACGACATCGGCCCGTTTCAACGCTTCAATGTCTTCTCCCCTTAAAACCAAATTGCCGCCTTCACCAACTCCACGCACCAATAAAGGCGTCGGTGCTTGCACACGGTGGACAATGCCACTGGGCACAAACAGTTCGACCAATCCGGCTCCGGTCTTTAAAGCGGCCAATCCCGCTAGCACAGGAGCCCCGGGCATGGATGCCGAACCGCCTATCACCGCTACGCGTCCGCGCCGGTACTTGTGGGCATAGAAATCCCGAGGAGGTATATGCGCTTTGGCCCATGAGGGATCAATCCATTGTCCAGATGATGGCCCTAAATCGGGTAATCCGATGTCTAATATGACCAGTTGTCCACTAAAACGTGATCCGGGATAGCCAAAATGTCCCCATTTGGCCGCCCCAAATGTCAGGGTTTTGTGGGCATAAACTGGCTCAAGCATATAACTTCCCGAATTCGCATCAATGCCGGACAGGATATCGAGCGCATAAACGACATTTTCAGTCTGACTCAGTCTCTTCCATAACTGGGTAATAAACCCGTCTTCCACGGTCCCGTGAAATCCCGTGCCAAATAAGCCATCCACAATCCAGCTGACCTGATTCCAAGCCCTCTCCATGTGATCTTGCGCCACGATTTTCGCGCCATAATTTTGAAGAACTTTGAGCAATTCCTCGGCACCGGGGAATTTGGGTACACCCAATGGCAACAGCAGTTGCACATCCCGATAACGCGCCACATGTCGCGCCATGACCAGCGCATCGCCGCCATTATGACCTTTGCCAGCGATAATGAGCCCAGGTCCCTTGAGCTCCGGCAACAAATAATATGCCGCCCGCGCTCCTGCCGTTTCCATCAACGACAACAGGTTGACACCCATTTCTTGAGCCGTTTTGTCATGCGCGCGGGATTCTTCTACAGTCCACACGGCGTGGTCTTCCATCACGTCACGCACTCCCTTTTTCTAACACGACCATGGCAATCGCATAATGTTGCTCATGGGTGAATGACAACCAAATTTTCAAGTGATTTTGCTCAATCCATTGTCCCAAGGGTCCTCTAACCCGTACCATAGGCTCTTGATGGACTTGCCGGATGATTTCGATATCGGTCCAGCGGCTTTGACGGATACCACCACATGCTTTGATTAAGGCTTCTTTAGCCGCAAACCGCGCGGCCCAGCGCCGGACACTTTCAGGACCGTTTCCTATGCTGCGGGCTTCTTCTTCGGTAAATAAACGAGGAAGAAAACGGGGATTTCTTAACGCCTTAGCAATGCGTGCGATTTCCGTGGCGTCTACCCCAATGCCATAGATCATGAGCCGGCTCTCCATTCTCTCAATCAGTGCACTCTTCGTTTTATTATAGCTGAACTCGGGAATTTCCGAGAATGGCGACATTAAGGCTGCTCGAGGGAAGAATCCGCCATTATTGCCCATTCTAATATCTGATCGAGACGAAACTCGGGTTGTTGTAAATAATACCGTACGGTATCTAATATGGCTTGTGCGGGCATAAATCCAACCAATTCAGTGTGTGATACTGTGACGCCATAGCGCATAGCTTCCTGGCGAATCATTTCTAAGGCTCTAGGCAAAGGGGTTTTGGGATAGTCCACTAAATTTAATGATACCTGCACTTGTCCATGACTGACCGTATTCATCGCGAGCGCTTTAATCCCGACCAATCCCCCACTCGAACCCCGCACAGCTCGGGCCACGTTCTTCGCCAAAGTCATGTCCGTGGTATTTAAAAACACGTTAAAGGCAATGAGAGGAAGTCTAGCTCCGATGGCACTCGCGCCAGCTGTAGGATGCGGATGTGCTGGACCAAAGTCAGGTGGGTCACTCACCATACGGTGTGATAACCCTTCAAATTGGCCCCGGCGCACGTCAGCTAAATTCTTTCGCTCGGGTTTGGTGGCGGCCTGTTCATACAAATACACCGGGATATTAAGGTCTTGGGCAAAGCGGCGGCCTAATTTTCGTGCAGCATCTACCGCATCTTCCATAGTCGCATCTTGCAAGGGAATAAAGGGCACGACGTCAATTGCGCCCATACGCGGATGGGTTCCGTGGTGATTGTGTAAATTAATGTGGGTTACGGCCACTTGAGCCGCACGAAAGATCGCCTCAACAAGTGCCTGGGGTTCTCCAACCACCGTAAGCACTGAACGGTTATGATCGGGATCTCCCTCCATGCCTAAAACCTTTACCCCATCAATCCGCGCCGCGTCGGCGATGGCTGCCATCACCTCAGAACGACGTCCTTCAGAAAAATTTGGGACCGACTCTATAAGCATGACTCCTCCTGTTGACACAATTTCATATTCACACGCGTATTGTAAAATGTTGAGCCTCCACCGTAATCTGACAACGTTTGACTCGTTAGTTGATTCACATTCTTTCCATTCCCATCGGCATTCCAGCGGACGGCATAACTCAAAAGAACACCTGGCGAAACCCGTTCACTGGCATGAACAATCATGTGACATGAACCCCGGTCATTATACAGTTCCACTTTATCTCCATGGTTTACGTTAAAGATCTTCATGTCCTGTGGATGCATATAGACTGTTGGCACAGGCTCTTTCACTAACAGACTTTTGATATTGGCAAAACTTGACTTTATCGTGTTTTTTCGTGACGGAGTAATGAGCCACAAAGGGTAGCGATCATCGACATTCGCTCCGACAAATTCCTTGAATCCCATTCCGATCAGTGGTAAAGGATCGAGTCGCAATCCGGACTGAGGCCATCCAAAGTCAATAAAAGGCCGATCCTCTATGGACAGGCGAAGTTTTTGCACCGGTTTACTTTGCAAAGAATCCCAAGTAATTCCTTGCAGCCAAGGATGGTCGGTGTCCAAGGCTTGCTTGATTAAGGTTTCGTCCGAATCTAATGCCCATGATTCCCGCCCGAGTCCCACAGCTTGAGCCAAACGCCGGAAAAATTCCGTATTTGATACCGCCTCACCAGCTGGCGTAACCGCCGGTTGATTCAATTGAACATAACGATGCCAATAAGAGGTGTGCACGTCAAGAATTTCCGGAAACATAGCAGCCGGTAGCACCCAGTCAGCGTACCGAGCAGTATCGGTTAACATCTGTTCATGCACAATAGTTAACAAATCGTCACGCATGAGGCCTTGCAAGACCGCCGATTGGTCGGGAGCCGTAGCAGCCGGATTGGAATTATACACAATCAACGCTTTTATGGGAGGATTCAATGCAGGAGATAAGGCGTTCCCTAATTGCAACATGTTTATTTCCCTGGGATTTCCCCTTAGCAAATCAGGCCGCGTCAGCTTCTCCCAATTGATGGGAAACATCTCGCTATTGGACACTAAATGCCCTCCGCCAGGATGACGGTATGATCCGGTTAAAATGGATAGCGCGGATATAGCCCATATCGCTAACGCTCCATATTGATGCCGCTGCACTCCGTATCCCGTCCGGATTAATAGGGGCTGCACATTTTTTAATCTCCATGCCAGTTGCTGAATCACTGGTTTTTTAACACCTGTGAGAGCCGCTGTCTTTTCTAAAGTCCATGGTTCCACAAATTGACGGTAAGCATCAAGCCCCACACTATAGTGAGCCACAAAATCCGCATCATAAAGTTTTTCATCCACCAAATAGCGTCCTATGCCCATGGCCAAAACCGCATCAGTTCCAGGATTTAAGCGAATATGAGAACCATAACGGTCCACCGTTTCGGTCTGCAACGGGTCAATTACGACCAGATCAGCGCCTTGTTCTACGGCTTTATCCAACAATGGGATCTGATGAATATTGGTCGCCACCGGATTAGTTCCCCATAATACGATAAACCGGGCGTGGGAAATGCTTTCCGGATCAGGACCGATGCGGGAACCATAAACCCATTTCCACGCGGCATCCGCTGATGCCGTGCAAATAGTGCGTGCAAGTCGGCTGGCCCCGATCGCATGAAAAAATCGCCGGTCCATGGAGGCTTCACTTAAAATTCCCAAATTCCCCGAAAAACTATAGGGTAAAACCGCTTCTCCCCCGTAATTTTGAAGAATATGCTGTAATTGCCTGCCAATCTCGGTCATGGCTTCATCCCATGTGCAGCGCGTAAACTTTCCTGAACCTTTGGGTCCTGTTCGCCGCAAGGGATACAAAACCCGGTCGGGATGATTGAGCCGTTCCTGATAACGGTTAATCTTCAAACAGGCAAAACCTTGGGTAATGGGATGATTTTGCTCGCCCCGAATGCGAATCACCTGGTTGTCTTGCGCAGTGATTTCTAGTCCGCATGTATCATAACAGTCATGAGGACAGACTCCATGCACCTTTCGGGCACCAGTCATCATCAGCCCGTCCTTTCCTTCGTGAGGTTCTCTTCGTGTTGTACGTACAGTAACTTTAAAGGCCATCAACGACTCGCATTACACAACCCTTAGAAGCGCAAGGAAGGCTTGCCCCCGTCAGTCACCACAAAATGTGCCCACATACCTGAATCTTCATGTCCGGGTACTAAGCTTGCTAGTCGAAAATGGCCTGTGCGCGTGGGCGTAAAGGAGAAAACTCGGCTTTGGCCCTGGGAAATGCCATTCGTTAAATCCTTTGTCGAAGCCCCCGGAAACACGACGTGATTACTGGTCGGTCCCGGAACAACGGCTAACGAGTTGGACAATCCGGAATCGTTGGTAAAATGAACAGTAACATGCCAATGCACAGGCACAGTAATCCACATCGCACCATTTTGGGTACCATTCAAATTAAATCCATGACTCTGATAACCAGCGATAACGGTTAAACTGAGCGAGTGGTCCGCCGAATTAACCGTCATCCATTGACTTTTTGCATGGGACGGTGAAGGAACTACCATCGAGGGAACCGTTTCAGGAGGCGGTCCGGCAAACAATCCACAACCTGACAAACTCAAACTTAAGACGCCTAATGACAAGACATACCCTAACTTCATCGCAACTGTCCTCTTTATCTCAATAGTGTTTTCACGTGGTCGACGACCGGGGCGCAGGCTTTCTTATCCCCTGTCCATGACGCGCCAACGTTTCTTTCCATTGTACATCACGAGGACAAGCCATCTGGTGCAAACATGCTGGGCAAAATTTTCTTGATAGAGGCATTTGCGCTGTCTTGAAACCGTAGAGGGGCGCGGGATTCGCAGAGGCTCATAAAGAATTTCCCCCATTCATGGACGGAGGAATGCGGCTTTTCGGTTCCCGGTCGGCCGCCGGCGGCCGATTTGACCCCACCCGCGGCACACCGTGCCGCGATCCCCGAAACCCGCAAAACCCTAAGAAAAACGGGCCGAGCTCTGGTAAAATTGAAGTACCAACCACAATTTTCCGAAAGGAGCTCTCCCGTATGGCTATCATACCACAACTTTCTCTCTTTTCGTGGCAAGATCTCGAAGAATTAGGCGACCTCGAACGCCTCGTGCTCGTCCTCGAGACGGTCCCGGATGAAACCCTCATGGCCCACCTGGAAGCCGCCCGTGGGCATGGGCGGAATGCGTACCCGGTCCGGGCGATGTGGAATTCGGTGTTGGCCGGGGTGGTTTTCCAACACCCCAGCATCGAGAGCCTTCGCCGAGAACTGGCCCGCAATGCGCAACTGCGCATGCTGTGCGGGTTCCGCAACGCGGCCGTCCCGCCCGCGTCGGCCTACACCCGATTTCTGCATCGTCTGATGGCCGAACAGGATACCGTGGACGGGATGTTTGAGCAGCTGGTGGATGACCTCGCCGCCGTGCTCCCGAATTTCGGTCAGCGCTTGGCCATGGACAGCAAGGGTATCTCGTCGCGGGCCGTGCGGCCCGCCAAAAACCCCACCGCCGATGGGCGCCGGGACGTCGATGCCGATTTTGGACGGAAGGAATACCGCGGTGTGCATGAGGACGGGACTACCTGGACCAAAGTGGTCAAGTGGTTCGGGTATAAGCTGCACCTGGTGGTGGATTCGACGTACGAATTGCCGGTGGCGTGGGAGGTGACGAAAGCGTCGGTGTCCGATGTGACCCGGGCGATGCCCATGTTGGATCATCTGCACCATCGCCACGGGGTGCTGCTGTCCCGTGCCGTCCTTTTAACGGCCGACCGGGGCTATGATGATACCAAATTGATCGCCGCCTGCTGGGATAGCTACCAGATTAAGCCGGTGATCGATATCCGGAATATGTGGCGGGACCCGGATGCCACGCGAGTGCTACCGGGCCATTCGACGGTGACCTACAATTATCGTGGCGACGTCTTTTGTCAGGATCCGGTCACGGGTCAGGTTCACACCATGAGTAACGGCGGATTCGAAGTCAGGCGCCAACGTCTCAAAAAGCGGTGCCCCGCCCGCTTTGCGGGCGTGTCCTGCCGGGGTCAAGACACCTGCCCCGTCGTCCAGGGCCTGCGCATTCCCTTACAGACCGATCGGCGGATTTTTACGCCCATGGACCGGGCCAGTTATCAATGGAAGCGCGAGTATGCCCATCGCACGGCGGTGGAACGGGTGAACAGTCGGTTGGATGTGTCGTTCGGGTTGGAACTCCATACCATTCGGGGGCTAAAGAAAATGCAACTCCGCTGCGGGTTGGCCCTCATCGTGATGTTGGCGATGGCGCTCGGGCGGATACGGCAACGGCAACCGGAGCGGATGCGCCGCCTCGTGGGGTCGTGAACCCCACCCCCATTCATCGAAATCCCGGAACGGCCCGTCGGGCCGCTGCTTCGGCGTCGATTCATCCTGTTCCGCCATAATTGAGGCCCATTCACCCTCTGGGATCTGCGTGACAAACGGCTGTGGAGTCGCCGCAGATTGACTGAAATCGGCTACAGCGGAAAAAACTCTGATAAAAAGTCTTTACACGCACGCCAGACTATGTTTATAATTTCACAAACAGCCAATGAATGGGAAGAGCCGGGTGGTTCTCTAGAAAGTCGGTAGGATGGAACCCGATGAGCTGCCCGAGCCCGATTCCGCCCAGGAGGATATCAGCGATGAGTTGATCGCAGTGCTGCGTTATAGCCAAAGAGAGGGCAGATCGTTGATCTGTCAAATAGGGTGGCACCGCGGTGACTACCGTCCCTAACGATTTAGGGGCGTTTTTTGTTTTGCGTCACATCGTTGGTAATGTGGTTATTGCATTGATCATGCAAGACAAGCATCGTGATTCTCGCACGAACAAGACGTCAATTTTTACGTTGTGTTATTTCTGAAGTCCTCAAATGTCAACAGCAACAAACCAAAAAAACCTAAGACCTAAAATCTCAAGGAGGAATAATTGATGTTATACCCGCCACAGATATTATTACCCGGACCCACTCCCGTTCCCCCCAGTGTGAATTTAGCCATGCAACAGGCGATGTCCGATCACCGGGGCAGTGTCTTCACAAAAGTGAAAGAGCATGTCTTAGCCCAGTTACAGCAACTGTTTGATGTCGGTCCAGATGGTGGCGTTGCGGTTATCCCCACCAGCGGAACAGGTGCTCTCGAAGCAGCTGTACAAAACTTCTTTTTGCCCGGCGATAAAGTGATTGGAGTGAGCACCGGCACTTTTGGCGAACGGTTTATGGAAATCGCCGAAAAAATGGGTGTCCACGTGCGCCATATTCGCGTTCCTTATGGCCAAGCTTTTGACCCGCAGCATATTCTCGAAACCTTAAGCGAAGAACGTGACGTCAAAGCCATCCTCGTTACCCACAATGAAACGTCCACGGGGGTATTAAATCCCGTACCAGAACTGGCCCAAGCACTTCGCACAGTCAATAATGCCCCCCTACTCATTGTCGACAGTATTTCAGGTGTTCCTTCTATTCCCTTAAAGATACAGGCCGATCACGTTGATGTCATTGTTGCCGCGTCACAAAAAGGATTCATGTGCCCGCCCGGATTGGGCATTCTCGCTTTGTCCGCCCGCGCCAAACAGGAGGTTTTAAAAGATCGCCCCGGCCGCCTGTTTTTTGACTTACAACCTTATCTCAATGGCCAATTTCCCTATACCCCAGCAGTCTCGCTATGGAATGGTTTAGAAGAAGCCTTAAATCTTCTCGAAGCCGAAGGCGAACTGCCACGGTTAGCGCGTCACCAACTCTTAAGTCGTATGGCCCGTGCTTTTGGCCAGGCTGCTGGCATGACACCGCCTGTTGAAGAAGCCATCGCGTCTCCGACCGTCACAGCATTAGCGGCTCCCAAAGGCATCACTCCCGTAGATTTCCGCAATCAAGCCGCTAAGCTGGGACTGCAAATCGCCGGTGCCATGGGACCGTGGCATCACGATTACATTCGCATTGGTCATGTTGGTGCAGTATTACCCGAACAACTGTTTGAAGGTCTAGCCACTTTGGCCCACTTGTTACCCGGCGGCTTTGACGGCATTCAAGCAGCTTGGGTGACGTGGCATAACGCCATAAATGTTGAAGAGGAGGCACACGCATAATGACTCGCCCACGCATTTTGATTACAGAAACCCTTGGTCAAGAAGGTATAGACATGTTACGCGAAGTCGCAGATGTCGATGCCTACGATCTTCTTCCCAAAGAACAATTGCCCGAAATTCTTGGGGATTATGATGCCGTCATCATCCGCAGTGCACACCGGCTGCCGCGGGAAGTGCTGATGAACCGTCCCCGCTTAAAAGTCGTTGCCCGGGCCGGTTCTGGTGTCGACAATGTCGATTTGAAAGCTTGTACGGAATTTGGTATCGCCGTCGTTAACGCTCCGGGGGCAAATGCGATTGCCGCCGCTGAACAAGCTTTTGGGCACATGCTCACCATTCTTCGCAATATCCATTTGGGGGATGCTCATGTGCGCGAGGGCGGCTGGAACCGTAAAAAGTTTTTGGGAGGAGAACTCCATGACCGCCGTCTTGGAATTATCGGCTTCGGAAAAGTAGGACGCGAAGCGGCTCGCATTGCTCACGGTTTTCGGATGACGGTCTATGCGTATGATCCTTTCGTCAGTGACGAAATTTTCCAAGCACATAATGTCACCCGCATTGATTCCCTCGAAGAACTCATGCCAGTGTCAGACATTTTAACGTTACACACGCCGAAATCGGGACCGCAAATCGGGATGGACCTGCTTTCACGCTTACCCAAAGGCGCTATCGTTGTGAATGTCGCTCGTGGGGGCATGATTGATGAAGCAGCCCTCGCGGAATTGTTGGATATGGGACATCTTTTAGGGGTTGGCCTAGATGTCTTTAGTCAAGAACCGCCACCAAAAGATTTCCCCTTATTCCGCCATCCCCGAGCGGTTCTCACTCCCCATTTGGGGGGAAGCACCCAAGAAGCCATGACTGGGGTGGCCGTCATGACCGCCAAAGGAGTTATTGCCGCCTTACAAGGGCAAACCCCTCCCAATATCGTCAATGTGCCTGTTCCTCCTCTCACACCGGACGAATTTGGCATCTTGGATGAGGGGGCTCGGGTTGTCGGTCGCATTTTTGCTCAAATGAACAAAACGCTCACTGTTCCCTTGGTTTTGACCTTAAAGGGGCCAATAGCCAAAAACGCTATTCCTTGGCTCAAACAAACCGTCATTGCCGCTGTCTTAAGCGAGCAATTAGATGGTCGTGTCAATGCTGTCAACGCTCTGATTAAAGCTGAAGAGCAGGGCTTAAAGCTTCTGGTCGAAGAAGCGGGGCCCAATCAAGCCCCGGCTTTAAGCCTCCGTTTAGAAGGTCATTCAGAAACCACTACGGAGGTGGTCCTCGACAATCACGTTCCCCGTCTACGCCGCATCAATGGGATTGCCATGGATTTGCCGTGGCCCAAAAATGCACTAATGACTGTACACAACGACGCACCGGGTGTTGTGGGTAAAGTGGGAACGTTAGTGGGACAATACAATATCAATATTGGCAATTTACATTTGGGCCGGGATGAAAAAGCTCACCAGGCCCTGATGATCTTGTCCTTAGATCAAACAGCCCCGGAAGAATTAGTACGGGATCTCAAACAAATTCCGGAAATTCGTCAAGTCTTTGTCTTTTGAGCAGGCGTTTTGACCGATAGGCACGGATGGTCGACAATCCAAAAACGCCAAGGAAAATCCGCCGCTTCTTGTGCATAACTAACATTGATCCTCGGACCCGCTGCAATCTGTGACGAAGGCAGCGGGTCTTGATCATGATAAAGAGTAAGCGGCGAGTTATACAAAGGCAAACCATAATGCTCACGGGTAATGCCAAGAGCCTGCGCCAATTTTCCAGGGCCATTGGTCAATTGACAGACTTGGCGCATAGAACCCAAGTGTCGAATCTGCCGGCGTTTGGCCATTATATCAAGTCCCTCTACTGGTTCCAACGCCCGAATTAATATGGCTTCAGGATAACCCACTGGTCCACTAACGACGTTAAGGCAATAGTGCATACCATAAATAAAGTAGACATAAGCATGTCCCGGAGGACCATACATGACACGGGTCCTTTCCGTCATTTTGCCTCCATAACTGTGAGCCGCTTTATCCCACGGACCTTTATACATTTCAACTTCGATAATACGGCCTGCCGTACGCCCTAAGGGCGTCTCATGGACACAGATCATTCCCAAAAGTCGCTTAGCTAATTCGTGTGTGGGGAGGTCGAAAAATTCCTGATCAACTTGTCCATTCCAAGGATATCTCGTTGACGTGATCGTGGTAATAATATCCTCCCTTCTCATCATTTCTTTATGACACCCTTTGGATCTCTAAAAATCCCAAAAGGTGCCCTCTCCTATTCCCATCTTGTGTATCTTCTCATGCCCTGAATTCTTCAGGCAATATCACCGGGGTTTCATGCCATAGTTCGTGGCTCATAAGAGCACGTGTTGTCTTTTAAAAGTCCTTTCATCCCAAGAACCCCCACAAAACTTGATATAATTAATTATTCTTGAGGGTGGTGATCATCATGCCCAAAGTGGGGACGGCCACCGCGCCCCTCCATGGAGGCCACTGTCCGCCATGGCTGTTTCAAAAAATGACCCAATTAAGTGCCGCGATTGTTGAGGCCATTATTGTGGAATTCGGCACTAAAGAAGTTTTGCGCCGCTTTGCTGATCCGGTATGGTTTCAAGCTTTTGGAGCGGTTATCGGGTTTGATTGGCATTCATCAGGGCTCACTACCGTAGGACTTGGTGCTTTGAAAGAAGGGTTGTCTCAGAAGCAGCGCGAATTAGGACTGTTTATTGTCGGGGGCAAAGGCAATACGGCCCGTCAGACCCCGCGGGAAATTGATGCCATCGGCGAACGGGCTGCTCTTCCCCAAGACATTGGACACTTAAAGGATACGAGCCGTTTGGTCGCTAAAGTGGATAATGCTTTAGTCCAGGACGGCTATCAACTCTATCACCATGTCATGATATTCACTGCTGATGGGCAGTGGACGGTCATTCAACAAGGTATGAACGACCAATCACAAACCGCCCGCCGTTATCACTGGTTGAGTGACACCGTGAAGAGCTTTACGGTAGAACCTCATCACGGCATTGTGGGCCGAAAGGTCCCCCATGTTTTAAATTTAACTGAAAAAGACAATGTCCCCATCCAACACGCTTCTTTGCAATTGGCACGCCAACCTGAGGAAGTGCTACTGGCCTTACGCTCTTTGCGCATGAATCACGGCGAAAAAGAATTGATTATGCCAAGCCATCATGATATTCCTCAGGCCCAATATCTCAATAAAGCCCTGGATGCGCTTTACCAGCGTGATCTCCACAGCTATCAAGATTTGGTCATGACTCCTGGGGTGGGTGCAAAGACACTGCGGGCCTTGGCCATGGTCGCCGAAATAATTTTTGGATCCCCTATCACTTACCATGATCCCGTCCGTTACAGTTTTGCGCATGGGGGAAAAGACGGGATTCCCTACCCAGTAAATCGCCGTGATTACAATCATTCCTTGCAAATTTTAGAAGAGGCTTTGAACAAAGCCCGGATTGATGACCGTACAAAATTAGCCAGCTTGCGCCGTTTAGCTCACTGGGATAATCCCACCCAAAGCTAAAGCCATACTCTTTACGCGTCCGCATAATGGTATTACACTGAGTAATGTTATCAACAAGATTTTGCCTAATTTTCATGACAACGCGAACGAGAGGGATTTAACAATGTGGCCAAAATTACCGCAAGTTTTAAGTTACCATCCCACAGTCGCGACCATTATTGGCGCCATTATTGTCACGACAGTTTTGTTTACCTTTTTGGGTAAATGGTTTGTGCGCATTACGAAAATGGACCAGGACGAGTAAGAAGCCTCTGGTCCATTCCTTCCCTGCCGCTCTCACAGTCCTAGCCTACCATCTACGTATTTGTTTAGAATTCGGTTGCCAAGCAAATTCCATCGTTTTTTGTGAGTCATTCTCTTTGGAAGAATAAGCTACGGGAAAACATACTCGCTACGACAAGGGGATTTGTCTTGTTTATCTTGGCAATCTCTTTAAATCAGTGTATATTTTTCTGAACACCTATGCAATTCTTTCTTGGTGTTCCTTTCATTGATCTCACTAATTTAAGAAGGTGACGTCCCATGCCCCCTTTAACTCTTTTTGAAAAAATTTGGAACGATCATGTGGTCATGCAAGAACCGGGACAACCCGCCTTGCTGTATATCGACTTACATTTGATTCATGAAGTGACTTCGCCACAAGCCTTTGAAGGATTGCGGCTGCATAACCGGACCGTACGACGACCCGATCGCACGTTTGCCGTCATGGATCATAATGTGCCCACAACTGACCGCAGTCTCCCTATTACCGATCCCATTGCCAAACGCCAAATGGATCTTTTAGAGGAAAATTGTCGGCAGTATCACATTCCTCTCTTTAATTTGCACCATCCTGAACAGGGAATTGTGCACATTATTGGTCCGGAACAAGGTTTAACCCAGCCTGGCATGACCATTGTTTGTGGCGATAGCCATACATCCACACACGGCGCTTTTGGTGCCTTGGCCTTCGGGATTGGCACAAGCGAAGTCGAACATGTCTTGGCCACGCAGTGCCTAGTACAGTCAAAGCCCAAAACAATGGCCGTGTATTTTACCGGTAAACGGCCACCTGGTGTGACACCCAAAGACATGATTTTGGCCTTAATTGGACAAATCGGCACCTCAGGGGCTACCGGCTATGTCATTGAATATATGGGCGATGCGGTGCACGCGTTGACGATGGATGAACGAATGACGTTATGTAACATGTCTATTGAAGCCGGTGCCCGGGCTGGTATGGTCTCGCCGGATGAAACGACCATCAATTATTTGCGGGGACGGCCTCATGTTCCTCAAGGTGACGCTTTCGAACAAATCAAAGACCGATGGCTCCAGTATGCTACAGATCCCGGAGCGAGCTTTGACCGCGAAGTCGTCATCGACCTGGAAACGTTAATTCCGATGGTAACGTGGGGCACAAGTCCTGGCATGGTTGCCCGGATTGATGAGAATGTCCCCGATCCGGACTCTTTTGCCGATGACAGTATGCGCGAATCCGCACGGTATGCCCTTGAATATATGGGGCTTAAACCCGGCACGCCCTTGACCGAGATTCCTGTTGACAGGGTATTTATTGGTTCCTGTACTAATGGTCGCTTAGAAGATCTGCAAAAGGCCGCAG
Source organism: Sulfobacillus thermosulfidooxidans DSM 9293 (assembly GCF_900176145.1). Lineage (NCBI taxonomy): Bacteria > Bacillati > Bacillota > Clostridia > Eubacteriales > Clostridiales Family XVII. Incertae Sedis > Sulfobacillus > Sulfobacillus thermosulfidooxidans. The sequence goes on along the minus strand of NZ_FWWY01000001.1, from coordinate 2,266,281 downwards.
ACATCGTTAAAGGGAAGAAAGTCCATCCCCGTGTACGCGCCATGGTTGTTCCTGGCTCCGGACTCGTCAAGCGCCAGGCGGAGGCGATGGGCCTTCACCAGATCTTTATTGACGCAGGATTCGAATGGCGTGAACCGGGTTGTAGTATGTGTTTGGGCATGAATCCCGATATTCTCGAACCTGGCGAGCGTTGTGCCTCGACATCCAATCGGAACTTTGAAGGCCGGCAAGGAAAAGGCGGCCGAACTCATTTGGTCAGTCCACAAATGGCTGCGGCAGCCGCTTTATACGGCCATTTCGTCGATGTCAGAAATTTATTGGATTAATGCAGGCAAATGTCGGAAACGATGATAATGAGGCGAAGGAGGATAATCGGATGACCCCACTGCAACAACACCGTGGACTGGCTGTACCCTTAAATCGCGCCAATATTGATACGGACCAAATTATCCCCAAACAATTTTTGAAACGGGTAGAACGGTCCGGTTTCGGCGAGTTTCTCTTTTTTGACTGGCGTTATGATGCCCAAGGCCGTCCCCGTCCTGATTTTATCCTGAATGAACCCCGCTACGCGGGAGCCAGTATTCTGATTGCTGGGCAAAATTTTGGATGTGGGTCTTCCCGCGAACATGCCCCCTGGGCATTGGCTGACTATGGATTTCGGGTTATTATTGCGCCATCATTTGCGGATATTTTTTATAACAACTGTTTTAAGAATGGGATGCTGCCATTAATCTTACCGGAACTCACCGTGCGCCACCTCATGTCTTTGGCAGAAGGATCAACTCCCCTATATCTGACGGTGGACGTAGAAAATCTTCAAGTCAAGGCCGATGATGGTCAACTCATCGCATCATTTGAGTTAGATCCCTACTTGCAAGAAACCCTGGTACACGGCTTGGATGATATTGCTCGCACCTTGCAGTATGAGGACCGCATCACCTTATATGAATCCCAACACGGCTAGCCGTTCTAATCGACTCGCGTCTTGCGAGTCGATTTTTCCTATAAGTCTCCCCCAGCCAGACCGACAACCTAACAAAAGATTCTCCGTGTTTGTTGTTCCAATTTCAGCAATTCCTGCTTTACCTCAAGACCGCCCCCATACCCGACTAAATCACCCTGCTTGCCGATCACCCTGTGACAAGGAATGATAATAGGAATGCGGTTGGCATGGTTGGCTCCGCCTACAGCTCTTACCGCTTTGGGATCGTGAATCATTTGGGCAACATCTTGATAGGACCTGGTCTCACCGTAAGGGATGGTTAACAGCGCTTGCCATACCGCCCGTTGAAATGGTGTCCCGTATAAGTCCAAGGTTCCAAAAAAATCTTGGCGTGTGCCGGTGAAATATTCGCTCAACTGTTGCGTAAATGTCTCAAGCGCCCCCGGATCATGCCGCCACTGGGCACTTGGCATAAAACGCATGCGCCACTTCACATCGTCATCAAGGCTTTCTCCCGGAAGGGTAACCCGGCATAAACCGAAGGGGGTCGCCGCAACGTATAATGTCCAGGACCGGACTTGAAGCACATCCCAATACACCATATCAGGAGATTCATGATGAGGAGCAATTTCTAAAGGCAAAAGCGTTTCCTCCCATTACTCAATTGTCTTTGCGACTTGTTTTTAACCGGCATTGCCCTTAAGCCGAAGCGGACGGCATTGGAGCTTTATCACGGCCGATGTATAAGGCTCCCAAGATTGCTAAGGATCCTATCACAAACGATCCACTAAGATGAGTCGGTGTCAGGAGCATCGATAGAACGACGCCTAAAACCGGTTGTAGATAGAGAAATAGGGCCATTAACGCCACAGGAATACGGGAAGCGGTATGCATCCATAAGAAATACGCTAAAGCCGTTCCTAATAAGGCAAGATAAACGGTAGCCATAATACTCGCCGGATGCCACGTCGCTGGCCACTTCGCTCCCGTTATTAACCAAATAGGAATCGTCCCCAGAAAACCGCCGAGAAATGTTCCGGCAGTCGCTTGCCCAGGACTCAAATGCCGACTTAATGAAGAAGAGTAAACATTATAGACCGCAAAACATAAAATCGCTAATACTAACAAGATGTCTCCCGTAATATAGCCTTTGACCCCTGGCCGGGGAAACCCGGCCACGGCCCAAGCCCCAAACGCGGCAATAGCCAGGGCCCACTTGCGGGCATGGGACAGATGCTCCTTGAGCAGCACACTAGCCATGACGGCTGTCATTAAGGGTTCTAAGGCAATCGAGATCGCAGCCATTGCTGGGGTCGACGCTTTTAATCCTTGTGTTTGCAAGACCAGAGGCAGAGAGAACCCGATGACTCCTAAAAAGGCGGTGCGCAGAATGGTTCGCCCGGACCATATCCGGACGTTTCGCCATAAAAATGGCAACATCACTAGGCTACCGGTTCCCAAACGGATTAACGTGAGCAAGGATGCGGAAATGGAAATAAGCGCCACCGCTGTCGCCGGATAGGTACCTGCCCAAATCAAATTCATTGTCAATAATGAGAGAAGATCGAGAATACTGACCCGAATGGCTAATGACACCCTTTGCCTCATATGACGTCACAAATGTCTAAGTTTTATAGATATTCTTTTTAAATCTATTGTACATTGTGAGATGTCATTTAGATAGCGCCCTGTCCTCTTCGGATGTGGCGCTATCTAGGCTATTAGGATTAGGGAATAACTAATTTAATGCCGGCAAATGCCAGAACCAAAAGTACAAGGTATTGAAACCGTCTAGCGTCAATTCGAAAATGGAGAAAGTTCCCGCCAATCAATCCAATGGCCACCGCAGGCACCAACCAAGCCGACGTTATCACCGTTTTGGCACCTAACAATCCGAGGAGGAAGTACAGGCTGCCACGGACAATACTGTCCGTGATAGCGATAAATTGAAACGAGGCACGGAACGCCCGTTTATCCAGATGCCGCATCTGAAAATATGCCACAATAGAGGGACCACCACCTCCATATAAGCTCCCGATAACGCCCCCTAAAAACCCTAATGGGGCACCCCAAACCCGGGAGACTTGGGGCAAACGCTCGGGTTTCGTCACTATCGCATAAATGACATAGAGAAGAATGAAAACTCCCAGTAATACGGTCACACTCTGAGCCGGCAAGGTTTTTAAGATCCAGGCTCCGACAATCAATCCGAAAATCGTAAAAATCCATAACCAGGGCATTTCCTGCCAACGAATCTCTTTAAAATCATACGAACCTAACGCTAAGGACGCGACACCATCCAACAAAAAGACAATAGGCACGACCTCTTTAATCGGCAAGAAAAATATTAAAAGTGATACGGAAATTAATCCCGATCCAAATCCTAGCATTCCCCGAATGGCAAAGGCGGCCAATACGATGAGGAATGCTATCAAATATGAATCAATGGATAAATATCCAAGATGCATACAAGGCCTCCTCGCCTGGAATCGATAATTCGATGTAACCATGAAATTTTACGCGAACAGCGAAAATCTGACAATCATCTTCACGGCCTTTATATAACTGTGAGTTTACTTTCTTATAGAAAACAGTGATTAGCCAGAATAGGAAGGGATGGTTATAGTAATAAGCGGGTTAGAAAGTACTGTTCGACACAAATTGGCAACGTCGTCCTTCGGGGTTAACGATTTTGAGGATATTTTTCACTGATCCGGTTATCCTCAAAAAGTGGTAAAAGGAGATGGAAAGAATGGCCGCAGCTCGCGAGTTGCATACATTATGGCAAGAATTTTATGGACCTAATGCCGGATACATTATGGAATTATATGAACAATACTTACGGGATCCGGCTTCGATTGATGAAGCCAGTCGGCGCCTTTTCGAACAATGGGGGCCGCCACCCAATGATCTCGCCACCGAAGATGGCGCAAGTCCCGTCACGATCAGTGATGCGAGCTTAGAAACCATCCGCCGCGGGACAGAATTGGCGCGCAATATCCGGGAGTATGGACATCTCCAAGCCCACCTGAATCCGCTCGCTAACAGGGTTCCTTCATCCCCTCTATTGCGTTTAGAAACTTATGGCCTCACTCCTGAACAACTACAGCAAGTGCCAGCCAAATCGTTATGGCCCAACTGTCCGCCAACCCTCAAAACGGGATGGGACGCCATTGAAGAACTGTTTAAATTGTATACGGGAACTGTCGCTTATGAATTTAGCCATGTGCATAATGTAGAGGAACGGCAATGGCTCATTGATTATGTGGAATCTCACCGCATCCAACTGCCATTATCGCCCGTCGACAAGCGAACCATTCTGCGGCGGTTAATTGCTGTCGACCAGTTTGAAAAATTTTTGCATCATACCTTTCCGGGTCAGAAGCGTTTTTCGATTGAAGGTACCGATGCGATGGTCCCCATGTTAGACCGCTTAATTCATTTAACAGCCACCACCACCCCGATTCGTAATGTCGTGATTGGTATGGCTCACCGTGGCCGGTTAAATGTTTTAGCACATATTTTAGGTAAACCTTATGCGGACATTTTTGCCGAATTTCATAGTGCACCCAATAAGGATTTGGTTCCCTCAGCAGGATCTGCTGGCATTAATTTTGGGTGGACGGGTGATGTCAAATATCATCTCGGTGCCCGCAAAATTATGCAAGAGTCCAACATGGTCGAAATGCGGCTGGCACTAGCCAATAATCCCAGCCACCTGGAATTCGTCGATCCGGTTGTAGAAGGTATGGCCCGCGCTTTACAGGATTCTCGTCAGCGCCCCGGTGCCCCCGTACAAGATGTCGACCGGGCACTCGCCGTGCTCATTCACGGTGATGCGTCTTTCCCAGGCGAAGGAGTAGTATCTGAAACACTGAATTTATCGCGGTTAGCCGCCTATAATACGGGCGGGACCGTGCACATTATCGCCAATAACTTTTTAGGCTTTACGACCGAACCCGATCAAGGACGTAGTACCCTTTACGCGAGTGACTTGGCCAAGGGATTTGAGATTCCGATTGTCCACGTCAATGGCGACGACATTGAGGCCTGCCTCGGTGTTATTGAAATGGCTCACGCCTATCGCCAAGCATTTCACAAAGACTTTCTGATCGACTTGGTCGGTTACCGGCGATGGGGACACAATGAAGGGGACGATCCGAGCGTCACCCAGCCCGTGTTATATCATGCCGTCGCTTCTCATCCCGTACCATGGCAAGTCTATGCGAAACGTCTGGAAGATGAGCGCATGATTACCGAAGAGGCGGTTAATGAGATCATCCAGGCGATCCAAGACGATTTACGTTCGATTTATCAAAAACTCACCCGGGGAGAAATTACATTAACGCCACGCGGAAACTTACCAGAAGAACCCGCCAATCCGTCACCGGCTCCTATCTCCCGGGAGTTATTAAACGATATCAACCAAGAGTTATTAAGACGTCCGAAAGGATTTCAGTTATATCCTAAACTGGAAAAAATCTTGGCTAAACGGCAAGACGCCTTAACCACGCCTCGCGGCGTTGACTGGGCTTTAGCCGAAACCCTCGCCATGGGCACCATTTTGGCCGACGGTATTCCCATCCGAATGACCGGTCAAGATTCAGAACGTGGCACCTTTAGTCAGCGTCACTTAGTTCTTCACGATGTTCAGACCGGCGACAAATTTTCTCCATTAGAACATCTCTCACATGCTCGTGCGTCGTTCTTAGTGGCCAACAGCCCCTTATCGGAAACGGCTGTGTTAGGATTCGAATACGGCTATAGTACCCAGGCTCCCGACACGCTGGTGTTTTGGGAAGCGCAGTATGGAGATTTTGCCAACGTCGGTCAGGTACTATTTGACCAATTTATCGCCCCCGGTCGAGCCAAATGGCTTCAATCTTCGGGTCTTGTCATGCTGCTACCTCACGGCTATGAAGGACAAGGACCGGAGCACTCTAGTGCACGCTTAGAACGATTCTTACAATTATCGGCCGATGAGAATTGGCGAGTCACCATTCCCACCAGTGCGGCTCAATATTTTCATCTCCTTCGTTCCCAAGCCGCATGGCTGAAAGAACGTCCCCGGCCTTTAGTGGTTTTGACGCCCAAAAGCCTCCTACGTAATCCGTTGGCGGCATCGGATGTGACCGAATTAGTCCAAGGTCAATTTCAACCTTTGTATCCGTTACCTGTAAGCGATCCTTCTCAGGTGACGCGTTTAGTGTTAACAGCGGGCAAAATTGGGATTGAAATAGCGCAAGCCCTCAAAGAGCAGGACCCCGATGCCAAGTGGATTGCCCTGGCGCGAGTCGAACAACTTTATCCCTTCCCCTCTAAGGAACTCGATGCTCTTGTTGCTTCCTTACCACATCTGGAAGAAGTGTATTGGGTTCAAGAAGAGCCACAAAATATGGGGGCGTGGACTTATATCGCGACCACTTTGCAGTACAACGTTAAGGGCCTGCCGTTAAAATATGTAGGGAGACAACCGCATTCTGCTCCGGCAGAAGGCTTTGCTCAGCACCATGCGATAGAACAAGACCGTATTATTCATGAAGCGATAAGCCGTTAGGGGGACATAGATCATGACACAGATTACGGTTCCAGAAGTTGGAGAATCCGTAACTGAAGCGACCGTTGGAGAATGGTTAAAAAAACCGGGAGACCTGGTAAAAGCCGGGGATCCCATTGTTGAACTCGAAACAGACAAAGTCAATTTAGAAATCACCGCCAATGAAGATGGAACATTACATGAAATTCTTAAACAAAGCGGTGAAACCGTTGTCGTGGGTGATGTGCTGGCTACACTGGTTTCTGGTGATAGTGCCGCGACCACCCCAGCTGAGACCAGTCAGGCATCCACGTCTGCCGTTTCCAATGACCAGCCTGCCAACCCAGTTCAAGAAGCTCCCGTCGTCCGTGCCACACCAGACGTAAGACGTTTGGCTGACCAAGAAGGTATTAATCTCAGTGAGGTTCCCACACAGGGCAACCGGGGACGTGTTACCCATACGGATGTGGAGGCCTATATTCAACAAACGCGGGAAAAGGCTCCTGTTCAACCGCAGTTCGCACCTGAGGCACCTCAAGCACCCCAGAGCCCTGAGATGCCGCCCTTGTCTTCCTCACCGACCCAAGTAACCACATCTCCCGCGGCCACTGATGACTTGCGGCCCGTGGAACGCGTCAAAATGTCTAGACGCCGGTTAACTATTGCTAACCGGTTAGTGAACGCTCAACACACCGCGGCCATGTTGACCACCTTTAATGAGGTCGATATGACCAAGATTTTAGACATTCGGCAACGACGCCGTGATGAGTTTGAAAAACGCCATGGCATTCGTCTGGGCTTTATGTCATTCTTTACCAAAGCGTCAATTGCAGCCCTCAAAGCCTTCCCTCGTTTGAATGCGGAAATTGAGGGCGACGAGATGATTCTTAAGCACTATTATGACATAGGTATTGCCGTATCCACCGATAATGGTCTTGTTGTTCCTGTGGTGCGTAACGCTGATCGTTTAAATTTCGCTGGATTAGAAAAAGCTATTGCCGAATTAGCCATCAAAGCGCGGGATAATAAGTTGTCAATTGCCGATCTCCAGGGCGGAACCTTTACGATCACCAACGGCGGAGTCTTTGGCTCCTTATTATCCACCCCCATTCTCAATGCGCCTCAGGTTGCTATTTTAGGCATGCACAAAATTGAAGAGCGGCCTGTTGTGGTTCAAGGACAAATTGTTGTGCGGCCCATGATGTACCTTGCCTTATCTTATGATCACCGGATAGTTGATGGCAGTGAAGCAGTCCGCTTCTTGGTCTTGATTAAAGAATTGCTCGAGGATCCCGAAGCATTACTGTTGGAAGGATAATATTTCGCGTGACGCCCGGCTAAACGGCCGGGCGTTTTCTTTTCGCGTTATGATGAAGCAAACGACACCAAAGGCCGATAAAGGAGTGGCACAGCACATGGCCATGGATGAAGCAATGATGCAATTAAGCGGAAAATGGTTTCATGCCTTAGGAATATCTCAAGCACAATTTGCCGCCAATCCCTACCCCGTTTACCGTCATTGGCAACAGACCTCTCCCATCAAAGAATTAGCGCCGGGCCAGTGGATGATCTTAAATTACCATGATGTGCGCACTATTCTTATGGACGACCGTTTTATCAAACGGACTCCGGTGCCAAGGACTCCACCACCTAAGTTCCACACTTTGCCTGTCCTCTCGCCGAGCATGCTGGTCACCAATCCTCCGGACCATACGCGCCTGCGCTCTTTGGTAAATCGCGCATTTCAGCCCAAACATTTAGAACGTTTGCGCCCGTATATTGCTGAACTTGCTGGCGAGTTGTTAGACAGCTTCGTTAACAATGGCGGCGGCAATCTCGTTGAAGACTACGCTTTTCCCTTACCTGCTCTTGTGATTGCCGAGTTATTAGGTGTACCGGCTAAAGACCGTAGTCTCTTTCGATCCTTGTCACAGAAAATCGCCTTGATGATCGACCCCACACAAGAACCCGCCATCCGTCAGCAAGGACAAGAAGCGCGCTGGGAACTCCTCGATTATTTTCATCATTTAGCTCAACACAAGAAACAAAATCCTGGGGATGACCTCTTAAGCGCTCTTCTCCAAGTCCAAGGGCAAGAAGGCACCTTAAGTGCAGGAGAACTTTTAACCATGTCCTTATTATTGTTAGTGGCTGGACATGAAACCACGACCAACCTCATTAGTCTCGGCACCTATCGGCTGCTCATGACACCTTCTGCCCTGGATGAACTCCGTCTTAACCCCGCATTGTGGACGAGCGCCGTCGAAGAGTGTTTGCGCTTTGAGTCTCCAGTGCAATTGGATGGGCGTATGGCTCAACAAGACGTTCGTATGGGTGACCAAATCATTCCGGAAGGGGCATCGGTAACTTTGGTCTTGGCGCAAGCCAATCGGGATCCGGTGGTTTTTTCTAATCCGGATACCTTTGACATCCACCGCCATCCCAATATGCACCTAGCTTTTGGTCGTGGCATTCATATGTGCCTTGGGGCTTCCTTGGCACGGATGGAAGCGACCATAGCTTTTTCTCAGCTATTCCGTTATACCCTGGAGCTGCATGGCGACCCGGTTTTTAATCCCAATGTTCTTTTACGCGGTTTGAAATCGTTACCTCTCATTGTCAAAGGAGCCCAATAGACAAAAATGCCATGCAAAAAGCGAGACCTTACGGTCTCGCTTTGTATTGTCGTGGAACCTTATTGACCGACAGCTTCTCCAGGTTCAGAGACATAGTCTTGTTCCTGGGTGTCATCGGTTCCATTGCTAATGTTGAGCGCATTAAAGAGAACACTCAACACCACCACAATCACGATATTGACAATAATAGCCCAGACACCCGCATAGGCCAAATAGACGCTGTGACCGATATGCAACGGGTAAATGGAGGTTTTGAAGGATTCGGCCGCGGCCATACCCGTCCCAATAATCATGCCGACAAGCCAACCCAAGAATAAGGCCCAACGGTGGAACCATCTGGTGTATAAGCCAAAAATAATCGTGGGCACCGTCTGCAAAATCCAAATTCCGCCTAAGGTTTGGAAGTAGATGGAGTATTGCAACGGGATAGCCACAATAAAGAACAAGGCTCCTAAAATCACGATTAAGCCAACAATTTTCGCTATTTGGGCTTCCCGGTTAGGTCCGTTGTCCGAAGCAAAGTACTCCCGGTAGATATTGCGAGTAAACAAGTTCGCGGCGGCAATGGCCATAATCGCTGCGGGTACCAAGGCGCCAATCGCAATCGCTCCAAAGGCGAAGCCCGCAAACCAGGTCGGCAAGGTCTTCAAAAAGAGCAACGGTACCACAAGGCTTGTATCTTTGGTGTGAATCCCGGCAGCAATGGCCATATATCCCAAAATTGCGATAAAGGTCAATGCCAACGAATACAGGGGCAATAATGCCGCGTTGCGTTGAATGGTTTTTCCACTTTTTGCCCCTAAGGTACCTGTCACAGCATGCGGATAGAGCAGTAATGCAAAAGCCGAACCTAAAGCCAGGGTTGAAAAGGCTGTGAACAGTTTAGGTGCGAGAATAACAGATCCTTTTGTTGCTGGGAGTTTGGCTGCGGCCACTTGAAAGATGTGTCCGTATCCTCCCAAGTGGATGGGAATAGCAATACACGCGACGATAACGGTCACATAAATCAAAATATCTTTTAAGATGGCGGTAAGAGCCGGTGCTCTCAATCCACTGGTATAGGTGTAGGCCGCTAAAATCAGAAAAGCAATCACTAAAGGCAAATCTTTTAAGAATCCATGCCCCGACAACCCCATGGCAGCCAAGACGGCTTGAATACCTGTGAGTTGCAAGGCAATATACGGCATGGTCGCTAAAATTCCGGTAATAGCAACCGCTAAGGCCAGTAACGGACTGTTAAATCGTCCCCGCACGAAATCGGCTGCGGTCACATAATTGCGCTGTTTAGATACCCGCCACAAACGAGGCATCACAATGTACATAATGGGAAAAACGACAATAGTGTACGGCACGGCAAAAAATGCAAAAGCACCCGCACCATATACGAGAGCCGGCACGGCAATAAAGGTATAAGCCGTGTATAAATCTCCCCCGAGTAAGAACCAGGTGACGAATGTGCCAAAACGGCGACCAGCCAGGCCCCATTCCTCAATAAGATCCAGGTCGCCTCGGTGCCAGCGTGATGCTGAAAATCCCAGCACCGTCACCATGGCAAAAAGGATAAGAAATACGATAAATGCTGACCAATAAATAGGAATCACCCCTTTTCCTGGTATCAACTAGCGATTATCAATCAGGTAAATAATGCCGCTTAAGAGCGCGACAAGAAAGATCCATAAGATCAGGTACCAGTACATAAACGGGAAACCCGCTAAGGTTGGTCGATATGAAGCGTAAAAAGGCGGCCACAAGGTTCCAATAAACGGTATTAAGAATAACCAATACCATCCGCTCTTTGTCTGTTTTTGCATTGTCACCACCTCCCTCATGCGGCCATGAACCGCATGAAAATTGTGACACCAAAAAGAATGCGCGTCAATCCAGCTTATTGCGACAAATAAAATTTTTTTTAAGAACATACGCTTGCCTGAAACTAACGAATAAAAGAACTGAGCCAATAAACAAACATTCCACTCACCACACTAGCGGCCAACGAATTGGACCACCAAGCAACAACTATAGTCAACATGCTAGCTATGGCAATGTGAAGCCATTCAAGGTGTAATAACAGATGATGGCCATAAAAGGATTGCAGCCATAAACCCATCACAACGATGGGAACAAAGTTGGATACCCACATCTGAGAGTACTGGGAATATTTTTCGAGACGGGATCCCAATTTCATCATAAAAATCCACGGGACAATTCGTTCCAGCCATGTTCCCCATGCTGATAAGACTAATATCTCCATCCATTGCCTAACCATACTCATCACCCGACCTCATGCAATGGCGTTTTATGTGTACGCCAAAATACTTCAATGCTCGAGGCCAAAATAGCCGCAACCAAAACACTGGTCATGCCCCAATTTAGAGATTTGGCTATTAAATAAAACCCTAAACCCATACCCAAGACGCGCAAAGAGCCAAGCTGCCATTGCCGGTGATGGGAGAGAGATGTGGTGAGAATGAACAAAAATAATGCGGGTAGCGCAAATTGCAAAGCCAAAGAAGCATGGGGAATTTGTTTCAACAGCGCTTGACCGAAATAGATACCCATGAGGGTTCCACTCAACCATCCACCATATGCAATAACGGTGATCGTCAACAGGTAGAATATGTGCGCTTTTTGATCATCGTCTCGATGAAAAGGTCGACAAATTGTTGCAAACACTTCGTCCGTCAATCCCCATCCGACGAGCAAGATCTCTTTGATCGACCGTTTTGTCTTAGAAGCCAATGTGATCGCCGGCCCATAAGTCACGTGACGGAGATTAATCAACCAAACCGTCACGATACTGGACCATACCGATGCGTGCGTCGAAATTAAAGATAACAACACAAATTGGGAGGTGCCCGCATAAAGGATGGCCGACGTGGCCAAGATTTGCCATGGCAACCAGTGATATTGTTGTGCTGTCATGCCAAAGGCCATCGAAGGGGGCAAATATCCCAGAAAAATAGGCAATCCCTCTTGTATTGCCGTGAGCATACGAAATGTTTTAGAGTGCATCTCGCTCATCATCCTGCCTGAGTTTTTCTCAATTTTGTTTGCCAAACACAAAAATATGCCGCCCACTGCTCCATTCGGATGAAGACCAAATCCCCCCCACCCGGTAATGATGAAGAACTCGAAAGCCATGGATTACAACGCGTTCCATCAGCGATTTGGCATCTAACCAGTTATCTAAAATTGTTTGAGGTCCGTCATTGGCGAGACACTCCCACTGCAATGTGTTTTGAAATATTTGCAAGGTCTTAACGAGATCATGATTTTTAGGGATGACTTGCTCAGGCCACCCACTTAATTGACACATACTGTGATATAAGAGGTAGCTACGCTGATAACTCGCCAAATCAGAAAAAGGATCCAGCACCTGTGTGGACACGATAAGCCGTCCACCGGGCAATAATCTGTCTGTAATCAAGTTAAAAAACTCTGGGCTCCACATCTGGTCACGAAAATAGAGCCATGCCCAACGGGGCTTTTGGTGGTTTTTCTCAAAATCCTTTAGTGCCTCATCCGAATCGACGATGAGCCCACCATCGCCCAGTGAGTGGGTGAGATACTCACGGATGGAATCTTCCATATCAGCCATTGGACGCCCTATTGGCAAAATGGCAAAGCGGTAAAAGGCTGTTTCCTCAGTTTCTATGAGAAAGGTGCGGTGAGTTGAAGACTGGGTATTGGCCTTAAACACTTCATCCGCCATCGCAACCGGCAAGAGTCCGGTGTAAACCTGCTCCAGGTAATCTCTTTGGCTCCTAGACCATGCTAGAGGCCACGATAATTGTTGATCTTTGAATGAACCATGGGGAAAATCGGGATAAAAAATCACCACCATGATTTCACATCCCTCCTCACCCGTGTCGTAAATATGAGGACGATCGGCGAAAAAGGTGAGCACATCGCCGGCATGAATAGACCGCAATGAATCGAGCGGTCCCACCTGGCAGTCCCCGCGAATGCCCGTCACCACTTCAAAGACGCCGGGAGGATGTGCGTGGGCTTCGCGCCTGGTACGAGGGCGAAGATTCATCCGGTACGTTTCTACAACGCCAAAATCCGTATGGTCACGCGCCAGTAAGGACGTTTGCCCAAAGTGGTCATCGACCTCAAACATCTCCCCAAGTGAAGGGTCATCGGGTATCATCAGGGTCCCAAACGAGACACCTAGCGCTTGAGACAAAGCCCACAATGTATCCAAAGTGGGATTGGCTAAACCGCGTTCAAGTTGCGATAAAGTTCCTTTGGCGATGTTGGCCTTTTTGGCTAGTTCATTGACACTGAGGCCTCGCGTATGTCGCCATTTACGCAGATTCGTTGCGACAATCGATTGTAAAGAGTTCTGTTTCATGCGGTCATTATATCATACTAGTGTTCATTATATTAGATCTTTAATACATTTTGCGGTTTTTCCGCAGCAACCTATTGCGTTTCCGCACGAAATGGTATTTACTGGTATTACTGGTACTACATGTAAGGAGGATAAAATGAATACAGTGACGATTGCCGAAATTGCTTCCCGACTTGATTTGCCTGAAAGTACGGTCCGTTACTACCGCGACCGTTTCAGTGAGTTTGTCCCCGTGATTGGCAAGGGTCGCCAACGCCGATATCCCGAAGAAGCTGTGGAGATTTTTCATACCATTGCTGATGGCCTACGCAATGGACAAACCGCGACCATGGTGGAAGAAACATTGGGCAGACTATATCCAAGAAATGTCGAAACCACAGAAACGGAACTGGCTCAAGTCACAGCAGGAACACCGCAACAAGTTGCTCAAGCGATGGTACAAGTTCTTTATCAACAATCGGAAGAAATCCAAGCCATGCGGCTGTCATTAGAACAAATCAAAGATGACTTAGACCGTAAATATGAAGAAAATGTTGCCGTGGTGGCAGAGGCCTTTGAAAAACTGAAGTCCCATATGGACACACAAGATATGCAAAACGCGCGATTGGCCCGAGAACGCGACCAATTTATTGTTTCCCAAATGCGGGACATGCTTCAAAAATCCCAACAATCTCAAGCACAATCCAAATCATGGTGGCAAAAATGGTGGGGTAAAAATTCCGCTCAAGCCTCGGTTCGTAGTTAAGTTTCCCGTCCGGACGCCTCAAGGCGTCCGGACTATTGCTTGTTAATGGGTTGTAACCATCCGGATAAGGTCGCTCCCACCATTTGAGCCATCGTGTCATCCATAATCATCATCCCATGGTGAGAATGCATGGGATGAATCCATGTGACCGTAATTGCCATAACCACAAATGAGCCAACCATGCCGCCAGCGGTCGCTCCAATCATAGCCGTCATGAGATCAAGTGGACCTTGAGCTAAAGACATAACGGCTAACAATATGGCGGTTCCTAGTGCCAAAAGAACAAATGTAATCATCCAATTTGCTGTCCACCACGAGAACAAGACCGTACTGATGACTGCTGACAGCATGGAAAGTTCCAGGGAATGGCTTCGAAAAATAGACACCCTCCGCCTTTCTTCTGTGGGATTTTCTATGTCATATGACACCAATCCCACGGCAAGAACTTATGGTGTCCTTCCGAATGTTTTCCACCCTCTTTCTTCCAATGAGCTTTTAAATGAATGATTCGGGTTCATTCTTCCTAGATGGGGTCACAACGCGCAAGTTACGCCGCCGCCACCAACGTTTCACCGGAGAAAGAGCATCTTGGACCATAAGCATGGCCCCTAAAGGGATAATACCGAAAAACAACAACGCCGCCCAACCTATCCAATCATGCCCGCTAGCCAGATCGGAACACCGGCGCATAATAATAAAAGCCAGAACACCATTAGCCAATAAAGGAATAAACAGAATGACCCACCATAAGGGGGACGTCATATTCCTCGAAGAGGATTTAACATGTCCTAAACCTGATTTACGCATTTTCATCGCATGTCCTCCTAGCCACAACTCCGTCTACAATGTTCTACCTAGCACACACGGCGCAAAACATATGACCCCCACCCGTTCATGGATCATCCACAGCAAAGGATATAATCCATATGGGTAGGAGTCATTAGTCCTGGGGACAGTTTTTCTTTTGGTCACAACCAAAAGAGAGCAGCACTCCATTGCAATGATTTTAGTATACCGTGCAAAAATTTTACGCCACAAGAGTCAAAGACACTTTTTGCTAAATATCTCCGGACTTCCAGAATGTCTGGCATAAACCTTATTTTCACGGTTTAATCTTTCCACTGGGATAGACACGCATTGAAACAGCCATTTCCGCAGCCTGAACCCCACTATGATAGTTAAATACGGAAAACTCTGTCGTGCCATAGACCCATTCGGCCGTGGTATGGTTGCCATCCCCAGCAAGATTTTCTCCTAACACACCATATGTTTCCGGCAACAAATGGGTATGCAAGTACGCAACAAGCTTCATGGCTTGTTGACGGTCCTGAGTTGGGGTCCCGTCCCATACTTGGAACGTCCATTCGCCCTCATGCCACATCGCCATGGATAGAGCCGCATTATTGTAAAGTGTCCCGGTAATGCCATATCCTAAATTAACCAATGAAGCGGGAACATTTGGTGGTGGTTGATACGGTGGGGCCAGAGACGTAGACGGATTCGATTGATAAAGATGCGCTTTGGCACTATCCGGACTGGGAAACTGTGATGCACTAAATGAACCAATAATGTCCATCATGGGCAAAGTGGATAGCACCGGACTATTCAACGTCAGCGGTTTACTAGTGGCATAAAGATTCACAACATAGGTCGTCCCGCCACCGGTGACACGAGCTGCCGCACTTAAACTCGAAACCGGAGGATTAAAACCCAACACGGAAGGAGCCATCAAGGGTATATGAATCTTGTGATGTTGCAAATAGGTCATGGCCTGTATGACCGCCACATTAAATCGTACAGCAGATGCTTGGGACCTCACGGTCGAAGGAAAGGATGAAGCCTGAGAGGGCTTAGATGAATTTTTAACTGGGTTTGTCGACGATGTTGATTCAGACTGATGCGTCGTCTTGGAAGGGCTTGGTGAATGGTGAGACGGTAGTGCCGTGGAAATTCCACAACCCGTCAAACTGATCAGGGATAATATAATCAGAAGACTTACACTGCGGTACCTGTATTTCAGCATATTCCTTCTCCAGTTTTTTGCAATGGACAAACAGCCGATAAAATAAATGTTGCGCAAATAGGCATTAATCTTTCCAAAATGGATTCTGTTGGTCTTATTGACTTATCATTGGATCAAAATTCATTGTACTATGCCTGCACTTCATTAACCCAAACCCTCGTTGGCGACATAAAATTAATACTGATTTTCTCTGGCTACCGCACTGACCAACAATAGTCTTACCTGCAAGCGATATAGTCAGCGAATACTGTTCCATCTTTAATCTGATACAAAATCGGATATCATTTTTCGACGAACAGTTGATGGTACTTGGTGTCCGGAATAAATTCTACCTCAAGAAACGGAAAACGTTCCGCCAATTGATGAAGAGCACCAATGGCGTTCACTAAATCGCTTTTTAGTTTTCTCACGGCAATAGGACTCTCCCAACATCGATGCGAACGTTCAGAACCAATCACCTTATAATGAGGTGTCTTTTCTCTGTTTTACGCCATCAGTAAGACAGTCTAAATACCCTTTCAATTCATCCCGTGTATAGCCACGGTCTCCGGCTTCCTCCACGGCCAGTAAGTCTTGCTGTCATAGCAACATTTCTTGCGGCGAGTAAAAGCGTCTATATCTATTACAACGAAATCGCCCTCACCATTTTTTTGTAAACGGCTTCTCCAGGGAACTTATACAAATCCACTCTCACGTTGGCATTTAGCTATAGAGGTCTTTTTCCTCAATAAGCCCCACACATAGCAAAAGCACAGTTGAAACTCTCGAATATTCGTTTCAACTGTGCCATGCTGATTGTATACTAAACAACCAGTGTTGAACGCAAAAAATTATCTAACCTAGCGATCCCAAAAATCCGCATGGATCGACCTCAGTCCGTCATGTTGGCGACAATAATTGTCTAACCTCACACTAAATTCTCCAAGGACAACCTTCCCCGCAAGACAAATAATTATCTAAACTGGGGACGTTTAAGGCCTCTCATGTGTCACCCGTCCTTCGCCATTCAGGTATTATAAGAGCATCCGGTTCGCCTCAAGGATGTCATCACATGGGGAGGCCCAACATCATATGCATGCGCGGACTCAACACGTCACCCAAGCGATATACTGGGAAGTCGCCGCGATCCTTTGGATGATTGTCGAAGCCATCTTGTCTCTCGAAGCGGGCTTTCAAGCCCATTCGCTGGCTCTGACGGGCTTCGGGATGGATAGTCTGATTGAACTCGTGTCTGCCGGCATCCTGGTCTGGCGATTGCGCATCGAAGCCCGCGGCGCTGACGACCATGCCGTGGACCGCGCGGAAGCCAAGGCAGCGCGGTGGGCCGTCGGGCTCTTAGGACTGCTCTTGCTCTATTTAATCGGTGGGGCCTTCTGGGCACTGATCAGGCGAAGTACCGTGCGCCCGAGTCCGCTCGGAATCGCCGTGATGATCATTTCTGGCCTCCTCATGGTCCTGTTTGCCCGCCAAAAACAGCGACTGGGGGTGGCGTTACAGAGTACGGCGTTGCAGGTGGATGCCGCAGAAAGTTGGACCTGTGCGTACATGGCTTGGGCGGGATTAGGTGGCACACTGGGTGTATGGGCCTTAGGGTGGACTTGGATGGACCCTGTGGCCGCTCTCGCCATTGCCTATTGGGTGGCCCGAGAAGCCTGGGAAGCATTCGAAGAAGTGCGGGAAACAGAGGGCCCGGAACCTCAATAGGGCGGATCTGGTCCCCATCCATCGACCATGCGGAGATCGTGCGGTGATGGCGATCCTTTCCTTATCCTCATCACACAATCCGGTGAAATGGTCATCATCCAGGAGGTGTCTGTATGCTCACCGTCTATGGCGCAACGGTCGTCACCCTCATGATGGTTTTTTACGGGTTGGAGAACCGTTCTCCGTGGTTTACGTTAGCGTTCGCCGTCTCGTGTCGGGGATCGGCCAGTTACGGGTTCATGGCCGGGGCTATGACCGCAAAACGATCACGGATCTGAGAGGGTTCCATGGCCATCACCGAGGTCAATTCCGCAAGGGTCCAAAAATGGGCTCCGTGATACACCGATGTCGGATCGGCTTGGGCCCGCGTGCGATAGTGGCGGGCCCACGGTCCCGTGCCGTGAATCAAGCCCAATATCAAGCGCCCGCCGGGTTTGATGATGCGCATCGCTTCTATCAATATAGCCTCCGGATGGTCCACAAATTCCAGGGTCACTTGCATCAGCCCGGCATCGAAGGAAGCTGACGCCCAAGGTAAGTGGGTTAGATCGCCGCGGACCCCCTCTACGCGCCCCGATGACATCCTTTTGCTGCGGGCTTTGGCCAACATCGCTTCGGACTCGTCCACACCGACCACTGCACATCCCGCATCGGCCATCCAGAGGGCATAGGTTCCGGTTCCACAGCCCAAATCCACCACACGCTCTCCCGGGTGAGGATCCAATAACTCAGCCACCATTTGGCGCTCGACGGCCTCCACAAACGAGCCCAAGGGCGTGGCACAAAAAGCGTCATAGCGGTCCGCGACGGGATCAAAGCGCGCCATGGGCTTTTACCTCCTCTTTCATGAGGCGCAGTCGGAGAGATGGCGTGTCCAGCGGATGCCATGATTTCACCAAGTACCCCGCGTGCCCCCACCGCCACATCCAGCGCCACCAGAGGGTCCGCACCCAGGACCTGAACCCCGGTTTCGACGGAACGTCTCCGCAAGCTCTGTGTCATGATGTTCGGTGTGAAGGAGATCCTCGACGAGCCTCTCGAACTCGGGTTTCGAGATGAGCCCCTGCGCATAGCGTTCTCGCGCCAGGTCCAACGGATTAGGGGGTGGGCCATTCGAGGAACCCCACTGATGTCCGTTCACCACGCGAGTGACCAGGGCCCAGCCCACCAAGACCATCATCACCATCCCAAATAGCGGGAAAACCCATCCCCATCCGATCATCATCGGCACAATGCCCACGTCCCTTCTGGCATGACTGATGTCGACGCCTTGCGCTGGCCACGCTCCTCCCGTCCGCGAAACTTCCAACGGCCATCGACGCACCACCTGTTTGACCCGCAGGATCAAGCCTGACAGGGTCGCGTTCGGACGTCGTTCACCACCGAAGTCGCGGGATTGGGCCGGTGGCCTTCGAAGTAGACTACCACCATTGCGCCCACCAATGACGCTCAAACGCCACCTTACCCGCATGCCAATGTCGCCCCGGTTTGTACGCGTGGATGGCGGGTGCGGGCTCGGCATAAAAATTGCCGCGCGCAAAACCGGCGATGCCCCGACCCATTTCAATGAAACACTCGCCGGCGCCATCAAATGTCGCCCCTGTTCCCCGCTCCGCGAGCCGGTTTGCAATGATGTCCGCGACCACCTCCCCCTGACGGTGGGCAAAGACGCCGGCCTTGGGCAGGGGTTTACCGAGCGCCAACGGAATGCCGGTGACGTCCCCAATGGCGAACACATTGGAAAATCGGGTTTCCAAGGTGTGGCGGTCGACCGCCACCCAACCATCGGCCGGAGCCAGACCCGAAGCCGCTACCTCGGCGGGCACCCGGTGGGGCGGCACGTAGGCTAAGAGGTCATAGGAGACGTCCGCGTCGTCGGAGAACTCGAGACGATGGGCGTCCGGGTCGACACGAGTGACAAGGTGATTCGGATGATAGGCAATGCCCCGGTCCCGTAACGCCTCGATCACGGCTTGGCTCACCTTGGGCCCTGCCACCCCCATCGGGGCGGGTTCGGCCGCCCAGACCTCGAGGGTCACTTGATCGCGACCGGAGAATGCCCCATTTTTCGTAGAAATTGAAACTAGCGATCCTGATGGCTCTCTGGTTTACTAGAGAGGTCTGAACCCATCTTGAGGAGGAATCGCTAGTGACTACCAGTATAAAGAAAAAATCGCTTCCCGAACAGTCGGTGACGGTGCCGTGGGTGGACATCCTCCAGGATGCCGAAGACGGATTATTGGCGCTGTCGATCCGGGTCGGATTGCAGGTTTTGCAACAGATGATGGCGGCCGAGGTGGAGCAGTTGGCAGGACCTAAAGGCCGTCATGATCCGCAACGCCAAGCGGTCCGACACGGGACCGAAGTCGGCAGTGTCTTTTTGGGGGATCGCAAAATCTCCGTTCCACACCCTCGGGTGCGGGCCGCTGATGGCTCGGAGGAAATTCCGTTAGACACCTACCATCAGTTTCAGGACCCGACGCTGGCGACACAAGCCGTACTGGAACGCATGCTGTATGGCTTAGTGAGCCGCCGCTTTATCCAAGCCACCCAACAGGCTCTCGACCGCTTCCTCCAGCGCCGATTGGATGACCGGACGTGGGTGGTGGTGATGATCGATGGTTTGCGTGTAGCGGACCATCTGGTGGTAGGCGCCTTAGGGATTGATGCGGACGGTCACAAACGCGTCTTGGGATTGGTCGAAGGGGCGACAGAAAATCATACCGTGGTCATGGCCTTA
>NZ_FWWY01000001.1:2244392-2245494 GCF_900176145.1 Sulfobacillus thermosulfidooxidans DSM 9293 | reverse complement strand
GCCACCGGTTGGAGGGTGCCGATTTCGTTGTTGGCCAACATGACACTGACCAGCGCGGTTTGCTCATCCAAAACCGCATCCAGCGCATCGAGGCGCAAAACCCCTCGACTATCGACCGGAATGGTCACGATCTCGGCCCCCAGGGACTCCAAGACGGCCGCCGTTTCCGTCACAGCCGGATGCTCGATGGCGGAAAGGACGACCCGGCGGCGGTGGGATGGCCGAGACCTCCAGATCCCGTGAAGCACCCAATTGTTACTTTCCGTGCCTCCACTGGTCCAGACGATGCTCTGGACATCTGCCCCCAGTAAGGTAGCCACGGCTGCCCGGGCGGTGTCAACGGCCGCGTGGACGTTGATCGCTTCCGGATAGGGGGCCGAAGGATTATAAAAATGATCCGTCCAAAACGGGGCCATGGCGGTCACGACCTCCGGAGCTACGGGCGTCGTGGCATTAAAGTCCAAATAAACGGGGATCCCTGAGGGATTCGGTGCACGACTCACAGGGGATCCCCTCCCTCGGCGATGGGCAACCCCTGCGCCCGCCAGTCCGGTACGCCGTCGGCCAGCCGGACCACGCGAAATCCGTGTTGCCGTAATGCCTCCGCGGCATGCATCGCCAACACGCAATAGGCCCCCCCGGCAATACGCCACCACGGTCCGATCCCGGGGTAGCTCCGCCAGGCGATCCGTCAAGGCGTCGAGCGGCAACGACACGGCTTTTAAGCCCCTTAAGAAGACGAGACAATCGCGATCTCTCCTGGTAGGATAATTATCAGTTCAGAGGAGAGAGTGTGCACGATGAGTCAAACCTATTCACCGGAATTCAAGCAACAGATTGTTCAAGAAGCTCAAGACACGCAAAATGCGACATTAGTCGCTCGTCGTCATCAGCTGAGTCCATCCATGGTGCGTCGTGGGGTGCGTGAGGCGATGAAGGCGGCCCACCATCCCCACGATCTCATGAGTCTGGTAGACGAAAATGAACGATTAAAGAAATTACTCGGGGAAAAAGATCTGCAGATTGCTATGCTTCAAGATCTGCTGCAAAAAAAGGGGATCCGTCCGTGACAGAATTGTGTGAACACGTGATGGATTGGCAT
>NZ_FWWY01000001.1:2070486-2244292 GCF_900176145.1 Sulfobacillus thermosulfidooxidans DSM 9293 | reverse complement strand
AATGCTTGCGCGCGAACCGTGGCCGCATGACGCGCCAAGGCGGTCAGTCGCGTGGGGGGAATAGCGCGGAGGTTCCAGCCCGCGTCCCCGAGCGCCCGCAGCTGATCGAGCCGGTCAAGGGCGTAGTGGAATCCTCGAATGCTGGGGCGGGTGGGCGCACGGCGGAGCCCATCCAGCGCGGTTTGGCGGGTCTTGGGGTCGACGGCTAAGATGCTTTCCAACGCGTCTCGTTGGGTGGCACTCGGCACGGCGGCGAGACGCTGCCAGAGTCGTCCTTGGGCCCGATCGCGGACCTGGGCCACCAGCCGGGTAAGGGTGGTCACCCCGGGCAAGAGAATTTTGTGTTCCACGAGATACGCCGTTGCCCGATCAAACAACACGCTCGGACGTTCGGCCGTGAGCCAGGCGCGCTGGTATAACCACCGCACCAGACGCCAGTGGCCGGGTTGGGCCTCAAAGGGTTGATATTCGTACAACGTCGTCAGCCGGAGGGTATGCTCTCGACGGGTACGACTACTCCCATATCGCGCCATACCATCGGGAACGGCCATGGCCAACTGGCCCGCAACGTAGTCGATAACCGCCGTGGGGATGGTCGTCCAGTCCTCCACAAACGTGCCGAGAAACCGGAGGGTCCCCAGTTGCACCGCCCATCCCAGCTGTTGACGATCCCCGCGGAGCGGACGAAGGAATTGGCGATCCGTATCGTCCAGATAGAAATACTGGGCGAGTTGGGCCGGGGACGGGTCGCCGACATACTGGCCGTATTGCGCCGCCTGCTCCTCGGTGAGGAAATTGACCGGCGTGGGAATCCCTCCTTCCGTGGGACATCGCGTGCGTGTCTCACATGGGTACACTCACCTGAGACGCCATAACCCACGTGTGTTTGCGCCGTTTTTCGTGTATCATATACATGTATCACAATTATATCCAAAGAAAGGCTCCGAGACGATGATTTACGGCTACGCGCGGGTGAGTTCCACAACCCAGCATCTCGACGCGCAACTCGCTCAGCTTCAGTCCTTTGGGTGCGAGAAAATTTATCAGGAGAAGACCTCGGGTCGGACGCTCACGCATCGCACCCAACTCGCCGCCTTGTTGGACACCGTTGGCTCGGGCGATGTGCTGGTGGTGACCAAGCTCGACCGTTTTGCCCGCAGTACCCAGGATGCCCTCACCACCATCGGCCAGCTCACCGACAAGGGAGTATCATTGGTGGTGTTGAACATGGGCGGTGACGTCGTGGACACGCGGACAGCGGTGGGAAAACTCCTCATTACGCTGCTGGCCGGCATCGCCGAATTTGAAGCCGACATGATCAAGGAACGCCAAATCGAGGGCATCGCGGCGGCGAAAGCCCGCGGGGTGTACCAAGGGCGCCCGCGGACTTATACCCGCCATCATAAAGGGCTCGCGCATGCCCTGGAGCTCTTTGAAGCCCGCGACACCAACCATTTGACTGTTAACGACATCTGTGCCATGACGCAGATTAGCCGGGCTACGTTATATCGAGCCGCACGCCAGACGGTTCACGATACCCACGAACCGATCCGTTGATCCGTTAACCGTTAGGGCTGGTGTCTCAGGCGATACCATTTGCGGAAGGCAATCCCACTCCATACCGTCTCCACCACGCCGAAAGGCCACGTGCCAGCCATAAGCCCATAACTGGCCGATCCTAAACACGCGATGCCGAACGCGAAAGTAAACCACAACGAACGGGATTCCAGGGCGTAAAATATCATCATCAGGGTGACAATCAGGGCTCCGTAGGCAGTCAGCATCGCATGCCCGGGCCTATCGACATGGGTACCGGCGGGCGCCCGGCCAACAATCCTGGTCGGGGGGCCGCTCCACGTGACGAAGCGCCATGCGTCGCCGATCGGTGGACGCCTGCCCGTCGATCATCCCCAAAGCGTCTTCCGTGCTGACGAGGTCCTGGACGATCTGGTCAAATTCCGGTTTCGCGATGAGACCCTGGGCATACCGTTCGCGGGCCACGGCCAACGGATCGGGGGACGGAGTATTCGAGGACACGTGCAGATGTCCCCGGAACGCGCGAGGAAGTACGACCCCGCCCACGAAGGCCATCATGACCATCAACGATAGCGGAAACATCCACCAGAGACCAAATCCGAACATCATCGGCATATGACCCACGTCCCTTCTTTAATGGGCTTGCATCGCTCCGTGATCCTGTATGCCTGCGAGGCGGCCGTTCCCGTCGTTCCATCCGGGACGTATTCACAATGCCGCCCCTGAACATCTGATGCACTCTTTGGTATGATAGCGAGGGAATGGTCAGCTCCCTCACCGATGATACGGACTATCCGTGATTCTCAGGATGCGCCTGAATCCGCCGTTCCAACTCCGCCAGTTGGTCCTCCAGGTCAGCTTTTTGCACTTCCAAATGCCGTCGAGTCCGTCGTAACGCCAACAGGCTGGCACCCTCGACCGGCAAGTCGACCGCAGGCCAGCCACCTTTGGGGGTGGCGGCCGATTCGGCCTCTCCGGACGCCGGAGCCGTCCTTCCGCCGTGACAACCACAAGCCTGATTCATCATCATCTGTTCCCTCATCATGGGGATGGCCTCCTTCAAAGAATCCGAGCCGTTCCACGGCTCCTCGGGACCGGGATACACCTGCTGTTCGAGCGCCGTTAAACCCTCCCAGCTTAACACCGTCCCCGGCGGCATGGCCCCGGTCTCGGTGAGGTATCGAGCCGACAATCCCAGGTATTGGGCCGCCATCTCGACCGTAATCGGTACCGTGCGATCCCACGCCGGTTCGTCCGCCACATAACGGCCCGTTCGGGTAGCGACGTGCTGGAGGTCCGGATACCGAAATCGCCGATGGGCGACCTGTCCACGCCCCACCCGGTAGGTGGGCAACCAGCCTTGCAGCGAATACCAGCGGATCGTGGCTGGGGATACCCCCAAGAGCGCCGACTCTTCTTGGACCCGCACATAATGGCCGATCATCGCGCTCACCTCACACGCATCGTACTAGCTAGTCAATATTGTGCTCACGTTCTTTTATCGTGGCTGGGCCGCTTCGGTGGCCGGTGGACTGAGCTGGGCTGCTCAGGTGGACACGCGCGGCCCGAGCGTCGCCCATTCATCCGCCGTCATCAACAGGGTGGCCATCGGCAGGACCAGGGTGTCGCCACGCCGATGCAAGGCGGAGACGACCCAATCGGGCGTGCACCCGCGGGGGTCATTTTGGGCGATCTCCAATGCGGGCAACCCCACCGCCTCCCGCAATGACAACTGGCGCCAAGGCCGTCGTTGCCAGGTCGCCAACAATGCCCGCCTTTCGGGCGTGATGCCCATCGCTCCCACCTCCAACGAATTCGGGGACGACGCAACTGCCGCCATTAACAACAGCCTCCACCTGACCCCCACCAGCCCTCTAAGAGGGCCTCCTGCCAGGCGGCGGGATCCGCGCCCGATCCCACCCAAATCGCGGTGTCGTCCCACCAGAGCGCCCACGGTCCGGACGTCGGCGAGGCCAGATCAAACCAGGCGTCTAAGCCCGTGGCGGCCAGCGCGGCGGTGAGCTGGGTTTGCGCGACCGCGGTGGCTTCCACCGGGACCGACAGGCGCAAGCGAAACGGACGTTCGGGTTTAGCCGGGGGTCGCATCGTATCCGGCTGCCTGCACCGCCTGGCGCAAGTGATCGACCACGATGGTCGGATTCTCCACGGTGACCTGCGCCCGTCGCTTCAAATAGTGTACATGGGCGGCCGTGACGCCCGGCACCGCCTGGAGCGCGGCTTCGACCTTGTGCGCGCAATCCACACAGTGCATCCCCGTAATTTTGAGATCATACGTCAACATGCTATCCGCCTCCTCGATTCATCCTGACCCGGGCAGGGCGGTGTCCGCCGCCCGCCCGATAGACTTTTACTTGCCGTGTCCGCAGCACTCGCCATAGGGCTCCCCCGATCCGCAGGGGCACGGGTCGGTCGGCTTCGGCTGCGCCGGATCGAGCGCTGCACCGCCTCGACAGGTCATGACATCACCTCCTTTCCTCGGTGTCACGGTTTGAGGAATGCTGAAGGAGCGATGAAGCGCCCCGCAGCGGAGCTGCGTCGGCGTGGGGCCGGTGTCGGCCGGCGGGGGCGATCCCCGTCCCCGGAGCTAACCATCCCGCCAATCCCACAAACCAGGCCGCGCGCACCCCCATCCCCCACGCGAGGGACCCATGCCAGGTCAGGATTGCCGCCGCCAGAGCGCCGCCGGCGAGCACCCAGACTCGGGCCGCGGCGAGCGTTCCCGCCATGTAGAGCAAAATGAGGATCGAGAACGCCCACGGCACCCGCAATGAAATCTCGAAACCCATGGTGGCTAACGTGAGCACCAGACCCTTGCCGATCATGAGTCCGAGGCAGAGCGGCCCGCTCCACTGTCCTGGCTGTCGTGCGATCAGTCCCAGCCCGGTGGCCATGAGCGCCCCGTCGACGAATCCCACACCGAGCCCTCGGGTGAAGAGCCCGGGCGACAGATTCCATGCGGCCAACCCGAGCGCCCCGACGGCGCCGACAACCCGCCACGCCCTTTGCGGCGCCATCGCCCGGGCCTCGCTAACTGCCGGCGCAGCAGGAGAGCTTGCTCACGTCCTTATGAAACGTGATGGCGGCCAACTTGATCCCTTCCACCATGGTGAGATAGGGGAAGAAGAGACTCGTCACGTCCGCCAGGCTCATTTCATACTTGACGGCCAGCGTACCCACCTGAATGATCTCGCCCGCGTCGGGCGCCACCACATGCATCCCGACAATCCGTTCCGTGCCCTGTTCCACGACCAGCTTAATGAAGCCTCGCGTATCCCGGTTGGCGAGCGCCCGCGGCACATAGGCCCGATTCCGCCCCCCAAATTTGGACATTTGCGATCTCTTTCACGCGGATACGCATTGGGACATCATATCAGCCCTACGGGCTGGGACTGGGGGACAGGGGGCCAGGGCGTCACCTCGCCCCTGTCCCCCCGTGCAAAAGTCGCTAGCTTTTCTACACTGTGACGGGCATCCCGGTCGCTTGCCCTCCCGCGACGCGTTGTCGCATCGTCGCCGGGGACCAAAATTCTCAGCTCCCATGCAGCCGATCTGGGTTATAAAAGGCAATCCATCGCGTTATGGCCGCATAGGCCTCGCCATATGTGGCCAATGCTTGAGTGAGACACTCGCGCTCCCACGGAGCATGCCACGACTCAATAAAGGCGTTTTTATTCGGCGTGGCCACCGGAATGCGTTCATGTTCCAGACCATAGGCGGCACAAGCCGTTTCGAATGCCTCGGCGATAAACTGGGGGCCATTGTCGGTCCGCAGAACGGGAGGCGTCTGCCATTCCGATTGACGCTGCATCACCGCGTGTTTTAAGGTTCGCACAACATCCGTCGCCTGACAATGGAGTCCCATGTGGTAGGCAATAATCATGCGGTCACACACATCGATAATGGCTTGGAGATACAAAAACCGATCCTCGCCCGCGATATACACATAGGTAATGTCCGTTTGCCAGAGCTGGTTGGGAGCCGTAATGATGCGGTTCCGCGCCAGCCGGCGCGGATGCCGGATGCGGCGTTTTCGCTGAGGCCATAACAAGTGCCATTGTCGAAGGAGGCGATACACCTTTTTGAAACTAATCTGTAGATGATAGCGTCGTCGCAAGACCCATGTGATTTTATGATACCCATAGGCCGCGTTCTCCGTCGTCAGAATATCGGTAATCCAGTCCATAATCTGGCCATCGGCGATTTTCTGGCCATTTTGTGTGACGCTGTATCCTCGCGGAGGTCGACCCGGCGCCTGATGGCGCCGATCTGGTTCAGGATGGCGTTGGCGATGACGCCACGCATAAAAGGTGGCCCGTGAAAGGCGAATCGTCGCACACCATCGGCGAAGGGACACCTGGGGAGCGCGGTGATGCCAGTCCATCACGTGTTCACACAATTCTGTCACGGACGGATCCCCTTTTTTTGCAGCAGATCTTGAAGCATGGCAATCTGCAGATCTTTTTCCCCGAGTAATTTCTTTAATCGTTCATTTTCGTCTACCAGACTCATGAGATCGTGGGGATGGTGGGCCGCCTTCACCGCCTCACGCACCCAGCGACGCACCATGGATGGACTCAGCTGATGACGACGAGCGACTAATGTCGCATTTTGCGTGTCTTGAGCTTCTTGAACAATCTGTTGCTTGAATTCCGGTGAATAGGTTTGACTCATCGTGCACACTCTCTCCTCTGAACTGATAATTATCCTACCAGGAGAGATCGCGATTGTCTCGTCTTCTTAAGGGGCTTAAAAGGAAAGGCGGCGCGGGTAAGGGCCCGTTCGTCCGGGGGACGGGACGCCTCCCAGGCTTCCGAGGCAGTGAGGAGCGCCTTATTCACGATTCGGCACCGCCGGACGACTCACCACGGCACAGGTGGCCACCCCGGCCCAATGGTCGCTGAAGATGGCTTCGCCTAAGTCCAATAAGGCCGGCACGCGGTCATCGGCCATGCGATAGTACACGTAGCGCCCCTGCGCCTCCGTCGTCACCAGACCGCAGTTTTTGAGGCAGGCCAGGTGATTGGAGAGATGCCCTTGACCAATTCCCACCCGGTCGACCAGTTGCCCCACGTTGAGCTCGCCGTGCTGCCGGAGGGTTTCCAACACCCGGAGGCGAATGGGGTGGCTCAGCGCCTGCCAAAAGTCGGCCCACAATGCATACGTCTCAGTCGTTTTCTCGGCCATCATGACCCTCCTTCGATTTCTTCATGGACAGTCAACCCATCGGCTCCTCCGCCCGTTACGCCTGCGCTTGCGTGATCAGCCGGTGGAGTTGGGCATTGGAGGGCAACGCCCCATCATAGAGGAGTTGCCCATTTTTGGCGATGACGGCGACCATATCCAGTTGGGTGACGTGATACGCATTAATGATGGCATTCGTTCCGAATGCTTGCGGCCAGTGGGCCCCGGTGTAATGCGCCATACTGAGCACCGCTTTCGCCGTGTCGTAACCGGGATCGACATCCAACGACACCCATTGGACCGTCGGGGCGGTCTGGGCCGCCAAGCGGGCGAGCTGTTGCTCCCCGCTAATACAACTGCCGCAGCCTGCGGACATAAAATACACCACCGTCGGTCGTCCATCGGGCACGGTGACGGTTCCGGCATTTAACGAGGCGACATGAAACGGCGGCGCGCTCGCTGGGGACGCCGTGTTCGTGGACGTGGCCACGGCCGTTGGTCCGGTCTTGGCGACCGCCACCGGGCGCGTGGGCCCAGTCCCCGGGGCGGATCGCGTGAGATGATAGCCCACCCCGACAATCGCCGACAGCGTCGCGAGTCCGCCAATCCACCACGCGGTTTTCATGGACATCTGCTCCTTTCCATGCATGCCCGGCAGATCAGGCCAAGAAGTGGCCGGGTCCCCAGAGCCAATAGTAGCCGAGATAGGCGCCGGCACCGACAATGATGAGCCCGAGCGCAGGGTTCAGCCAGGGACCCACCGCCCGGATCGCCCGGAGTAGTCCATCGCGGGCGAACAAGGTCACTAACCCCACGCCGACCAACACCACGGCGGTCCCGAGCCCAAAGGAGCCGACAATCTGCACAACCGTCGGCCACCCACCCGCCACCGCCGGCGCGAGGGCCGCGAGAAAGAGGGGCAAGGTGCAACTCAGCGCCGCCACTCCGTACACGATCCCGGCGACGACCAGGGTCCAGATGGAGCGCCCGGCCGGCGTGATGCGCCCCATCCCGGTCCAGCGATCGACGGGGAAATGGAAGAGGCCCAGCGCCACCGCGCTCCCACCCACAATCAGGAGACCACTGAGGGCAAGCATTACTGTATGGAGGATGGGGGACAGCGCACTGCCAATGCCATGCACGACGACGGCGAGACCCGCCACCACGGCCGTAAAGCCGACGGCCATCAAAATCCCCGACTGAATGCCACGACCCACACGGGTCGGCACGGTCGCCGTGCCGCCCACTGTGCCGCCAATCCAGGCGAACGAAGCCGGCAATAAGGCGATGCCACAGGGGTTAAAGACTGCGGCGATGCCCATATAAAACGCGAGATTCATGGGGAGGGCCTCCTGCTCAGTGATGACTTATTGCAATAATACAATGTAACAATGCGTCGAGCAAGCCGCTGAACGAAGTTTTATAAACGACGCCGGACTTCAGTCCGTGAGAACTCTTCTTAAGCAGCGTGAAATGATCGAATCAGGGATTTCATTAGGTTACTTGCCGTTCGGGCCCGATCACGGGCTCTTGATGGGCTATTGCCATTTTCGTTCCATTGCTACAGAAACCCCGATCCGGGTGCGTCGTGAGGAAATTTGTGCGCAGACGGGTCTGTCCGAACGGACCGTACGCCGGTATGTCGCCCAATACCGGGCTCAAGGATTCGCGGGATTGCAACCGCGTCCGAAAGCGTCTCGGCGATCCGAAGACGCCGTGCCCGAAGCGTTGGTGCAAGAAGCGATTCTCTTACGGCGGGAAGTGCCGCGGCGCAGCGTGAGTCAGATTATCCAGATTCTCGAATGGGAAGGTCGGGCGGTGCCCGGCCAGATCAAGCATTGAGCCGTGGACTATCCCAGGGCCGGTGAGATGGCCCCATGACGATTGCCGCAAAATCGCATAAAATAATAAAATAATAACGATAGCGACAGGGGTGAGCGCACGCCATGATGGCAATGATGTGGGTAGGAACGGTGATTTGGTTGGGCATTTTAGTCGTGTTGGCCGTGGCGGTCTCGGTATGGTTTCATCATGTCCAAAGCTGGCGCCAGGCTCCGGATGATCCGCTATCCATCTTGCAGTTGCGCCTAGCCCGCGGAGAAATTTCCCTCGACGAATATCAAGAACTCCGTCGACACTTGGAAACGCGTTAGTCGGTCCGACCGGGGAGGCGTAGGCACACCCGTGCCCCACCCCAGGGACTGTTCCCGATGGTGAGCGACCCGCCGTGCGCTTGGAGCAACGCCGCCGCGACCGCCAACCCCAAACCGACGCCCGACGACCGGGGATCCCGATAGAACGGTCGGGTAACCAGCGTGTGTTGCGCCACCGGAATGCCGGGCCCGCTATCGTCCACACAACATTCCACTCCCTCGGGCAAGCCACGCCACGTAATGGCAATTCGTCCCCCTTGCGGCGTGTGACGCAAAGCGTTATCCACTATATTGGTCAACACCTGGTCCAGGCGATCCCGGTCCGCCTCCACCTCGACGGGCTCCCCCGTCCCGACCAGGGTTATCTGCTGAAGGTCCGCCAGGGGTCCAAACTTCAACAAAACCTCCTCAATTTGTGCATCCAAACGATAGGGCGTCGGATGCAACGAAGCGGTCGGAGATTGCATGGTCTCAATCAGCAACAAATCATTCACCAGTCGGGTGAGGCGATGCACTTCCCGGAGGAGCGTGGTCCATCGTTCCGGCGTCGCACGCAACGCACCCGTCGCCAAACCCTCCAGGTTCGCACGTAACACCGTCAGCGGCGTTTTCAATTCGTGCGCGACACTGGCCAGAAACATCTCGCGCTCGGATTGGGCCATCGCGAGCCTGCGGGCCATTTGATTCAAGGCATAGCTTAATTGCCCCCAAGGCCCAGTATCGGGAACTGGCAGCGGCTCCCAATGCCCTTCCTCTAACTGATTAATCCAGGTGACGATATCGAGCCAATCGCGCGCTAAGAGCTGGTCCACGCGGCGCACCACCACCCAGCCGATCCCGGCCAGGCTGATCCAGACCATCCCCGCCACCAGAAGATAAATCTCGGCAATGGCCCCACTCCGCCGAGATGTCAACCCCGCCCAGAGCGTTCCGAGCCCCACGGTCAGCCCCAACGCGAGACCAATGCCGATGGTCAGGACCAACCAGAGACCTAGGGCCCACCGGGGCCCGGATCGTCGCGCCAACGGTATCCCACCCCCCGAATCGTGTCAATATACCGGGGCGTCTCGACGGCGTCTCCGAGTTTTTTGCGTAAACGCGCGATCTCCATATCGACTGCGCGATCAAACACCTCGCCCACGTCGCCCCAAATCCGGTCCAGCAACTCCTCTCGGGTCCACACTCGGCCCGGGTTGGTCGCGAGATGCCTCAGCAGTTCAAACTCCAAGGTGGTGAATTCAATGAGAGCATCCCGACGCCAGACTTGCCGTCGTGGGATGTCGATCACTAAATCCTTCGCCTCGACGCGGTCACGCGAACCCTCGGGCCGATCCTGCCCCCGGCGGCGCAATGCGCCACACCGCGCGAGCACTTGACCGGGACTAAACGGCTTCACGACGTAGTCATCCGCGCCGAGCTGCAGCGCCCGAATAATGTCCGCTTCCTGATCCCGCACCGTCAACATCAGAATCGGGATGGCCGTGTGCGCACGCAGGGCCCGAATGGACGCCAGACCGTCACTATCGGGCAGTTGCCAGTCCAACACAATGACCTGGGGGACATGATCCGCCAAGCGCGATAACGCCTCCGTGAGCGAAGCCGCCGTCGCCACTGACCAGCCCCACGGTTCGCCATACGCGGTCAACACCTCAATAATCCCCGGATCGTCGTCGATGATGAGGAGAGAATCTTTCGCGGAATATTGGGTCGCATCCATAGGTTTCTCCACCTTGAGCCGATATCTCTTGCACTGATCTTAGTATACCATGGATGTTAGTCTAAATTGTGGACACCTCGAATTGAGACAAGATGATACAATAATTCTCAATTGAGGTGAATCCGATGGCCAATCAATATGATCGAGCGTTTAAAGAACAAGCGGTTCAACTCGTGTTGACCCAACAAAAAAGTGGCGCGCAAGTGGCGCGCGAACTGGGCATTCCCAGCAAAACCTTGTATGCCTGGGTCGCTGCCTACAAAGCCGACCCGGTCGAACCCTTTGTGGGTAGTGGGCATCTGAAAGCGGAAGACCAAGCCCTGCGCGATTTGCAGCGACGCATTCGGGATCTCGAAGAGGAGAATGCGATCCTAAAAAAAGCGATGCGCATCTTCACCAACGATCGGAAGTAATCTTTCCGTTCATTCATGAACACCGCTTCACCTTCTCGATCACGAAGATGTGCCAAATCCTCGACGTTTCGCGAAGCGGGTATTATGCGTGGCGCCATCGCCCTCCCAGTACTCAGGCGCAAGTCCGGACCCGGCGGGTCGAACGGATTCGGGCGGTGTTTACCGCATCAGGGGAACGCTACGGCAGCCCCAAAATCACCGCCGTGTTACGGCGGGAAGGCGAGCGCATCAGTCAAAAAACGGTGGCACGGTTGATGCACGACCATCGATTGCGCTCTCGCGTGACACGGAAATATAAAGCCACCACCAATTCTCGGCATACGTTGCCGGTGCATGAGAACGTGTTGAATCAAACGTTTACCGCGGATCGGCCGCATGCGGTGTGGATGGCAGATATTACCTACATCCCCACCGAGGAAGGATGGCTCTATTTAGCAAGCCTCGAGGACTTGTACACCCGAAAAATTGTGGGATGGGCCGTGGATCGGCGCATGACGCAAGACTTAGTTCTCCGGGCCTTAGACCGCGCGGTCAGGCACAGCCGGCCGCCGGCCGGGGTGTTGCATCACTCGGATCGGGGGAGCCAATATGCCGCGACGGCTTACCAAGAGCGCCTTAAGCAATACGGGATGACGGCCAGCATGAGTCGGAAGGGCAATGGCTATGATAATGCCATGATTGAATCATGGCATAGCCTCCTGAAAAAGGAGCTCATTTACCTGACGAAATTCCGAACCCGGGCAGAAGCGGAAGTTGCGATCTTTGCCTATATCGAGATTTTTTATAATCGGCAGCGCGTCCATAGCGCCCTAGATTATCAGACTCCAGCCGAGGCTGAGGCGGCATATCAAGCGTGATCGGGATAATGTCTCAATTTCGGGTGTCCATTTTATTGACATAGGTCCACCATGGGATCTTCAAGGGTTCGTGGGCCGTGATCCGAAGCGCTGGAGACAGAGACAGCGCCCACACGCATTGGGCGGACGGTGTCCGTGTGGGGCGGCGAGCCCAAATTCCATCCCCCAGAGAGAGTCCGCACGGCAGAATTGCAATAGTCACCCCGTCCCGCTCATGGAGTCAACGGCCCAGATCATCCACCACGGGCAACGACGCGCTATTCTATGTTTTTCGGGGTGTCCAAGACACGATTGCCCACCGATGAGACGAAGGCGTCAGGGTGCCCCCCCGAGTCCCCCAACCTTCCCGCACGAGGGTAGCCAAGTGCTCCCGCTCCGCATCGGTGTCAATTTGCAACAGGTCCGCCAACCCGTCCAGCACTTTGTGCGGATCACGCCAAAAACCGTCCCGTGGGGGATCCTCCACGACGCGCACATCAGCCACAATGCCCTCATTCCACAGCAAGGTATAGACGTCGCGAAACACCGGAGAGGTCGGCGAGGGACGATCCGGATGGAAAACCGCCCACAAATCGTCGAGTCCCGAAAACATGTGATCCACATGGATCGCCATCACACAGCGGACCGTCGCCGCCACCTCCATGGCCTGCACGAATTGCCGGGGGTCGGGGGAAAATTGAATCACGAAGGCGGCCAAGGCCACCTCGACCATCGGCACCTCCACGCCCGGCCACAATCCGGCGACCGTGTGCACCCTCGAGTCCAATTTGTTGGTGATTAAGGCCTGGTGCAACTGGTCTCGCATCAGGGCCGACGGTTCAATCGCCCAGACGTCACACCCCATGGCCGCCAGCGGAACCGTGAACCGGCCGATACCGGCCCCAATGTCCACCACGGTGCGCTGAGGGCCCAGATGCGCCATGACTTCTTGGGTGACGGGATGATCTTTCAGATCGTGGTCCGACGGGCTCCGAAGCGCGTCGGCCATGCGGTGCATCGACTTCTCGGGGATGACCACCGCTTTCCATGGATGTTGCTCGCTCATTGTCCCATTCCCTTCATCATTTCTCCGCGTTCCTCACGCTGGGCCTTGCCGTTCCGCCATCAGACAATTGCCCGAGTGTTCTCAGTGAATCTCGCGAGGGCGTCCTCTGAAACCCCACGGGCATCGTGTGTGAGCAACCCCCTGTGATCGTGCGAGCGCATGGGAACCCCATCCGTTTGCGCTGGGTGGCTCCTGACAGAATTCCCTCATCACCCGCCGATCGTAATCGCGCGTCCTTCGGATTCAACGGCTCTTCATGGCGCGGCCACGAATTATGGGGAGGAGCCCTCCCGCACGTACCGTCTCACAATAAGTCAATGTCAAGGGGGACTGCCGTACGGCAGTTTCCACATCACGGATCAACCGACACCCTCCGCCCAGGAGCCGCCACACCGGTTCGATTCCCTGTTGCACCATGCCGGCCAGTCGATGGGGATTGGCGATATGCTCTAAAAAGAGATACTGCCCACCAGGTACCAGCACGCGTGTGATTTCTTCTAACACGCGTGCCACATCTCCAACGCTACACAGCACCAGGCTACTGATGACCGTATCAAACGTCCCTTCGGTGAAGGGCATCGCCTCGGCCGACGCTCCGACAATGGCCCACTCCGGAAACCTACGGAACAGGGTCCGGCGCATCGTCGCATCCGGTTCCAGCAGCACGACATCCGTGGCGCCGCGTCCTAAGACCGGCACATCCAATCCCGTACCCGCTCCAATAATGAGCGTCCGTCCCGACGCCTGCGCATTTTGGGCTCGTCGCGCGTCCCCTAATGCCAGTTCCAGTGCCCATTCTGCCAGGGGATACCCACGACTGAACCACGGGTGATCGACGCGAGCACGGGGTAAAGCGTCATCGGGCTCAGTGTCGGGCATCGTTAGGACACCACAAACCGGCCGGCCATGCCTTGCGCCGCGTGGCCTGGCACGGGACAAATGTAGGAGTAAGTCCCCGCCTTGGTGGCAGTAAATTGTGTGCTCCGATGATATTGGCCTTGGCTCGTCTCCGGTAAAATGGGCATAATAAAGGCCCTCGAGAATGTGGCAGGTCCTTGCATCATGGCCATCTCACGAAAGGGAGGGCGCGCCGTCGTCACCTCAAACCCATGCATATAGCCCTGGTCGGCATTGACCAAATCCACCGTGATCTGAGCCCCCTGCGGTACCACCACCTTGGGGTTGATGAGCCCGTCAATCTCCCACTGCATCCCCTTAATGTGTAGCGCCGCCGGGGCCGCCAACGGTACGAGCAGGTCCTGCGTGCTGTGATACGTAATGGTGTTGGTCGTCCGGTCGATGGTGACCCCTTGTTCACTCTGCTGCACCAACTTCGCCACTTGGGCGGGGGTCCACACCGATCCCGAAGCCGCTCCCATCATCCCTCCGCCGCCGGATCCGACATAGCCCATCGCGGCGTGCGTATTGCCCAGGTATTGGTTCATCGCCGAGGCCATCATGCCGCCGAGACCCGAAGACGCTCCCGCGCCCGACCCCCCCATCATGGCGCTAAAACGTCCCAAACTTCCCGACTGCGGGACAGACCCCGGCGTCGATGTCGATAGGGCAGAGCCGTGGGTAGCAGCAAAGGCCACCCCGCCTATCGTGCCGGCTGCCATCAATCCTAGGCCCACGACAAGGCCGTTGACTCGCTTCATGATTCTCCACTCCTTTTCCCATGCTCTTCGTTTCGCTAATTCTTTAGTGTTTCGATGGATCGCGACCCATCCCAAAGGTTCACACTCGTCAACGACGCTATCGTCCCATCATCCCATCATCTCCCCACCGCTGAATCCCATACAACCCATCGCGATGCGCGCGGTCCCCATGATGCGGCCGCTTATCCTTGCGGCTACGCTTGATTTCGCCGTTAAGCGACTACTCCACCTATCGTGCCGGCTGCCAACAATCCTAGGCCCATTACAAGCCCGTTGAGCCGCTTCATCGTCCTCCACCCCTTGGTCCCGATTTTCACTCACCGACGCTTAATCGCGTAGGTGGGCGCGCAACTCCTCGTATTCATCGGGCGTAATCTCCCCACGCGCTAATCGCAATCGCAATTGCGTCAGGGGATCGACCGCCGCAGCGGGGGGCCCCGACCGGTTGGCCGGAATCAAGGCCCGAATGGCCCATACAATGACGACGATGACACCGGCCAGAATCAACAGGCCCAATAGCCCCATGATCCACATTCCCGCCAAACCACCGCCGACCCCGAATCCCATCATGATCCCTGACCTCCTTCCGTTCAGACCATTGTGGTCATCTTTAGGGTATCCACCTTTTGTGTCAGCCGTATATCCTCCGTGTCACAGAACGGTCACATTCCCTCAACTGGTGGTTTTCACTCGATGGAGCGTTGCGTGTAAGCAGACTGCTGACGACAATGGGCAGACCAATTTCCAAGTGCACAGCACACTCCGCAAGTCTCAACGCACGACAGGTTCCCTTGGGGAGAGCAGTCCCAGGGAGCATGAGCTCCGAGGATGCTGTGGTCGTGGTCCCGGTGCCATCCAATCCTGCACCAGGCTGGATGTAGACGGTAATTACCAGGCCCTGAGGATCTCTCAGGGCGGGATTCGGGGCTACCGCAGGAGTCCTTCTCTGACGTTAACCACCTCCGCCCTCTCTATGAACGCTCGACCGGCCTGTTCTCGCGCTTCCACTGGTCCATGCCCCCTTTCAGGTGTTGCACATCGGTAAATCCCATTTTCAGCAAGTCCCAGGACGCCGCTTGACTGCGGTGGCCCGTTTTGCAAATAAGCAACACGGGAATATTTCGATCCACTTTCTCCATTTCCCGCGCCATAGTGCCCAGTGGAGCCAGCATCGCGTCAGGAAGATGGCCGCTTTGATACTCTTCTGCCCTACGGACATCAACCACCGTGGGCTGCGTCTGCTGAATGAACCCGTCAATCTGCGCGGGGTTCAAATCTTTCAATTGGCGCGGATGTCTAAATAAATTCATCAAATTCATGAATGCCCCGACCTTTCTTATGGGTTCAGAGTGGCTTCTCTCTCACTCTCCTGAGTGATCTCCCGTTTATCCTGTCACAAGAATGTGAAACAGCGCCGTAAAGAGATGGGTGGGCAAGCTGTCGAAAGTCATGGGAAGTCCTGTGATTCACCAGAATCGTGACTGCCGGGTCTTTGCACGTCCTCGCCGATGCTCCCGGATGAGTCGGCATGCGGGGCATCCGCCACGGTGGAGAACATCGCCAGTCACCTGGGACTCCTTCCCTCTAAAGCAGATGCCTGAGCCTTTCGTATTCGTCGTGCGAAATTTCCCGCCGCTGATACCGAATGCGCAGAATGGCTAAGGGATCGTCGCGGTGGCGCACCGCCCCGGAATCTCGAAGCCACAGCCCCAAACCCACCAGTAACCC
Source organism: Sulfobacillus thermosulfidooxidans DSM 9293 (assembly GCF_900176145.1). NCBI lineage: Bacteria > Bacillati > Bacillota > Clostridia > Eubacteriales > Clostridiales Family XVII. Incertae Sedis > Sulfobacillus > Sulfobacillus thermosulfidooxidans. The sequence goes on along the minus strand of NZ_FWWY01000001.1, from coordinate 2,227,983 downwards.
GAGGTTGACCACGAGCCACAGCAGCGCACTGATCACCATCCATCTCCCCATGGTCCCCATGACGTGCCCCCTTTGACCCCTGTGACCCCGATAAACCGATAGGAAGACGGCTCTCCGGCCAATGGATTCGCGCCAGTTGTGCGCACCCCAGGCAACCCGTGCTCTATTCGCCTAGCGGGAAGTGGGCTATGGACCGTATGGGTGAAACCTGGCCAGGTCACGCCGCGCTCTTTTATGATACAAGCCTGCGCGACCATCCTCAGAATGCCACACCCATGTGTCCGGTCCATGTCAGAACGGTCACAATTCTGTCACAACCTCCGCAACGCCACCCACGAAGAGGTCATGCCGGGCTGATTAATGCCCTTTCTGCCCCCGTTATCCCAGCCCGAGGCGAAGCGTGGTGTGGCGTCGACGAGGCCATTTGTCGATATCCTGTCGGTTCTCACGTTATTTGGCCGGAAATGCACGTGTTTTTCTCAACTTTCTCCGCCGCATCCAGACTCTCTGTGGACGCTCTCTCTTGAGGATACCGCCCGGGGCAGTCGGCGGTCCAGAGTCCGCACAGCCGCATCCATGCGCTCTGGACCGCCGACTACCGCGGGCAAAAGTACTCGTCAAGAGCCTCCACCGGTTTGCTTAGCGACCAAACGCCTGCCCCCATACTCGGCCAGCTAAGTCGAGACTTGGGTGGCCAAATAACGTAAGACATAACAATATCCACAGAACCCTGGACAACGAATACCGTCAACTGCTGGGCATTATGTGATAGCAGAAACACCGCACACCCTGAAAAAATGGACCCACCATCGTTCCTGGTGGCCATGATCAGTGCAAAATCTCAGGATCAGACCCCTCCACACTCGGTCTACGTTCGATGAGGTTAACTTATGTCCACCCTAGTAGGGTAATAACCTGGCGCATTCACAATCCCTGGGAATTAACGCAGACAATACCGCTATTCAGCATAAGTCCGCCAGTGCAATCCAGAACCCCCACGGTTCGATGGGTTCACACAATTCCCGGCCCTCTCGCTTTGAGGCGGGATGACTTGCCCGGATCCCACCCCTCCACGAATCCGAGCCCTTGTGCAGCCGCATCCGATCATCGGACGGGCTGCACAAGGGCCTCGCGTATTATCAGACTCCACATCATAAGGTCACAAAGAAGAGGGGTTGATTGTCCGGCGAAGCAGTCCGTCATGCCGTGTTGCGCGGGCCCCGGCCCGAGATAAATCGTTGGTCAGACTCCCGGATCTCTCGCGTTTTCTTTCAGGGCTCGGCCGCCAACCATCAGAAAGTTTTTCCTCGACCACGGGTTTCTGATTCCGAGCCTGTCCATGCTATTGAGGTGAGGGGTCAGGTTACCCCGATAACGCCCGTAGGGCCATAAAATAGGTGGTAAACGCCGAAAGCCACCCGACCGCCATGGTATAGGACGCGCTATTATGCTGACCGTTCATAAAAAACGTGAGCCCTCCATATCCGGCGGCCAGCACCGAGATGAGTCCAATGACGGTGATGATCATGAAAGGAATTTGTTTCACACGGACGGCCATGATCACTATCGCGATCGCCCCGAGCGCCAAGAGCATCCCCACAATCATATGCACCATGAACACGGGATCCGAAAACCCCACCGACATCATGCGTCCCATGCCAGGCATCAAAGCCCCCGTTCCTTGCACGGTGACTCGGGGAAGGGCAATAAACAAATTCGTATACATCCCCAAAAGGAATTGGATCAGTAACGCGATAATCATCATCACCGCCATCATCCGCACGGGGGATGCCAGGGGGGATTTATGTGTCACGCCAACACTCCTTTCCGAACACAACACTTCTATGATTCCCTCTTTTTGCCTCGATCTATCCTGCAGCATTCTGCGGTGTGACGGCCCGAACGCGAATCCTCGACGTGGGATGGGCGCGCACGGGCTCATGGGCCTCAACGAGACGGGTATGGCGGCATATTAGTCCCTAGGACGCTGCCTAAAAGGGGTCATGCCAACAAAACGCGCAAGAACCGTGCTAGAACTGGAGGTCAACACCCATGACAAGACCTATGATCCTGCGGGTGTCTCAATCAGTAAACCAAAAAACCTCCCACTGAGGTCTGAGGACCCCGTCTGGGCGATTGACAAGATGGGTGAGCATAAAAGGGTCAATATCCACGACCATAGCGAGGATTCTTGTCTGCACTCTCCAGTCAATGGCACAGATACCGTGGAAAATTCGCGCGTTGTGTTGGCGGCACTCCTTCAAGGAATGGGTATCTGTTCGGTTTCCAGGGCCCCGACCCAATACGCCAGGCGCAGGACGAAAACGGCAGGAACAGAGCTCGACGGGCGTGGCCGCCGCAAGCCGGGACACCCCATCACTCCGTTCGTGGCCCCCAGCCTCGGGCCACGACGCGAGGACGGCGGTTTAGCCTGTTGTCCCACGCATCCGCGAACACCGGGCCCCAACCCGTTTTATGCGATGACTCCCCACCATCACGTGCGAACGATACAAAAGCCACTCGCTACACGAAGAAATTCCCACACACCACAAAGATTGGTCACGGCAACGCAAAATAACGGGAGAAAACCAGGAGCCGAAACCCCGGACATGCAGGGCAGACACATCGTCTTGATGATCGCGCCATCCGTTGAGTGTTGAGCCGATGGACAGAAGATGAAGCCACTTTGCAACGACTTCAGCCGCCGCCAAGTGGCCCCCAGGGTTTTTACTCGACCTGGTACCCTGCTGTCTGGACCGCCCGGGCCAAATCCGCGCGGGACGCCTTGGTGGGATCAAAGGTCACCTTCGCCCAGGCCCCCTCCAAATTGACCGCGCAGCCCGAACGCCCTCCACACTGTTCAACGCTTGGGTCACCGTCATCACACAGTGATGGCAGGTCATGCCCTTTACGGGCAGTTCCACACGTTCCATCCTGGTTCCTCCTCTCCATCATGCCTTGTTCTCGACCACCGTCAGATGTGTTGTCCCACCGGCTGGGGGATCTGCGCCTCGCCGGTGGGCAGGCGCATGCCGCGTAGCAACAACGAGTTGGTGACCACCGACACCGAACTGAAGGCCATCGCGGCCCCCGCAATCATGGGGGACAGGAAACCCAACGCCGCCAGGGGGATCAGAATCACGTTGTAAATCATGGCCCAAAACAGATTTTGCCGAATCTTGCCGAGCGTCTTTCTGCCGATTGTCAGCGCCCGCAGGATTCCCGAAATTTCGGGCGCCATCAAGGTGATGTCGGCCGCCTCAATGGCGACATCGGTCCCCGAACCGACGGCCATCCCGACATCCGCCGCGACCAATGCCGGGGCATCGTTGATCCCATCCCCGACCATGAGCACATGGTAGCCTTCGTGACGCAATTGTTCGATCACCCGTGCTTTGTCCTGCGGCATCAATTCGGCAAAAATCCGATCCACGCCCAGCTTGTGACCAACGGCCTCGGCCGTCCGGGTTTGGTCTCCCGTCAGCATGGCCACCTGAATCTTGCGGCGATGCAGAGCCTGGATGAGGTCTACCGCGTCATCGCGGACAAAATCGGCCACCGCCAGCGTGCCCACCCACTGGCCGTCCCGCGCCACCCACACCACGGTCGCCCCCTCTTGTTGCCATCGGGTCCATGTCTCCTCCGGGTCTGGCGGCAAGGACACCCCATAGGCGTGGAGGAGAGCAGCATTCCCGACCAAGACCTCGGCCCCGTTTACCGTGCCGACCACCCCTTGGCCTGCCTCGGTATACACATCCTCCGCTGGGGGTACGCGAACCCCCTGCTCGGTAGTCGCCCCCACGATGGCCCTCGCCAAAGGATGACTCGACTCCTGTTCTAAGGCCGCTGCCCACCCCAAGACCTCGGCGTCTGCGACATCTTCGGTCGCCCGCATTGCCTGCACGCGAGGACGCCCTGCCGTTAAGGTGCCGGTCTTATCCATCGCGACCAAGGTCACCCCCGACACCTTTTCCAGGGCCTCCCCACTCCGATATAAGATGCCCCGTTTGGCCCCGACGCCAGAGCCCACCATGACAGCGGTGGGAGTGGCTAATCCCAAGGCACAAGGACAGGCGACCACCAACACGGCGACCGCCGCCAAAATGGCATGGCGCCAATCGCCGGTGCCCAATCCCCACGCTCCGAGGGTGATCAGCGCAATGCCCATCACAATGGGCACAAAAACACTGGCGACGCGGTCGGCGAATCGTTGCACAGGGGCTTTCGTCGCCTGCGCCTCCTCAACGGTGCGCACAATGTGTGCCAAGGTGGTGTCGTGCCCTACCCGCGTCGCTTCGATGATGAGCGTCGTCGACCCGTTGACGGTTCCCGCCGACACGGTGCTCCCTGGGTGTTTCTCTTGGGGCATCGGCTCTCCGGTCAACATGGCTTCATCAACTGCCCCGATACCTTCCACTACCTCACCCCGTCCACCGGAATTCGATCCCCGGCCCGAACTTGGATCTGATCTCCCGCTTGCACGCTGTCCGTCGTCACCGTCTCCCAGTCCCCCACGGGGGTTCTGCGCCGGGCCTCGTGGGGCTGCAACGCTAATAATTCGGCAATGGCCGCGCCCGTGCGGCCTTTGGCCAGGGCCTCAAAATATTTGCCCAGGATAATCAGCGTGATAACCGTGGCCGATACGTCAAAATACAATCGCCCGCCAACGCCCCAGTCATAGACTGAAAGTCCCCAGGCGTCCAGTGTGCCCAGCGCCACCAACACATCCATATTGGCATTGCGATGACGCAGGTTCATCCAGGCCCGCCGCGTAAAGCCCATGCCGGGGCCCCATTGGACGACGGTGGCGCTCAGCGCCACCACAATCGGCATCGCGAGCCATGTGGGGCCAATCCCAAGCAGCGTGTGCACCATAGCCACCCAGACGGGGAGGGTAAAGATCAGGGCCATCCCGAAATTTCTTCGGGCGCGGGCGAGTTCCGCCCGACGCGGATCAGACGAGGAGACGGCGGGCGCGACTTCCGCGTCAAAGCCTCCCTGGCGCAAGGCCGCTTGCACCGCATCCAGGCGACCCACGCCGCGCACCAAGTCTACGGTGACGGATCCCGTGGTCATATTGGCCCGCACGTTTGCCACCCCGTCCAGAGCCTCCAGCATCGATTCGACCCGTTGACGGCGGGGCTCCTCATCGATGCCTGGGACCCATAGCGTCACCGTATCGTGGCGGACCGTGTAGCCCAGTTGCGTCACGGCTTGCATAAGTTCGGGCAGGGCCACTTGACCGGCGTCAAATCGGATATCCGCGCGTTCCAGCGCCAGATTCACCTGGGCCTTGGTGACACCCGGCTGTTGCTTCAACGTCTTTTCAATACTGAGGGCACACGTGGCACACGTCATTCCCCCGATTTCCAGCGTCACGCCGCCTGCGGCCGACCCCGAGGGTGCGCTCACTCCGTTTCCGTGCTCTACAGTGTCTGTGGCCATTGTCTATCCCCCTCCCGTATTCCCATCCCACTTCCCGCCACGCGGCCTAAGGCATCGCGCAAAAATAACTTGATTAACTTGAAATGCGGATCCAAGTGTTTATGGCTTTCAAATCCTCGTCCTGGTTCAGGTAATTATGCGCGCTGCCTAACGGGCTTTTGGGGCGTGTTATGCTTGGGATAGGGGCCGGGATCCGCCAGGAAGGCTCGGGCACAGCCTTCGCAACAGAAATAGTACGTTTGACCCTGATAGTCCCGTGCCATGGCCGTGATCGGATCCACGGCCATCTGACACACCACATCGTGCTCCATTGAGATCCTCTCCTCACCGTGTGCTTATCATGCGGTCCCCCGTGCTCGTTACCAGGTTTTCCCCTCCGTTTTCACGAGCCTTTCGACCAGAACGTCAAATTCATTTTGGGATATGAGGCCCTGGGCGTACCGCTCCCGCGCGATCATCAAAGGGTCTTGGCGGGAGGAAGCCGTTGGGGGCACGGATTCACGGAATTCCGCGCTCACATCCGCTCCGCATGCTCTGGGGGGGCCGCATTCGGGGCCAAACGAGACCGAGTGCCGATGCCGTGGGCTTTGTGACCCCATCACCCACCGAAAGACGAGCATCGCGGCGATTCCGAACACCGGAAAAATCCACCACCACCCGTAGGGCAGTATTATGGGCATGGCTTATCGCGCTCCTTTCTGGACGTCCCATTCAATTCGGCAGACGCTGGGGCATGGCACCCACAAAACGTCCCCTCGACCAAGGAATGCAAGGGAGCCTTCGGCTCAATGGCATCACCTGCGCTAAACGGCATGTACTTCAGAGCTTCCATCAGTTCGGCAATAATCTCGGACCCCATACCGTGCTGAATGGCGTCGGAAACACACGTCCGCAAATGATTTTGCAACAAAATCCGCTGGACTTGCTCCAAACTCGCTTGGACGGCCGACACCTGCTTCATATGGTTACGCAATAGACGTCGTCGTCGACCATCCGCCGCACACTTTCCAGATGGCCGGCAGCCACTTTGAGCCGGAGCGCCGCCGATTTTTTGAATTCCGGTTCCATCGAATCTCCTCCATCCCACCCCACCCCGGGTGGGGTTAGCGTCATTCTAGATCCTCACCTCTCCGTTGTCAAGGATCTGCCCCGACCTGCATCGCGTCCTCGCTCACACGCGTCGTCCTCGCTCGACAGACAATGTCTCGGCACCCCGCTTAGCACGAAACCAGGGAATGAACCGAAGGGCAGGAACATCGGCAAGGGGTTTTTGACTCCACGCCGCCGTCCCCAACAGTAGCGCGAAGACGGGGGCGGTATTCGGGTCGGTGCCCACGCCCCCGAGGACGCCAAAATCCTGCCCCAGCCACCATAACACCCCGAGCCACCCCATGGTGACCGCCATCGTGCCACGGCCATAGGGTCGCCATGCCCACAAAAGCGCGAGGAGACTCATCATTCCCACGATGACGCCATTGGCCACCAGACCGTGGTGCGTGACCCAGTGGGCGGTGGCGTAAATTGGCCCTGACAGCCAGAGCGGTTGCGCATTTTGGGCAGCATTTTGGAAGAGAGTTCCGAGGGCGGGTCCCGACCAAAATCCCGCCCCCGGCCACGCCTGCACCAGAGCCCCCCAGAGCCAGAGTCCCACGACGCCCCATCGCACCCCACGGCGCACCTGTCCGGCTAACCACATCGCATCCGGCAGGAGGAGCAATCCGGCGCTCGCCATATAGAAGAGGACCGATCCGGGATCTCCGATGACCAGGGACGCCTGGCCGGTCAGAATGCCGCCCATCCCTTCCCCTAAAATCCAGACGAATAGACCCCAAAACAGGGATGTCCACAGGGCCCAGCGCCCCCAGGGGCGCCAACGACCTGCTAACAAGGCTAGTCCTATGCCGAGTTGCACAAACACCGCGACCACGTCGGCCGTGATCGGCGCATTCGACCAGGCTTGAATCCCCCACCCCATCACACGTACCACCCAGCCTGGCTGTCCCAACAAATTGGGCGCGATCACCATTTCTAAAAAGGCGTAATTGGGCATAGCCGGCTGTAGTTGTAAGAGGCCGTCCAACACCCACAAAGCCCCCAGTGCCCGCCAGAGCCCCTCTTTTCCCCATATTTTCGGCGCCCGATCGCAGAGGTCCTCCCGCGACACGGACGGCGATTCAGATTCCGCAATGAGCCGCCAAACCCAACGGATCAGCACCACCGCCAGTCCGATGGTGATCAGCACTACGACCACGGTGAGCACGGCATGATAAAATTGTGCCACGACCTCTGGTTGAATCATGGACGCTAATGACATGGATGCCTCTCACCTCCTTACGACCGCGTATTCTTAATGGGGTTCGGGTAGTAACGGAACGAAAAATGCAGTAGGCACTACCGCCGGGTGAGCCGCCTCAACGGCCGCAGTCGCCCTTGAGCCACCGATTCGGGCACCTGAAACGAGTATTGGCCCAACATGGTGATGTGGTGATGCCCCGAGGATCACGGAGTCAGTGCCCGCCGGACGGCGGCAATCACGCGCGTCATCGCAATGTGCATGGTATGCGGGGACACCATGGCAAACACAATCGTCCCCCGAGGATTGATGATAAAGATCGCATGGGTGTCCATGGGGAATGGTGAGGTGCCGTTGCCGGGCCAGAATCTTGTCGTGTGGCAGGGAGCTACCGGAAATGGCATACGTCTTCACTCCTCGCGACTGAAACAGCGCCTGTGCCTGTTGCAACTCGACCAGTTGCTGAAGACAGGCCGATCACGTATCGGCCTCGTAGAAAAAGACCACACTAACGTACCCCACAGGCGGAAACCGTACCGGCCCCAATGATGAGAGGGCGCGAAACGCGGGAACCCGGGAGGCCATCGTCCGATCCCCCACACGGCCACCAGACTGAGTAGGCCCAAAAGAATTCCCACCAGGCTCCGAGACGGTTTCAACGGCGCCACATCCTCCCCTACGATGATTATCCCCGAGGTCGCCTAGCGGACACCCCTCGATCCCATCACGCCTCCCGCCAGTGATAGCCCCCATGCTATCGCCAGACCAGGAGCCATGCGATAAGATCGCCGTCTGTTGCCACCCTGACTACGATTATCCTGGTTAATCGTAGTCAGGCAATGTATCACGTCAATAACAATCCTGTAACCGTAGTGTCACACCGGACGTTTTGTTCGCCACCCATGCTATGATTTTTGGGGTATCCGGATTTTGGTGTGAAATTACCTTTCTCGACCTTTTGAGAAATCCCCCGATTCGCCGGAATACCGTGTGGAAATCCTGATGGGATAACATCCATTCCTCGACTGGTCATGTCCTTTGATATGACCTGACCCTGTCATGGGTGTTCCGTATAAGCAGGCATAACACGCTCCTTGACAACTCTCCTGCATCAGTCTATAGCTGATCTACCCTCGATCGCTTATGTAAGAAAACATGAAGACAGTATTGCACCTGAATCATCGACATTACACCATGTTGGAACGGGTTCCCCACATGATCCGTGCCCAGTCCGTCAGCAAGGCGGCCCACCGTCGTGGAGGACGAGACAGATGGCGAAGAAGATGATAGTGGGAGCCCCATTGCCGATCTAAAGCGGAGCCATTCCACCCGCCCTCACGGAACAAAAGAGAGGGCAGCAATGTTTTAATCTCGTCCTGATCGAGAATATTGGCCACAATGAGCGTCGAAATGGGATATTTGTCTGGTCGAGCAAATTCGAGAATAGTGGCTTCATCCCCGGATGGTAATACCACACGCACCATAGCCACTCGTCGAGGCTTCCCGTCGACCGTCCAAAACCCCTGCTCACCGAGGCTATCAAAAACATGGACGGCAACATACCCTTGAGCGTCCTGCTTCATCCATTGGATCGCCGGCCAAAAGTCGTTAAGCCCGTCGTCGCTATCCCTCTGCAACAACTCCCCCTGTGGACTCTCCAAGGTGACGTCAACGGACTGCCTCTTGGCCCCGGAACCCACATCAGCGCCACTCACCCTGAACTCTGTCCGTTCTTTCGTCAACACACGCCAATTTCGCGTCCTACGACTCTCCACCGCCCACCGCCGGACTTGAATCCTATGAGTATCACGGATGGCCCCCATGCCATCAACCAGAATTGACCCAGAACCAGTTGCGGCAACCCGTTTGTCGAGCGCCAGATCTTTTCCGGCCGCATCCACACGGTGCCACCGGATTTTGGTCTCATTCCACTCTGGCTCAAGCTCGCTTTGGGGATGGCGCCAAAGTACCTGGTGAACCGGCAAGGGGTACAACTTGGCCTCAAGAACTTCATAGACCAATAGGGTAGCTGCCAGCATCGGTTGACCCCGAACGACCAAGTTTCGTACATCAGGGGGAGGACATGCCATGCGGCCCGAGTCTATACGTCGCTGATACGGGTATAAGGCATCCCAACATCGGCGAAGTGACGGATCCAGCAAAAGATGAGCTAACTGCAACACCGTGGCTCGCGTGAGCAGCCGAACCGGCATATCCTTACTGAACTCCATGTACAGGATGTCCCCTTTGATGTCGTAATCTCGCACGATGGTATCAAGAAACGATGGTTGCAGACATCCCAAGGCGAGAAATCGCGTGGGAGCCACCACGGACCGAACGGCTTCGAATTGGGGCACCACGACCGTCCGTGCCCCACGAGAATACACCCAACAGAACTCGGCCAAATTCATCGCCGTTCGAAGCGGATACCCCGTTCGGGGAATGACCTGGCCGGCTTCCGCTATTTGAACATCCCATTGATCCAAGTCGTCTATCGCGATGAGGCACCCTTGCGATGCATCCCGCACCGGGACCCCGTTGCGATATAAGCGCCCGAGCTTGAGCCAAGGCAAAAAGCCCCAGGGAACCGACACCTCGTGGAGGCGTTGGGCATCATCCTGAAAGACAGCCGTCGTCATCCATTGACCACTCACGGGGTCGCGCTGGGGCGAACGAATCCAATAAAGGGTGACCACTTGATTGGGGGCAAATGGCCAGGGACTCCAATGAATCCTACGAGTCGGCATAAGTGATCGCGACCACTGGGTCACAAAGCCGAGCTGCTGTATTTTGGATTTCTGAAAGGCGGGCCAAGTCAGTTCGGATTCCCGCCGAACGTAGTAGCTCCCATGGGTTCGGTGTGCGGCCTGTGCGCCAAAAATCCGTCGCCACTATATCTAAACGTCGCAAGGCAAACGCGATCCGATCCTCCACCACTTCGGCAATGGTTTGGATGGTGAGAGGAAGTTTGTCGTGATGGCGCTCAAGCCAACTGCTGTGACCCAATTCCCGAAAGATGGCTTTGGCCGTCACACGGACGATGGGGTCTTCTTGTTGCTTCAAACGGGTGACAATGGCAGGAACTTGGGCAGCGCAGTCACGGTCTCTCTGAGTCCAGTCCACACGGCTTATCCGTTCAGGCCGCAGTGTTGGTGCGGCAGAGGGCTGATGAGCCATGAGCCATTCCCGATCATGGCAGTACAGCCACGACCAAACCGCCGGCGCCATCTGACGAAGTGCAGTACGTCCCATCTCCGGATACTGTGCTTGCACATCAAGCCAATGTTGGCGGTAATCTTCGATCGAACCTTGCTGAGGAGTCTTACCGGGAGAGAGAGGTCGTTGCCATCTTCCCAGCTGCAATCGGGTGGCGTGATATTTCACTGTCGCGGGATCCACGCCTAAAATCCGCGCCGCCCCGCGAAGGGACACCGTCGCGTCCTCGCTCAGCTTTTTAAGTTTTGCTTCCCAAATAGGGCCAAATTGGACGACCTTCGCCTCAAGATACGGATCTTCACCGATCGCGCAACGGTAACTAAAGCCACACGAACAGGTGAAAACACCTACCTTCCCACCACTTGTCTGTCGAAGCTGGGTTTGTGCCTCCGATATTAGAGGTTGCCCATAATGGACGGCTACTCGATTAAGACACGGCCAGAGCCGATTAAGGCGGAGGGAAGGCCTTTTAGGTTCCAATAACGCGTCCATCGTCATCCCGAGAAAATGCGTCAACAACAGATGCTTGAAGGGATGTTGGGAACCTTTGGGATGGCGGACCATTCGTAAGACCCACGCTTGCTCACCGTCCTCGGTTAGCCCGCAACCCATCGCTCGCAGCCAATCGCGGCCATAAAACTGCTCAAATTGTTGCACAAATTCCCGTGCCCGAATCCGACCGTTCGTGTTCGCCAGATCCCGGTTCTGCAACTGTTCCATGTAGCGCTGTCTTAACGCATCCAACCCTACCGCCACGCGAGATTGCGAAAGCAAACCCCAACTTTGGTGGGCGACAAAGGTATTCAGATCGGGTTGGGCATTGGCACCAGGGTATAATACAGGTTCCTTATATGCCTCTGGTGTCGTCGCCTCCAAGATATCAAAGCCCTGACGTCTCCCCGAACTATGAATGGCCACCTGACTCGGGTAGATCGACGTCCCGGAATGATGGGGGCACACGGTCAAACCAGGGAGTTGGTGCACCCGATGCCAATAGGCCTCTCCATAGGCCGTGCGGTCTGCTTCCACGCATTGTGGACAGTACTGTAACACTTGCGGCGTCTTGACGGTTGATGCCATGATGCCGGCACGTCCGGAAATCCCCGATCCCGACCCACGTCTCATGGCAAGGCGGACCCCTTCCAGTTGGCTTGCCGCAAGAAATGGAGAAAAATAGGGGAGCAAGGTGTGACGATCGATGATTTCGTCGGATGAGTACCGATGGCCTGCCGGCAAATGGCTTATTAAGGCGTCCACGTGCCCAGGTAAATCCACAACCGCCACTACCGTGTTGCTTCCGAACAAGTCTTCCAGTGTCGTTTTCTGATTGCCCCACATCATCCGTTCCTGATATCTGGCACACACGCTATAAAGCAATTCATCCGGATACGGATCGGGAAAGACTGTAATCATGCCATCCTCCGCTTAACTAACAAACGCCTCCATTGATTGGATCCATCCTGCATTTTTCAACGCGCCGTAGGCCGACCTCCCCGCTTTGAGACCTGTTTGCACGACCGATTTTAGGACCAAACTCTCAGGAGCACCCTCTTGCTTCTGAGAGGGACGTTTTTTCACCGCTTCCGGCATCTGCGCGCTCGGTGAATCCTCGGAGCCTGGCGTTGATTGCATGAGAGCTCGTGCCTTCTCCAACGCATTTTGCCTGTCATCAAGGAGAGAAGTGGCTTCATCCGACTGGATGAATTCTACCGCCTGTCGGGCCACTATCTTAGGTACTCCTGCCTCGATCAACCACCCGACTAAGGCGGACTCGCCCGTAACCGATGAACTCTGGTCAGCCGGTTTTCTCAGGGAATCAAGCCGTCCCATGGTCGTCACGGACCGCTCGGCCTCTGCAAGATACCGTTCGACATCCAACGGCACCACATCGTCGACGCCTTGCAACAAGCGGATATTGCCCGTTCGAAGCGCTTCTAAAATGGGGGACGCTAGCCGCAAGCTGTCTTTGGCCACCGATCGAATCAGAGCTGGGGTGATGGTGTCATCATTTCGGGTAATCGCCCGTGCTTGCGCCAGCATGTACAACTTCACCGCAAAATCGGTGATTCCCTGGCTGGCATCGTACAATGCATCTCGCAAGGCTGGCGTCAAGGGAACGAGCCGTCGCGTATATTGAAATCGCCAGAGGGATTCGACGAAGAATTGCCACACCTCATCATTGGCCATGCGATCCCAGATAAAGTCGCCCTGACCGGTCCCTCGACGCGTTTGCCGAAATTCGCCACTTAAGAGCGCTTGGGCCTTGTAGGTGCCCACCAGAACTACGGGAAGGCCGATGGTGTTGACCAGTTGGACAAAGAAATTCAACATCTTGCGGGAACCACCACTTTTGGCCTCGCTGAGATGCTGGATCTCATCAATCACCAGCACGCCCAGACCGTGCAAGGCCGCCACTCGGGCCATGCGCGGCAATAATTCATCCACGGTGTGCCGACCTGAGGCATAGCGCTCATAATAGCGGGAGCCCAACAAATCATCGATTGCCTGAAAGAAATTCAAGCAGAGCCCCTTAATGGAGCCATCAAACGGGCAGTCCAGCTTAAGCCAGACCACCTGCATCACGGTCAGCGGCCGCCCTGCATATTCGTGGTGCCCAATGAGTTGAGGGTAGAGTGACAGAACGCGCTCGACCGACGTGGTTTTCCCCACTCCGCTCATGCCCAAGATGGTAAATCCCGTAGCGGTCGACCGCGTTGCTGACGAGAGACTGCCCTCGTTTGCGATAAGGTCGGCATTTTCGTGCAATTGGGCCACAAATCGGGGATCGCGGGGATTGCGCGCCAAATAGCCAATGCGAATCATCCGCGAAAAGCGTTGTTCCAGTTCCAAATGCACCGGCAAGGGTTCAAAAAATTGCAAAGTGTTTTGAATGAGATGAAGCCGATAGTGGGCTGGCATGTCCCGATCCTGCAAAGAATAGAGCGGGGCATAGGTTAATTGTTGACCCACCTCTTCCTCCGACCAGATGGGGGGCAAGGCCTCAATGAAAGGATTTCCTTGGTACGTCGCAATCGGCGGAGTCTGATAGTCAGCGTCGATGCGACGCCCTTGGCCCACTAAAATCCGCAGTTCGTCGCTCATTTTGACTCCTCCCCAGGCTTTTTTAGCCTCCGAAGCAGGGTAATCCGATCAGGCGGGGGCACATAGACCTCCTCATCCGACAGTTGGGCGGAGCTAGGATCTTGGCTTCCTCTTGTCCGAGACGCCATCCTTGGGTGCCGCGGTCTTCATCGCGCTCAATCTGACGATTGGCACGAATGGACTTCACCCGAGCGCGTTTACTGCTGCCGTCACGCGTTTGCTCGGTTTCGGTCTGGGCTTGTTGGACCACTTTGGCCATTTCAGCATGCAATTCGGCTTGTGCTTGGCGTTCTCGAGTCTCGCGATGGACCGTACGTTCTGCCTGCGCTTGCTTCCATGCCTCGTAATCCCACCACGAATACCCGCGAAACTGTTGATTGCGATCCAATAAGGTGCCCGGTTCAATGCCCATTCCATTGTCATCGCGCAAGTAGATGACGTCCATTACCCGGGGATCGAATGCAATAGCTACACGAAATGTTCCGCGAGCTCGAGCCCGTTCATACCACTGTTCGCGAATGGCGCGCTCCGTGGTATAGAGAACCCCCCGAAACTGGATGCCCCGCGGCGTCACCGAAGCCTCAGCTCCCGGTAGTAGGTTTAACCGAAGGACATCATGAGGCACCGACCGTAGATGGCCGGAACGATGGGTAATCCCCCACTGCCATAGATCCCACGGATACGGCTCCACGTTGTCCCCCATCATATCCTCGGTCATAGGATAGGACTCCAATCGTTGATACAGGTTATGGTCGCGTACCGACAAGACCAACAGATGGGTAAATTCGTCCAATGTTAGCACCGCATCGAGGCGATAATCCGGTTCGCCCCGTTCCCGGTCCTTCACCACCGCTCCAGGCAACTGACCAACGAGGTTGAGATTCATCAACCGAAAGTTCTGCTCGATAATCGCTTTCAAGTCCCCACGATAGGGCGGCGTGTTGGCCACGCGAATCGCCAACGCATTGACCAACTGGTCGGCATTATAACCCTCTAGTTCGCCCCGGTCAGCCAAAATGGCATCTGGTAGGTGTTGCACCGGCCACCACGAAACATCCTCAATGCCAAATCGGCCGCAAAATCCCGTTTTATCACTCGCCGCGTTTTCCAATGCCAACATCGCGCCCAACCAACTCGGTCCTTCCAGGCTGACGGACAAGCCGACAATCATGCGACTAAAAACGTCTTCTACCATATACACCACGGGTCGACCGATCACGCGGTTACGGTCCCATCGGCTGACTAAATAAACATCGGCAATGGTAGCATCGATCTGATACAAAGCCCCAGGGCCTTGGGCCATTTGCGTAGAATCCCCCGTAATAGGCCGTCGACTTAGAGCGTATCGCCGTTCACCTAAACGCCGCTTTTGGGAAGTTTCCCAATCCCGTTCCTTTTCGTACCAATAACGGAATTGACCAAAGCTCGGAAGTTCGGTAATTGGTGGAAGGACGGGCACCAAAATATCGCCCCGTTTGTCATACCCCTGATGGAATAAATGTTCCAACATGAGTTGATATGCTTCTTTCAGCGTGCGGGTCTTCCGCGTTTCATAAAACAGACGGATCCCGCGGCGAAATTTTTCCCGGATTCCCTCATCCACATTGATTCCGAATTCGTCTGTGACCGTGTCCGTCCGTCGGGGCGGTCGGCCTCTCTTACGGTCGCTGACCCTTTTGGTCTTACCTCGTCCACCACGACGTTCATATTCGGGTAACAAGGCATTTTTCGTTTGACCACCACGCCAATAACGCCGAAGATATCCATAAATCGTTGTCTTCGTGACCCCAGCACGCACTGAAATGTCGGCAATCAACGGTCCTCGCGTCTCTGGGCGATAAATGGCCTCGTCCGCCATTTCCACCAACGGCTGAATAATCTGCCACGCTTGATCCCGTTGAACACGTTGGGATTCCGTTACCAGGTCATCCGGACGCATTCCCTTTAAAAACGGGTCTTCCGCCAAAACCCGAGCTATGCCTTGACTGACCGCACTCTCCAAGTCTTTGAGGCGACGCCAGACAGGCAGCGCTTTGGGATCCCGGACATTGAAAAGGTATACATCGGTATAAGAAAGATCCATCCACAGTAGCCGCTCCGTCAGGGGATCGCCGTTTTCCCCAAGCCATTCAATGAGCTGGTTGACTGCCCAATTCATGAGACACCCACCTCCGAGGAGAGCTCGCCCGGACGTTGCAAGACAAGCGGTTGGCTCAAATTAAACGGTGCCATCCAATTTGTTCGCCACGCACGCGTCGCCAACAAATGGCGGGCAACGGACAAACTCGTTCCCGGATCCAATCCCAGCCGATCATCGACAGCCCGTACAACATCCGATAACGGTTGAACCTTCAGCAAGGCCTGTTCCAAAACCACGCGGATACGTTGGATATCGGACGACGCCAGCGGTGAGAGAACATCGGAAAATCGATACGGCTGGAGCCACTCCAAATTATCAGCCAAGCTCCTGGGAATATCCTGTTCCGTGACAATATGCCACGGCACCTGGCGCTTTGCCCAATATTGGCGTTCCAATTCGAGTTTTTCTAACACTCGTGGGCGAGAGAGTTGATTGGATGGCTTGATACTGAGGACTTGTTCTCCTGTTCCCTCTCCCTGTTTGACGGTAATGAGAAAGTCGGATGTGAGCACTGTAGGAATTTGGGTTTTGGGATCGCGAGGATGTTTAATCCCCAGAGATTCCGCTAAAGCTAGGGTTTCGTCGAGCGGCAAAAGCGGAAACTGTTCGCGAATATCCGTAATCCGCTCCGACCAATCCAGAATCAAAAAACACCGATATTCAAGTTGACTTAACAGATGATGGACGCGGCCAGTCTTTACACCCTTCACCCGGCTGGCTAATCCTTGGGACGGGACATCTTGCACCAAAAGCCACGGCTTATAATCCACCCCACGTCCGGTGCCCCGTCCTTCTTTGGTTCGCCGTTCAATGGTGTTAGGAGTGCTTTCTCGTTTACGTTTGGCCAATGTCGCCCTCCTTATAATTAAAAAACAAAGAGGTACAGTTAGAACAAGCGTTTTCCCTTGTTCCAACTGTACCATGTTCTTCCAACACAGTCTAGATAATTTTTTCTCAGTCTAGGTAATTTTTATCGAGTCTAGCTAATTTTTTACTCTCAACAACCATGTTCGCTCTGAACGGCCTCTATTCTACAGTGACAGATTTGGCCAAATTTCTCGGTTGATCCACATCGTGACCGCGGGCCACTGCCGTATAATAGGCCAAGAGTTGGAGCGGGATGGCCGCCAATACCGGAGCCAAAAGCGGTTCCTCAATCGGCACGGCAATGCGGTGATCAATAGGTAGGGTGGAAGGCAGCCAATCATCAACGATCCCCCATACTTCAGCACCCCGAGCTTTCACTTCCAAAATATTTGATACCGTCTTATCCGCAACTTCCCGTTCCGTCACAATAGCCACGACCGGGGTGCCTTCTTCAATTAAAGCTAAGGTCCCGTGTTTGAGTTCCCCTGCCGCATAAGCTTCGGCATGTAAATACGAGATTTCCTTAATCTTCAACTGCCCTTCCATCGCTAAGGCATAATCGAGACCGCGGCCAATATAAAACACATCATGCGTCTTAGCCAATCTCTGGGCCATGCTTTCAATACCTTGGTTCATACGGTCTAGCACTTTATGTCCTAATAGCGGCAACTGTAACATGCGCCGGACCAAATCTGGTCGAGGATTGCCGTGAACTTGCGCGAGTGCTAATGCTAACAGCGTCAAAACCAGTATTTGGGTCGTATAGGCTTTAGTCGATGCCACCGCAATTTCTGGTCCCGCTAGGGTATAGGCTACAGCATCGGATTCCCGTGCCACCGTGGACCCTACCGTATTCGTAATACTATACGTAAAGACCCCCTGTTCGCGGGCCATTCGCAAGCAGGCCAAGGTGTCTGCCGTTTCTCCCGACTGCGATATGGCAATGACCATGGTGTCCTTATCTAATATCGGATGAGCATAACGAAATTCAGAGGCTACATCGACATTAACGGGAACTCGCGCCAAGCGCTCGATTAAAGATTTCCCAATCAACCCTGCATGATACGCGGTACCGGCCGCAACAATTTGAATCCGTTTCACCCTGGTCAGTAACTCGGGCGTCAACCCGATTTCTTTGGGAACAACTTGGTCTTCATGAATGCGTCCTAAAAGGCAGTCTCCCCAGACATCGGGCTGCTCCATAATTTCTTTTAACATAAAGTGCGCATAACCGCCGCGTTCCGCTTGCTTAATATCCCAATCGACGGTGATAACGGGGCGTGTAATCATGTCGCCAGCCAAATTCGTAATGGTTACAGAACGCGGGGTCACCACCGCCATGTCGCCGTTCTCTAGAATTTGAGCGCGTTTCGTCGCGGCTAAAAAGGCACTGAAATCCGAAGCCAAATAATTCGCATCTTCGCCCAATCCAATAATCAAAGGACTCGTACGCCGCACGGCCACGATCCGATCAGGATGCCTTGAAGAAATCGCTAAAAAGGCATAGGCCCCTTCAAGCCGGCTTTCAGCTTTACGCACGGCTCCTTCTAAATCCTCAGCGCCTCCGTATTCTTCAAGCAAGTGCGGAATGACTTCCGTATCAGTCTCTGATTGAAACACATGGCCTTTCGCCATCAATTCTTCACGCAGAGCCTGGAAATTTTCAATAATCCCGTTATGAACCGTGGCAATTTCTCCCCGGCAATCGGTATGCGGATGGGCATTTTCATCCGTGGGACGCCCATGTGTTGCCCACCTGGTATGCCCAATTCCACAGGGAACTCCTGATGGTAAGGATGCCAATAACTCGCCTAATGCCGCGAGTTTTCCCCGGGTCTTCTGAATAGCAATGCCCGATGAGGCGGCCAAAGCAATACCCGCCGAATCATATCCTCGATATTCCAACCGTTTTAGTCCATTAAAAATAAAGGGGAGGGCATCGTCTTTCTCCCCAACGAATCCTACAATGCCACACACTTGTCATCGCCTCCAAAAGGATTGGAGTCGGTCCCAACTACACGTTTTTGTGTCGTCTTTACAAACGACCTTTGTTCGTGATTTGACGACTGTCGGGAAGCCGGAGGTCACCCGCCGAAGACTTCGAGATCCCTCACCTCGTCAACCTTTCGTCTCAAACCCATATTCTTGGCTTTCTTTTCATTCTCGAACGAAAGGTTCCGGCGCTACTTGGGCCCTATGCAGGTTATGCCTTAGCCGACTCCAAAGCATGCTGCACGACCGATTCTAAACGGTCAGCCCACATTGTAATCTCTTGAAGATCACGTCCCTCTACCATAATACGCAACAAAGGCTCTGTTCCGGAAGGCCGGATGAAAACACGCCCATCACGACCTAGACTGTGTTCAGCCTCTTTGACCAATTCAACAAGTCCGGGAATACTCTCCCACTCTGCCACGGTCTTTTCAATTCTTACGTTACGCAATATTTGCGGGTAACGTTCCACAGCCCCCACAAGTTCCGCTAACGATTGATTTTGCCGGCGAATCTCTGCTAAAAGGGCTAGAGCCGTCAATAGTCCATCGCCAGTGGAAGCGTACTGAGCTAAAATCACATGCCCTGACTGTTCACCCCCGAGCACAAAGCCCTGTTCCCGCATGCGTTGTGCGACCCAGCGGTCACCCACAGGTGTGCGCTCGAGAACAATCCCTTCTTTTTCCAGAGCGCGTTCTAAGCCGAGATTCGACATCACGGTGGCGACGACGGTATTTTGAGCCAACAGGCCTTGTTGCTTGAGACCCGTTGCCAAAACATATAAGATCTCGTCCCCGTCTACAATATGTCCTGTATGATCGACAGCAATTAAACGATCTGCATCTCCATCAAAGGCTAGACCTAAATCCCACCTATTCAATAACACTTGGTCTTGCAACGTCGATGGATCCGTGGCACCGCAACGGACATTAATTAAGGAGCCTTCAGGTTCATGAAACAAGGGATGGACATGCACTCCGAGATTTCGTAGAACCCTTTCTGCGGTTGCCTGGGCCGCTCCATGTCCTAAATCCAGTCCCACATGAAGCTCGGGAATCAGTCCGGCAAATAAGCTCTCTAAATAGCGAAGGTAATGGCCGATGGCTGTTGTCTCATAATGAAAGACGCGTCCAATATGAGAATCGCCAACGGCTTGAAACTCTCCGGAGAGAACCATCTGCTCGACGAGCGCCTCTTGCTCAATCGGCCACTTCCGTCCTTGGTGATCTAATAACTTGATTCCGTTGTATTGCGGTGGGTTGTGCGATGCCGAAATCATGACTCCAGCTTGGCAATCCATTTTACTGATTAAATATGCCAATGCCGGCGTAGGGAGCATTCCGACTAACAAGACATCTACGCCGCTTGCAGTAAATCCGGCTGTTAACGCCGCTTCTAACATCGGGCCCGAAATACGTGTGTCCCGTCCAATCAGGACGCGAGCGCCAGAGCCCAAGGACTTGGCAGCAGCTCTTGCAATTTTCGTGGCTAAATCAATCGTGAGGTCCACATTCGCAATACCCCGAGCCCCATCCGTACCAAACAACGACATGAACGACAGTCCCTTCAATCCGTTAAATGAACACCTGCTTATACCCTATTATCCCGCTTTAGTAATGGTGACAGTCACGCTAACATCTTGTTGTTTGACTCCTGAAACCCCAGAAGGAAATACCAGTGGCACTGCCGCTGATACGGAACTCGTATCTCCGGAGACATTAATCGGAATCGTATAGACAACCGACACCGCATTAATGGCGCTTTGGCTGCCAGTAATGGTAACGTTAGCGGGCCGCACGCGAATATTCGTAATTTGATAACCTGATGCTGGATGACCACTTAATTTCGCCACCACGCCTACGACCTTTTCCGGCGGGCGCTTCTTGATCGTCGCCGAAGCAGAAATCATGGCCGGTGATACCTGCACATGCTGAACCACGCGATCATCCGCGTTTAAGGGTAACAGAATTACTTGTTCTTGAAAACTTGCATCGCGCCCACCTACCGGCACTTCGGCAACCACTTCATGAACCATGTTCAAATCTGTCGTCGGACCTGACAATGTCGCCGTTTGCGTATTACTGGTTAACTGCTGCAGCTCATAGCCAGGGGCTGGTGAGCCAATGGGGCGCAAGTTAATGTTCATATGTCTGGTGCCCATCTCATCCACCACCACGGTAACTTTGTTGGGGACAACATTTACAAAACTCGTTCCCGTGGGAACGGAAACCCGGACCGGCAACGTATATGTTCCCGAATGGGTAAGTCCTTGCATGTCAACAAAAGCCGCAATGGCATGGGGATTGACCTGGTTTATAGATTGGACGGGTCCTTTGATTTGCACGGTGACCGTATTCGGGTTCATAGACATGACGGTCAGATTAGATTTGGTGGGAGGAGTATATTCCAAGGGTACCGGGCCAATCGGACGATCTGCCACCACTTGGGCATTGGTGGAGGTCACTTGAAACCATAAAAACAACGCGACGATTAAGGAAATGATCTTCAAGATTGTATCATTTTCCAAAAGACGGTCCATCACGAATTCACACCCCTCCGCCAAATTTTTAAGGGCGCATGAGGTTTAGTGATCAATAAACGACTTAACATATCCCTTAGGGCCCGGTCATCGAGTCGCCGATATAATTGCCCTTCGACGGCCACAGATATCCATCCGGTCTCCTCGGAGACAGCCACACTAATCGCATCGGACTGCTCACTAATCCCAATGGCGGCACGGTGACGGCTCCCTAGTTCACTTCCGGGCTGCGCACTATCCGTTAGCGGCAAAAAAGCTGCCGCAGCAATAACCCGGTCCCCGCGAATAATGCATGCCCCATCATGCAACGGGGTATTAGGAACGAAGATATTCTCCAAAAGCGGTGCGGACACGATGGCTCCAATCGGGGTTCCCGTTGCCGCGTATTCATTCAACCCTGTCGTCCGTTCTATAACAAACAAGGCCCCGGTCCGGCTCCGGGAGAGATGATCACAAGCCCTAGCCAGTTCGTCAATGGCCTTGGCCATATCGGTTTCTTCGTGCACTAAAATGCCTTCGGAAAAAAACCGTCCTTGACCAATGTGTTCAAGGGCGCGCCGAAGTTCGGGTTGAAATACAATAGGCAACGCCACGACAAGCATCACCTGAATTTGCTGTAACAGAAAATGTGTCGTGTATAGATGCAGCCAATTGGACACGGGCACCGCCACCAACAAAATGATAATACCTTTGATGAGTTGTACCGCCCGCGTTCCCCGAATGAGTAAAAAGAAGCGATAGAGTCCGTAAGCCACAATGGATATATCGACCACGGATAGGAGCCATGATGACCATGACATATTTTGTACAAATGATAACACCGGTTCCACCCCACTTACTGACCCCAATATCCTGTACCCTTTTAAGCGTACCATATTCTTCACGTCAAATCTTTTGGTCAGGTGGCAAGTCCTGACCAAAACCCGCGTCCATCCTCTACCTGCTATGATAGACTAGCCGGGAGGGGGAAATCACGTGCCATCTATGACCCACGAGAAAGAAGGCGCCCTGCCAGCAGCTCAGCTCAGCTGGACGAGGGTTGTTCATCGCATTTACCGTGTCGTGACATTATTCGTTGGCATAATCCTCCGGATTGGCTGGGCCGCATTCTGGCACCGAAATCGTCCCGATAGTCCGGAAAAAGACGCCTTTTTCGAGCAACTCTATACGCGCCAAGCCATAAAATTTCGGCAAACCGCTGAACAACTTGGCGGATTAGTGATTAAGGTTGGGCAATTTTTGTCGAGCCGGGTGGATTTATTGCCCAAACCCTTTATCGATCAACTTCAAGCCCTGCAAGACAATGTCAAAAGCGCCCCTTGGTCCCAGGTTCGTCCTATTCTAGAACAAGAGTTGGGCCCGTTGCATGAATCCTTTCTCATTTTTGATGAAAAGCCTCTGGCCGCGGCCTCATTAGGACAGGTCTACCGGGCCGCACTCCACGACGGGACGGAAGTCGCCGTAAAAGTGCAGCGTCCCTATATCGAGAGCACCGTACAAGCCGATCTCAAGGCTCTCAGTATCGTCGTGAATCTGGCCACACGTTTTACCCGATTTGGTCAGGCTTTTGACCTGTTCACTGTACTTCGGGAATTTCGGCGCGTCGTCACTGAAGAACTCAACTACCAACAAGAATTGGCCAATACCGAACTCATTCGTCAAGACGTCCGGCATCTTGGTTATGTTATCGTGCCAAAAACATACCCCGAGTACTCAACCAGTCGTGTCTTGACCATGGCCTTTCAAGATGGGATTAAGATAAATCAATTAGAGGAGCTCAAGCAGCATCACATAAATCCCACCGTCGTTGCCGAAGAAGCTATCCATTTATATTTACATATGGTGATGGAATCGGGTATTTTTCACGCGGATCCGCATCCAGGCAATATCCTCGTAACAAAAGACGCGAAACTCATTCTGTTGGACTACGGCATGATTGGGATTATTGATCAAGCCTCACGCAAACAGATTCGGCGACTCTTTGTGGCCGTGTCCAAGCGCAATGCCACCGAACTCCAAGCCAGCATGGAAGCGCTTGGAATGGTTCGCCCTGATGCCGACCGGGCCCAATTGCGCCGGCAGATCCAATACCTGTTAGACCGTTATTATGCCGAAACCTTGGACGAGTTAAAATCGCTCGATCTCGTCGCGTTGTTGCGGGATTTTGAAAATTTATTGCGCACGCAGCCCATTCAAGTGCCGGGACAATTCGCGTTTTTGGGACGCGCAATTGCCATTTTAGTGGGATTAGCCACCGGTCTTGATCCGGATATCAATCTCGTTGAATTATTTGCACCTTATGCGAAGCGATTCGTCACCGAAGACCGCGGTGGGACATTGGGCTATGCCAAACACGTCGTCATGGACATGACCAAAACGCTCGTAGATCTCCCGGAATTGTCTCACCGTATTCTCAAACAAGTCGAGAATGGCGAACTAGAAGCCAAGGTCGAATGGAAACAGGGAACCTCCCAACTACACTCTTTATACCGGGGGATTCGAGGCCTTATTCAGTCGATCTACGTGGTCGGATTTTCGCTAATAGCCACCTTATTACTCGTCCATCATCATGATGTGCTGAGTGGCGGATTCTATCTCTTGGCCTTTTTCGCCTTTTTATATGGCACCCTTTTTCATGGTCGCCATCTGCCGTAATATCAACTAGATAGAACCATCTTCATGCCGATAACGGAATCCTTGAAGCTAACATTCTGCTACCCATACAACATAAATTTTCTTCTCTTGGGGCACGCTCACCAAAGATAACATGCGGGGAGTGAGAAACGTGTTTTGGCAAATCTTTGGTGCGACCCTCTTAGCCTTGGCGCTTTTTAGTATTGCAGTGGCTTTTTTAATGCCGACATTAGAAAAAGCCTTATTTAATTATTTGTCGGATCAAGCCTTACAAAAAGTCATGAAGAGCCGGTACATGACCAGCCTCACCTCGGCATGGTCTTTATTGCGCCGTGCCAATCCGCAAATTTTCTTGGAAAATTCGCTCAGAGCGACGCAAGATCAAGCGATTGGTCGGCCCATGGGCACGCCCTTAGTTTTTTCACATTGGGAAAATCTCGTTTTCAATCCGGCGCAATTGGCGCATATCCCCACCAGACGCCGAGAAGAGGTAGAACTCAAAACCGTGATAGGGCCCAAAACGGCGCGTCCCCTCGTCACCGACATCCCAATCCTGATTGCCGCCATGAGTTATGGTGGTGCCCTATCCATGAAAGCCAAAATAGCCTTGGCCCTGGGCGCCAATATGGCTGGCACGGCCACCAACACCGGGGAATCCTATCTTCCCGAAGAACGCGATGCCGCCAAGCGGCTTATCGTCCAATATCACCGCGGCACATGGCCGCTTTCAGCCCAGAACCATCCGGAATATTTGGAATCAGCCGATGCCATTGAAATTCAAATTGGCCAGGGAGCCCAGGCCGCCAGCGCCATGATCACCAAACACGTGGATCCGGAAATGCAAAAGTATTTTGGTCTCAAAGACGGAGACAAAGCGGTTATTGCCGCGCGCCTACAGGGTGTGGAGACTCCCCAAGATTTCGTTCGCCTCGTGCATCAGTTAAAAGGGCGCTATAGCGTGCCCGTAGGGGTCAAAATTGCCCCATCGGGATGGTTAGAAGACGATTTAGCCGTCATTTTGGATGCCCATGTCGACTTCATCGTGTTGGACGGTGGAGAAGGAGGCACGCACAGTGGTCCTCCTATCTTACAAGACGATTTTGGCATTCCCACCATGGCCGCCATTTCCTGGGCTGACCAATTTTTGCGCGAAAAAAACTGCCGCCAACGAATCACGCTTATTGCTGCTGGCGGTTTAAGGAGCCCAGGAGATTATTTGAAAGCTATGGCACTGGGCGCCGATGCCGTTTATATTGGCTATGCAGCCTTAATGGCACTATCCGCCTATCAGGCACAAAAAGTGTTGCCCTATGCCCCACCAGAAGATCTGTTATATCACAAAGGTAAACATCATCATGAATTGGACGTCGACCAAGCTGCACGCCACTTGGCCCATTTTCTGCGTTCCTCTTGCGACGAACTCCGTTATGGAGTCCAAGCCGTCGGAAAAACCAATATCCATGACGTCAATCGAGATGACCTAGTCGCATTAGATCCTTGGACAGCACAAATAGCTGGCGTTAAAAGCCTGGTACAACCGTGGATCAGCCAAGGAGGTCCCGGAGTCTTTCCCGAAGCTCCTCACTTTCAATTTCGTTCGCCCAATGAGGGCGGAAACCATCCCGTCCACTAATTACTCACAAAATGGTGGAGCTTGTGCGGAACGGCGAAGTTTAATAGGGATAACGCCTTCCGCAACGCTCACGCCCAAAATAATCAAGACAGCCCCGCAAGCTTCCATCACATTCATGGCTTCATCAAGTACCAACCAGCCAGCGACGGCAGCAATGACCGGGACTAGATACAAGTAAAGACTGGCTTTGCCGCCGCCTACGGCCATCACGGCGTTTTGCCAAAGGGATAGTCCCATAATCGTTACAAACACGACGGTATAGCCTAAAGGAATAATCACCACCGGATGCATGGGAATAACGCCATGCCATGAAATGAACGGCATGATCCCCAGTGTCCCAAAAAGACTCATCCAGCCAGTCAGGGCAATACCTTTTACCGGGACATGAAATTTATCGGTCAAAATGGTGAATAAAGCCCACAGAAAGGCCGCTAATAGCGCTAGACTATCCCCTAACAAGGAACCACTACGCGAGGCTCCCACCAATAAGGCGACACCGACAAGAGAAATTCCTGCCCCAAGGAACATTTGCGGACCGGAAGGACGCAGCTTTAATAGACGCTGACCGACCAGTGTCATCAAAGGGGACACATCAAAAAGAAAAGCCACATTGGCGGCTAAGGTATCATGCAACGCCGTGGTAAATGCCCACTGGTAAAATGACACCCCCGTGAAACCTAATAAGGCCACTTGCGCATATTGACGCCAAGCCCCAGGACGGGTTCTGAGCATCCAAGGCAAGGTAATGACCGTGGTCGCCAAAAACCGCCAAAAAACAAAATCAGCCGGGGGAAAATGCCCCACGCCGATTTTGGTGACGACATAATTGAGCCCCCAGCTTAATACCACCAGGGACATGCCCACATAAAATCCACGCCGATTCATAAACGATTCGGAGCCTTCTGCCCCACGAAATACGATAAGGCTTGCATTTCCAATGTGAGATCAATCGGTTGCACAAAAACTTCAGGATGTCTGGTACACACCGCAACCGGGGCGAAATTCAATATGGCGCGAACTCCCGCCTCGGCCAGCCGATCGGCAACCAAGACCGCCGCTTCCTTGGGAACCGTCAACACGCCAATGCCGATATCTAGTTCGTGCACCAACTCTTCTAACCGCTCGACTGGCTCAACCCGTAAAGAGCCAACTTGCGTTCCAATGATGGCTGGGTTATTGTCGACCAATGCCATAATTTTGACATCTTGGTGGCCTTGATCCACATAACGCACAAGAGCGGTCCCTAAATGCCCCGATCCCACAACAATGGCACGTACACCCTGGTCTAATTTGAGTATGCGGTAAATTTCATCACGCAGAGCGCTCACATCGTACCCTACACCCCGGGTCCCAAACGCTCCAAAATAGGCCAGATCTTTACGAACCTGCTCCGACGAATAACCCGTAGCCTGACCTAACATGACTGATGTCACACGTTCTTCTTCACATTCGGTAAGCCAGCGCAAATACGCAGGCAGGCGTCGAATGGCCGCATCGGGAATCCGTTGCAAGACGATCGCTCCTTATTGCCAGTCCCCATCAATACTCTCGAGCCAAGACAAACTCTGCCAGTTCTTCTAATGCTCGTTGGGCAGGGCCACTGGGCAATTGCCGGCACATTTCCAGGGCCTTATCGATATGATGACCCGCTTGAGTCTTCGCATATTGTAAGGCTCCGCTCTTCTCCAAGAGATGCCTGAGTTCTTCTACTTGGTTTTCGGGATGCGGACCAGATAAGATTTTTTGTACCTGGCTTCCCACGCGCTCTTGCCGCAAAGCGTAGATAATGGGCAATGTATAGACTCCCGCTGCCACATCTTCCCCCACTGCTTTTCCTAAGGTCTCCGGATTAGCTAACCAGTCTAAGAGATCATCCACGACTTGATACGCTAAGCCGATATGATGACCGTACTGGCCTAGCAGGGTTTCTACACGCTCTGGAACTCCCGTGGCAAGGGCGCCTAACCGACAACTGGTCTCGAGAAAAAATCCGGTTTTGGCTTCTATACGCCGCCAGTAGGCTTCTTCCGTAGCAACTTGACCATGATCCATGTTCTGATAAATTTCACCCACGCACATCACATGAACAACCTTGGCGGCTATATCCACAATAGCTAAATCTCCCGCGGAAGAAAAGAGGCGAAACGCCAAAGCAAAAAGAAAATCTCCCGCTAATACGGCAATCGTATTATTAAATTGCGTGCGAACAGCTGGCATACCCCGTCGCATCACGGCGTCGTCGATAATATCATCGTGCACCAGCGTGGCCATATGAATCATTTCTACAGCCGTAGCCACTTCGATGAGCTTTTGCAACCGGGCAGCGGATAATTCCGTTCCAAACTGCCCGGCTAAAAGCACCAACGCTGGTCGTAGCCGTTTACCACTAGCCACCAGAAGATATTGGGCGACATTTTCTATGAGTTCATTGCCCGTCAAGAGCTGTTCTTCCAGCAAGCTATTAACTTGCCGGAGATAGGGTTCGACCAACGAAAAAAACTCCAAAATAATCTCCTCTCTACCTGAGAAGGGTGTGAAATAGGCGCCACTTATCTTCACAATTTTAACACACCATAAGATGTTCTTAATCGAATTCTCATTTAATGAAGCCAGAAAAAGTTGGCAGATTGATTAACCCAGTGAACCACGGGTGTCGGATAAACACCAAGACCAATCGTTCCCACCACCGCGACCACGAGTACCACAACTTGCGCCCAATTCACATTCCAAGTAGCCATCTCTGGATCCGTTTGCCGGCGTCGGAACATCGCTTGTAAGGGTCTCAAATAGGCGCCTAATCCCAAGAAGGTTCCCAGCACTAATCCGATAGCCAGTCCTGGTTGATGAGCGAATAGGGCCGCTTGCAACAAATAAAACTTGCCCACAAATCCTCCGGTTAGGGGAATGCCCACAAATGATAACATAAAAACGATGAATAAAGCGGCTGCCCACGGTTTTTGACGCACAAGACCGTGTAGGTCGTTAATTGTGACGGTTTCTTTTTCTGATCCCATCATCGTCAAAATAGCGAAGGCACCAATCACGGCCAGTCCATAGGGCAAAAGATAAAATAGCATAGCCCTGGCCCCGATGACATTGTGCACAGCCACCCCAATGAGTAAGAATCCCGCATGGCCTATACCCGAATATCCAAACAGCCGTTTTAAATCATTTTGTGGCAACGCCAAAAGATTTCCCACAATCATCGTTAAAAGGGCCAAATATCCTAAAACCGGTCCCCAATTTTGGGGTGACATATAAAATCCATACGCTAAGAGGCGGAGTAAAATGACTGCCGCTCCCACCTTGGTTCCAAAAGCCATAAAACTTGTCACCGGCGTGGGTGAACCTTCATAGACATCCGGGACCCACATGTGAAAGGGGACAATTCCGAGTTTAAAGAGTAAGCCCACGAGCGTTAACATCAGTCCTGCGGCCAATAACGGCGAATTGTTGTTAACCGAGGAGGCAAAGTCGATGAAATTCATGGTGCCCGCTGCTCCATAGATTAAGGCCAATCCAAACAACAAAATGCCGGAAGAGAAAGCGCCTAATAACAAATACTTTAAGCCGGCTTCGCCTCCTAACGCATTTCGATGTGAAGCGGCTAAGACGTATAACGGCAGAGACAAGACTTCAATGCCTAAGAACAGGGAAATCAAATTGGCCGCCATCCCTAGACTCATCATTCCCAGTGCAGCAATCAGCACCAAAATCGGAAATTCTTCATGCTCTTGTTCCCCAGTCCATCCTAACAGCAAGGTTGAACCCGCCGCGATAAGAACCAAAATATTCACAAACAAACTGTAATTGTCAACGGTTAAACTTTGGTTATAGAACACCATCGGCTTTATATGTTGGGTCCACAAATCGATCGTGGCCCACAGCCCCCCCAGTGTCCCGATTAATGCTACCCAAGAACTCAAAGTGCCCCGTTCATGCCGAATCATCGCAGCAATCATCGTCACCAAAATCGTAATTCCGATAATATAGTCCGGTAACAAAGCGGTGGTCGCACTCATAGTCCCTGGCCTCCTTTCGTCGCGATAAGGTGCACGGCGTGATATAAAGTGGGAGCAGCATGCGCAGTGATTCCCGCAGGCCAGACCCCTAAGAGTACAATCAAGATCGCTAATGAGGCTATATAGCTAACTTGCCCAGCTGTCATGTCGGTGATGGGTCCCGCTCTATGTTGCGCCTGCATGACCCCTTGGAACAGCCGTATCATGTACCATGCTGCCACCACTAGCACGATGGCGGCAATAATGGCAAATACCAGGTCATGGCCGACAAGTCCTTGGATAATCAAATATTCTCCAACAAAACCTGGCAATCCCGGCAATCCTAACGCGGCTAACGCAAAGAATAAGAAGTAGGCACCCAGTCTCGGGGCGTCCTCGTTGAGACCCCCTAAAACTTTAATATCGCGGGTCTTGGTCCGTTCTTCCACAAATCCTAGAACAATAAATAGGCCACCGACAATGAGTCCATGAGCCACCATCAAAAATGTCGCGCCCAAAATGCCCGCGGTCGTCAAGGAAAACACGCCCAGCGCCATCATGCCCATATGAGACAAGGAAGAATACGCACTGATCATTTTCATATCTGTCTGCCGAAGCGCCATAAACCCGCCATAAACTAACCCAATGACGGCGAAGATTAAGAGGCCCACTTGATAGTGCTGCATTTGCGGCATAAATATGGGCAACATGATGCGAAGAAATCCATAGATTCCGGCTTTCGACATTACCCCCGACAAAAGTGCAGTAACGGGAGGTGGCGCCTCTCGATAGCTGTCCGGCATCCACCCATGAAAAGGCCACAAGGGTGCCTTAATCGCAAATGCGATGAAGAAGCTCGCAAAGACCCAGGGAGCCACCGCAGGATTCATAGTCAAGTTGCTGAGTTGATTAATTTCGAAGGTTAACGAACCAAACGGCGCCGCGTGAATCACCGCCACGGCCACAATCCCAATCAGCATAAATAAGCTGCCGACTAAATTCATGATCAACCATTTCATGGCGGCCCCACGTCCTTGGGGACCAGAATATCCCGTCAGCAAGAAAAAGATCGGGACCAAAATCACTTCCCAAAACACGTAGAATAACACGAGATCCAACGATTCAAAGAGCCCGATCGTCCCAAATTCCAAGAATAACAGCCAGAAAAAATAGGCTCTACCAAAGGAAGCAGACGACGCCAATATCGCCATGAGGGTTAAGATTGCTGTGAGTCCAATAAGAAACATCGACAGCCCATCAGCACCCAAGTGAAAACGCACGCCCCAAGAGGGAATCCAAGAGCGATTAAATGCCATAGGCCCATGAATGAGTAAGATGAGAAATGCCATCAGTTCGATGAAACTGACGATGACGCTGAGCCCTTTGGCCAAACGGTTGCCGCTAAATAGCACAATAAAGCTGCCAATTAGCGGAATTGCCATCAACCACACTAAAACCATTACCTAGCCTCCTCACCTTTATGCACTGTCAGCGGGGGATGTCATCCATCACACGCGGATAAGATAGTAGGCCAGCAAGGCACCTAATCCCACCATGATGGACAGGGCGTAACGCCTGACATATCCGCTTTCTAAGGGACGCAAGTCTTCGGCCCAATCCCACACAAGGGTACCAATCCCTTTCACTGTCCCCAAAATCCCGCCCTCTATTTGGCGGACGCTATTTCCAATCATCTTGAAGGGTACAACAACCAAATACATCCACATGGCATCGACATACCATGCGTTATACGCCCACAACCCGACACCCTTTTCCGTCGCGGCATTGGTTGGGGTTTCCTTGCGAATATATAAGGCGTACGCGATGATAAAGGCAACGACAGCCAAGCCCACCGTAAAAGCCGTGGTCCAAAAGGGACCTTGTTCAAGACTGGCATGCGGTGCACCCAAGTACTGGCGAAAAGTGGGTGACAACCACCCGTTCAGCCACGATCCCAAAAACCCTCCGATGACGGCTAAAACCCCTAAAATCACGACGGGAATCGTCATCACAAGAGGCGCTTCATGGGCATGGGCATAGAGAGATTCATCCCGTGGCTTTCCAAAGAATGTCAAGAAGAAAAGACGAAACATATAAAATGTGGTCATCCCCGCCGCAATCGCGCCGACCAACCATAAAACTGGGTGCCCGAGATTAAAGGCCTCTCCTAAAACGGCTTCTTTTGAATAAAATCCGGAAAACGGTGGAATCCCTGAGATAGCTAAAGTTCCGGCGAGAAACGACCATGTGGTCCATGGCATTTTCCGCCATAATCCTCCCATCCGGTTCAAATCCTGTTCACCAGCCAATGCATGAATGACACTACCTGCTCCTAAGAACAAGAGGGCTTTGAAAAAGGCATGCATCATAAAGTGAAAAACTCCAGCGGTATAAGCGCCCACGCCGACGCCTAAAAACATGTACCCTAGCTGGCTCACTGTGGAATACGCCAAGACTTTTTTAATATCCCGCTGAAAAATGGCACTACTCGCTGCCAAAATCGTCATGAACGTCCCAATTGCGGCAACGATATAAGCCATCGTTGGAGCCACGCGTAAAAGCGGGTACAGTCTTGCCATCAAGTAAACACCAGCCGTGACCATAGTCGCAGCGTGAATGAGAGCAGAGACTGGCGTGGGACCTTCCATTGCGTCGACCAACCACATGTGTAGAGGAAACTGCGCCGACTTGGCCATGGCCCCGATATAAAGCAGAAAAGCTGTCCATTCAAAGAAAGCCGAGGAATGGGATGCGTCGAATATTCGAAATAGACCGGGGTATGACACCGTGTGGAAATGAGCATACAATAACGCCAATCCCACTAAGATACCAGCATCCCCCAAGGTATTCATCACAAAGGCCTTTTTGGCCGCACGCACCGCTGATGGACGATAATACCAAAAGCCGATTAAGAGGTAAGACGCCAACCCGACTAACGCCCAACCAATAAGCAAAATGAGCAGGTTGCCCGCTAAGACCAACAAAAGCATGGAAAACACAAAGAAGTTGAGATACGAAAAATACCGGTCTTGATGAGGATCATCATGCATGTATCCTATGGAATAAATGTGAATCAGCATGCCGACCCCGGTAATCACGAGTAACCAAACCCCTGACAACGGGTCAAGATAATATCGCCAATCAATAGCGGGTCCAAATCCAGTGACCCACGGAAAGAAAATACCGGTAATCACACGATGATTTGAGGGCAGTGAAGCCAATTTCAGGTCCATACTAATACTCACCAAGAAACTAATCCCTACGAGCAAGCTCGCCCAGATGCCGGGAAGTTTCTTTGGCATTATTCCTTTAAATATCCCAATGGTTATTGCGCCAAACAAAGGCAATAGCACAATTTCCGCCACACCTTGCATATCCGCCGCTCCTTACTGGACACTCTTTTGGTCTGTTGTGTCCGCTATCATTCGTCCATTTAACCTTTCAGACGGGAAATTTCATCAATATCCAATCGATGCCGTTTGTGATAGACACTGACAATAATCGCCAGCCCTATCCCCACTTCGGCCGCAGCTGTCGCGATAATCAAAAAGGCCATAACTTGTCCATTCATGTCATGAAGTTCCCGGGCATAAGCGACAAATGCCAATGCTGCTGCATTCCACATCATTTCTGAAGCCATGAACATAATGAGAGGATTTCGTCGAAACATGACACCAATGGCGCCAATCGCAAAGATAATGCCCGCTAAGGCTACAATCCAATTGCTATAGATCATGAGCCAGTCCCCTCCTGCTCTTTTTTAGTGCTGAGGTTTTTGCTCTGTTCTTGGGATGCCGCAATTTGAGCCCGGCGCCGCCTGGGAGGATTCAATACCAATACGCCTAAGGCGGCTGAGACCAGCATAATGGCCACCGCAATCAAGTACAGAAAATCGGGGCCCCATAATAAGCGTCCAATGCCGGTAAGATCTCCAAAATGAGCAGGCAAAGGCGCCTGAATCGCTGAGCCTGGATATTTGATGGCTAAGGCGACCAGAATGACGCCCACAACAACAGACAAAATCCCTGCTGTGAGCCGTTGACCAGGCAAATCCTCAGGAAGTTCTCGCTCTTCTTTCCCCGCTGTTAAGAGCGTTACCACAAAGAGGAAGAGAACCATAATGGCACCAGCGTACACAATCACTTGAGCGGCCGCCAAAAATTCCGCTTTTAAGATCAAGTACAAAAGCGCCAACGCCAAAATATTT
Organism: Sulfobacillus thermosulfidooxidans DSM 9293; assembly: GCF_900176145.1. Lineage (NCBI taxonomy): Bacteria > Bacillati > Bacillota > Clostridia > Eubacteriales > Clostridiales Family XVII. Incertae Sedis > Sulfobacillus > Sulfobacillus thermosulfidooxidans. The sequence goes on along the minus strand of NZ_FWWY01000001.1, from coordinate 2,193,914 downwards.
CCGACAAGATATAACGCACTATGAACAGGTTGACGTGCCGTGACAACCCCAATGGATGCTGCAATAGCCAATATGGCCAATATACCTATGCCGACCATGTGCCGAAATCACCTCATTTTCTGACTGGCGGATGGAGTAATTCTTCTTTGTCTGCAATCATATCAAGACGGTCCGAGGCCGCTAATTCGTTGAAGGGAGTCAGTCTAACCGCATTGGTCGGGCATGCCTCTTCACACATCCCGCAGAAAATGCATCGAATTAAATCGACTTCATAATCGACCGCATAGCGATTGGTCCACGAGATCGCTTTTCCTTCTGTGGCTTCAGCCGCCACTACCCGTATCGCATGAGCCGGGCACACCGCTTCGCATAAGCCACAACCCACACACAATTCATGCCCATCAGCATCTTTAGCAAGCATGTGCTTCCCCCGAAAACGTGGGGAATATTCCCGGCGTTTTTCTGGATACTGGATGGTATCACGAGGTTCGCCTAAAGCCTTAAAGGTGGTGCCAAGTCCCTTGGCTAAGGCCTTAATCCCTTCGAACATGAATGAGTCCCTCCTTTAAAATCTGGAATTTTGCGTATGAATTTGTTAATGGATCACAAGTCTAACTGTGTTCTCAGACTTTGGGTCATCTCACATCATCAGCTAAACAAGTTAGGTACTAGATCACACCGGAAACAAATGCCGCCGTCGCTAGAAAATAGACAAATGACACGGGAACAAGGAACTTCCAGCCAAATGACATCAGTTTGTCATAGCGAAAGCGGGGAAAAGTGGCGCGAATCCAAATGAAGATGAAGATCGATACCCCAACTTTTAACAAGAACCAAATAATGGGGGGCAAGAAACTTGGACCTAGCCAGCCTCCAAAAAAGAGGGTGACCGCAATTCCACTTACCGCAATCATGTTGATGTATTCTGCAACATAAAACATGGCAAAACGGAACCCGGAGTATTCGGTATGATATCCGGCAACGAGCTCGGATTCCGCTTCAGGCAAGTCAAATGGGGTTCGGTTGGTTTCGGCAATAGCGGTGGTATAGTAAATCAAAAACGGAATAAATTCTGGGATAAAGAACCAACCATGTTCTTTTTGCGCGAGCACAATTCCCTCTAAATTAGCGGTGCCTGCCAGCATTAAGACCCCCAGCACTGAGAGCCCCATCGCTAATTCATAAGAAATCATCTGCGCTGAGGCGCGAATCCCTCCCAGTAGCGAATACTTGTTCTGGGAAGCCCACCCACCTAAGACAATTCCATAGATCCCCAAGGAACTAAAGGCAAATGCAATGAGAAGTCCAATGGACGGATTGGCAATGTCCAAGGAGATGGTCGTCCCAAAGAGATGAATCGGTGCCCCAAAGGGGATAACCGCATCAACCGACAAAGCGGCAAAGAGCGAAAACACCGGCGCCATGCGAAAAACCCATTTATCAGCACCATAGGGCATCAGATCTTCTTTCATCGCCATCTTTAGACCGTCAGCCAATGGCTGCATGAGTCCAAAAGGTCCCACCCGATTGGGCCCGAGGCGCAATTGAAAAAATCCCAATAAGCGACGTTCTAAGAGCATGGTATAGGCAAACCCACCCATCAACAAGCCGATCAACAAGATGATCTTGACGATGAGAATAATCAGCTGCAATATCACAGGCTTTTCACCTCCTCACGCCGGCTGAGTCCTTTCACGTCGTGAAGATCGGTTATCCAATCATAGTGAGAGGTTCTCGGAACCCATAATGTTCGAAGGGGAATCGCGTCATCAGGTCTAACGCCTAACGTAAATGTGCCGAAGGAGGTGATTACATCCACATATCCACCCTCTTCGGGTATTTGCAAGATTTTCGCCTCATCAGGATGGATGCGGGCAATAAACGGCGTGAGACGGGGTTCGAGAATTTCAGACGGCAAACCATTTTCAAAAACCCATTCGCCTTGAATAACCCGCCATAGAGCAGGATCGTCAGAAGACGCTGGCCGCGTAATCGGCACGACACGCGATTGTTCCATGTCTTGATCGCGGGGAATTAAGTCACCCGCTACATCATCAAAGAGATCCCACAAGTCTTCCGTGCCAAAAACCTGTTTGAATAAGCGGGCCCAACCGACCAAATACGTTTTGGTTGGACGAGACTGACCAGGCGGCTGCACCCCAGCAGACGCCAAGGCAATGCGTCCTTCCATGTTGACATAGGTTCCTTCCACTTCTCCCCACGTTGCGACCGGCAGTAATGCATCGACATAGGGCATATCCAAAGGTGGCCGGATTTGAGCGGAAATCACGTAATCCACAGCCTCTAAGGCCTCCTTCGCCAGGACCTTGTCGGGGAAGTCACGTAATAAATCTGCGCCCCATAATATCAGCATGCGAATTTCCCCATTTTTGGCCTTCATCAATAAATCTTGCACCGCTTCGTAACGAGTGGGAATACCAGCCCATTCATAACCACGCCAGTTCATGGGTCCAAACGTCGGTAAGATGGCGGTAGGGTTTTCGCGCATGCTACGTAAAGCTATGAAGATTTGCTCCATCTCCGGATTTTCGCCATCCCATAACAGCGTTAAATACGGCGAGTTAAGAAGTGATTCTCCAAACGCTTTTAGTACATCGGCAGATACTGGCAAAGGATAATCTTTCACCTGTTGCACCAGTCCTTGAGCGATAGGGTCATCCTCTTTGGCCATAAATAATGCTTGAGCAAATAACACGGCTTCATCTTCGCTGGGCACGATGTAATTTTCTCCCGGTAGGGTTGGACGGGTTAATTTTCTCGGCCCGACGCCAATGACCTGAAGTGCAGGAAAGTGTTTGTAGCGGTCTCGCAACTTGAGATGAACCACCGGTACAGCCTCATAAGGATCAACGCCGACGAAAACTACGGTATGACTTTGGGCGATGTCCTCAAAGGTGCCATTTAAACTCATAGGAAGATATCCTGGCACATTGCGCACCGTGGCTAACTCGGGACTATGCACAACCTCCTGGGCAAATTGTTTGATCCAATACGCCTCCTCGGAGGTAAAATGTCCGCCTAGGATAAAGCCAATGCTGCCGTATCCATATTCCCTCAGCGTTTCCTTCATCCATTCAGCCGTATCGCGCATCGCTTGAGCACTGGATAAGGACTCCCCATGGACGACTGAATCGAGAACACGCAACGGATGATACCCAAAGTCATAGCCAAAACGTCCTCGGTCACATAAAAAGCCCCAGTCCCGCTCTGGAATCGGCCGGCCTTCCATTCGGATGATATGGCTTTCCCGCGTGGTCATTTTACTCGCGCAACCGACCGGACATTGGGGACAAATCGTTGTTTGCCGATCAATATTCCAAGGACGACCTTTGTGGTGATACGGTGCAGACAATAACGCCCCAACCGGGCACAAGTCAATGACATTCCCGGTAAACACGCTGGTTGCTGGCTCATGGTTCACCGTTGTTACGACTGTTTCAACACCACGTCCTTCTAACAACAATTGGCCTTCGCCGACATATTCGTTCATATAACGTACGCAGCGTTGACACAACACACAACGTTCTTGATCGATTAACACGAATTCGTTAATGGGCCCATCTTTAACTTTTTGAATCTTTGGCTCTTGAAAGCGTCCCCGGCCCGGACCATATTCAAATGTATAATCTTGAAGATAACATTCTCCACCTTTGTCACAAACCGGACAATCTAGCGGGTGATTAATTAAAAGAAACTCGAGAACACCCTTTCGACCTTTTTCAACCACGTCGCCTTTGGTATGCACAACCATACCTTCAGCCACTGCCGTGGTACAGCCGGTGACCAGTTTAGGCATTTTCTCGACCTGCACTAGGCACATACGACATGCGCCTAAGGGACCTAAAGCTTGATGATAGCAGTAAATCGGTACGTCAATGCCTAATTTGGCTGCGGCATCGACAATCATAGTGCCTTCCGGCACGGTGACTTCTTGGCCATCAATGGTTAACCGTATCATATAATTTCGCTCCCATCGGACATGCGTGTTCAAAGACATGTGCTTCGAACTCATCACGGAAGTATTTCATGGCACTGACCAGCACACCCAGTGAGGCATCACCAAGTGGACAGAAACATTTTCCGCCGATATTGTCGGCAACATCTAACAGCGTGTCGAGATCGGCAGGTGTGCCGAGACCGTGTTCCACCCGTTCGAGAATATCGGTCATCCAGTACGTTCCTTCCCGGCACGGGGTACACTTGCCACAAGACTCTTCCCGATAGAATTTCACGAGTCTTGCGGTGGCGCCTACGATGCACACCTGATCATCGAGCACTATACAGCCTCCGGAACCCAACATGGAACCCGCTTGCAAAACGGATTCATAATCCAAGGGGGTATCCAATTTATCGGGTGTCAGGAGGGGCACCGAGCTGCCGCCGGGAATGACCGCTTTAATCTTGCGACCCGGCAAGACACCTCCGGCATAATCCTCAATCAGGGTACGAAGCGGAGTGGCAAGCGGAATTTCATAATTGTCCGGACGATTGACGCGCCCACTCACGCTAAAGATTTTTAAACCGGGACTTTTGGCGGTTCCCATCGAGGTGTACCATTCGGCTCCATAGGTCACAATCGCGGGGATATTGGTGATTGTTTCCACATTATTGACCACCGTTGGACCGCCATACAACCCTGCAATGGCGGGAAAAGGTGGCTTTAGACGAGGATTACCGCGCTTGCCTTCAAGGGATTCCAATAAAGCCGATTCTTCTCCACAAATATAGGCACCAGCGCCCCGATACACTTTCAGATCCAAAGAAAATCCTGATCCGAGAATGTTTTCACCAAGAAATCCCTGTTCATACGCTTCTTGCACAGCGCGCTTCAGTTGTTCCGACCCAAAGAGAAACTCACCGCGACAATAAATATAAGCTTCCCGCGCTTTGGTTGCGTAACTAGAGATAATAATTCCTTCAATAAGCTGATGAGGATTGCGTTCAATAATTTCGCGGTCTTTATAGGTTCCCGGTTCGGCTTCATCGGAATTGACCACTAAATATCGTTTTCGGCCATCATTGGGCAAAAATCCCCATTTCATACCAGTAGGAAAGCCCGCGCCACCTCGTCCTCTGAGTCCCGATTTCTTAACCAACTCGACAAGTTCTTCCGGCTTAAAGTCATTCAATGCTTTGCGTAAGGCCTGGTAGCCACCGTTGGCAAGATACACGGGCATCTGATCAATATCGGGAATTTCCCGGTTGCGTAATAAGTAATATTTCTGACTCACGACGTCACCTCTTTTTCGTCATCGGTCAACAGCGCATCCAATTTTTCGGCCGTATTAACCAGCCCATGGTAGCGCAAGTTGCGCTGGACGACGGGAGCCAGATTGCAAGCGGCAAGGCATTCCGCTTCTAATAATGTATACTCTCCATCGGGAGTACTCTGGCCTTCAGAAATCCCGAGTTTATGCTCCAATTCTTCCATAACCTTGTCTGCCCCTGCTAATGCACAAGACAGTCCGACGCAGACATGAATCACATTCTTGCCGACTTTTTCCCGGTATAACAACGAATAAAATGAGGCCACAGATTCAACATACTGGGTGGTTAAACCAAGGAGTGAAGCCACATCCGCTATGGTGTCATCAGACAACCATCCCTCGGCCTGTTGAATCCGGTGTAAAAGTGGCAGTAAACTCGAATTGGCTTCCGGAAATTGCTCTTTGGCTTCTTCAGCCCACTTTATCCATTCAGGCTTCATTTGTCGACATCCCCCAACATTATGTCTATGCTCCCAATAGCCGTAATCACGTCGGCAACAAGCCCCCCCTCACACATTTGTGGCAGGGATTGTAAGTTGTAAAAGGATGGGGTCCGAGCCCGCCACCGGTAAGGTTTCGATCCACCATCTGACACAATATAAAATCCGATTTCGCCCCGCGGGCCTTCAATACCCTGATAAACCTCACCAGCCGGCACAGGAAAACCTTGCGTCACCAACTTGAACTGATGAATCAACGCCTCCATATTGCCGTAAATCTCCTCTCGGGGAGGCAAGCTGATTTTTCGGTCACTCGTGGTATAAGGACCTTTGGGTTCAATTTTGTCGATGGCTTGTTCGATGATTTTCATCGATTCGTACATTTCTTCGACACGCACCCAAAACCGCGCGTATGCATCACATTCCGTGCGAATTGGAACATTAAACTCAAAATCTTCATAAGATGAATAGGGTTCATCTTTTCTCAAATCTAAGGGCATTCCCGTGGCCCGCAAATTCGGTCCGGTTACCGATAGCGCTAAAGCATCCTCCTGTGTCAATACCGCGATACCTTGAAGACGCTCGTTAATGAGGGGATTCCCGTCAAAAAGATGACGATAGGTTTTCATCCAGCGCGGAAAATCTTTAATGAAGGCATAAACTTTTTCATGAAAGCCTTCGGGAAGGTCATAGGCTAGTCCCCCAATGCGGAAATAGCTTGGGTTCATGCGGACTCCTGAAACCGCTTCAATGAGATCTAAAATGACTTCCCGTTCCCGCATGGTATAGAAAAATAAACTCATCGCGCCTAAATCCATTACATGGGTGCCGAGCCACACTAAGTGGCTGGCCACGCGCGTCAATTCCGCGAACAGAACACGAATATATTGAGCGCGTTTAGGCACTTCCACGTTCAACAATTTTTCTACGGCTAACACATACGCCAAGTTATTCGTCATCGGAGCCAGGTAATCTAACCGGTCCGTTATCGTATTACACTGCTGATACGTTAGATTTTCCGCCGTCTTTTCAAATCCTGTATGCAGATATCCAACCACCGGCTCGGCATGCACCACCCGCTCTCCATCGAGTTCAAGACGCACGCGCAGTACCCCGTGCGTACTCGGATGCTGAGGCCCTAAATTAATAATCATGGTGTCACTTCGTTCCGAGGTTTCTAGCAATTCAGGCTTTTCAGTGGCCATATCGTCACCTCTCAATCAACTCGTGTGCCTGTTAAGGGATAATCTTTACGCAAGGGGTGCCCATCCCAGTCATCCGGTAAATAAATCCGGCGCAAATCGGGGTGCCCTTCAAACTCAATGCCAAACAAGTCATACGCCTCACGCTCTGGCCAATTGGCGCCTGGCCACAGTGGTGTGACACTCGGAACTTTTTCATTAATCCCGGCGCGCACCTTCACCCGTATACGGGCATGTTTCCAGGGATTGTACAAGTGATAAACCAATTCAAAACGTGGGCGGTCTGGCAAGTAATCTACAGCCAAAACATCAAGACAAATGCGGTACTGAGCCTGATCTCGCAGATATTGCATGACAGCGAGTAGTTGCTCAAGTGATGTGGAAATCGTGGGCTGATCGACCGCCTCCACAACCGTAAAGGCATCAGGAAACTCGCCAGCTAAACGTTCTAATATATCGGGGTCATTATGGTTCATGGCGTGTGTCCCTCCATGGCAAGGCGTTGATATTTAGGAGGAATCCCTTGCATAATTTGTTCTTGCAATTTCAAGATCCCAAACATCAATGCTTCGGGGTTGGGGGGGCACCCTGGAACATAAATATCCACGGGCACCACATGGTCCACGCCTTGAATAATGGCATAGTTGTCAAACACACCCCCGGAGGAAGCACACGCTCCCATCGATATGACCCATTTGGGTTCGGGCATTTGTTCCCAAATTGTTCTTAGAACGGGGGCCATCTTTTGGCTGACACGTCCGGCAACAATCATCAAGTCGGCTTGCCTGGGGGAAGCCCGGAAGACCTCGGCCCCAAATCGGGCTAAATCATAGCGGGAATTGGTCACACTCATCATCTCGATAGCACAGCAGGCTAACCCGAAAGTTGCAGGCCACACCGAGGATTTCTGTGCCCAGCGTCCCATTTTCTCCACAGTGGTAAGTAGTAAGGATTTTTCGGCTTCTTTTTGTGTGAGGTTTAATCCCATTGAAATCCTCCTTTATTCCAGACGTAAGCAAACGCTAGAGCAACGACCACTAAGAAGATTAGGGCTTTAACGAATCCCGCTTGGTGAAGGCTAGTCAAACTAATGGCCCATGGATAAAGCGCCATGACAGCGACATCAAAAATCATGAAAAACATCGCGACACGATAAAACCGCACAGAAAAATATCCGACCGGCGCCTCTGGAATGATTCCCGACTCATAGGTCGTGCGTTTCAACCCGCCCGGCGCCTTAGGTCCCAGCAAGTCCGACGTAAAGGACATGCCGAAGGCCACAAGGAAGGCCACGATGATATAAATCAAAAGCGCGGTATAATGCGTAAACAATACAACACCCCCGCCATCTGGTTAAAGGTTAGGAACTAAAATAGCTAATTCAAATTTACGTGACCGGATTCACAAGTAAATTATACGCTGTGCGGTACACCCCGTCGACACGACGGTGCGTTTCGTCAAAGTACTCTAACAATTCACCATTATGCCAAAACAACAGACAGAACGGTAGCTTTTTGACAAAAATGATGAAAAAATGGCTAGACTTAACTGGTTGTTTTCATTTCATAGCCGCGCAACAGACGCCGCATACGGTGATTAACGGCCGATTTACTAAGCGGCGGATGAAGAGCCAATCCCAATTCTTTTAGGGACCAATCCGGATGAGCAATCCGCAATAGGGCCAGTTCCCTCAGTGCTGGAGGGATGTCTTCATGAGGACTATTCAGAAGGATCTTAAGGATTCGAGCCTGTTCTAGTCCCGATTCAACGGCTCGCCGCAAATTGGCGGTTTCCGAATTGACCAAGCGGTTCACCTGGTTTTTCATGGTTTTCATGACTTGAGCACTTTCTAGTGCCAGAACGGCTTGATGCGCACCAATGTGGGTTAAGAAACGCCCGACTTGCTCGCCATCTTTCAGATAAAGAATAACGCGTCCCCGTCGTCTGGAACTTTTGGGCCGAATCTTAAGAGGCAGCAAGATGCGTTCGGCCAGATTAAATTGCTCAGGGTCATTCATCCAGATTTCCAAATGAATCGCACGTTCGGGCTCGGCCAAATAGCCGCGAGCCAAAAAAAGACCGCGTAAATAGGCTTTCGGACAACCAGTAATGGGATTTTCGCTGGTGTTAGCGGTCGACTCCGTGTATGACACGTGAAAGACTAACCGGCGTCTAGAGCGTTTTACCGTAATATGCGGCGATAGGCCTAACCATTTCATGATATGGTATGCGCGCCGTGCCACCAGGGCATTGCCGACATCCAACCCGGATGATAGTGATTCCATGCCAAGATATGAACCCATTCCCAGCAATTCTGCCCATAAGCAAACCCGACGTTTTTCTTGAGGAAGCCGGGCTAGTTCCGCTTTGATTTGCCTGGCATATGACCATCCCATCGTGGTTGATGTCGCTCCCGTAAACGATTTTCCAACCATAAGGCGTCGATCAAACGCCCTTCAGCCCACTTCGGGCGAAATTTGAGGAGCACCCGCAAAAGTGCCGGCGCCAGCTTATCGGGATCATGACGGACGACCCCATCGGCTAAAAGTAGATTATCATAGATGACGACGGGTTGTCCCGTGACCAGGGATTCTTCCCCTTGAAACGCCACCTGATCAGCCCCTTCCCTCCGGTATTTTTGCAATAGCCGTTCGGGAACCTTTTCGTTGTTCACCAACACCACATCAATTAATCCAGGACCGACATGATCTTCGATAGCTTTTAAATGATCCCGGACAGAAAAGTTCGCCGTTTCTCCAGGTTGGGTCATGATATTGGCGACATAGACCCGAATGCCTTTTGATTGCCGGATGGCATCAGCAATCGCGGGAATTAAGAGATTAGGCAAAATGGAAGTATAAAGACTGCCAGGGCCCAAAACTACCATATCGGCCGCAACAATGGCTTCTACAGCTTCCCGAAGAGGAGTGGCATCGGGCGGATCCATCCAAATCCGCTCTATTCGGTCAGTACTGTGGCCAATAGCACTTTCTCCTTCCACATGCGCGCCGGTCACAAGCGTTGCATGAAGCGTGACATGCTCCAAGGTTGCTGGCAGAACCGTTCCACGAACAGCCAACACCCGACTGGATTCACGTAAAGCGGTGACAAAATCCCCTGAGGCTTGTTCCATTGCCGCTAAAAATAAGTTACCAAAACTGTGGCCTTTTAATTCTCCCGCTTGAAACCGGTGTTGAAAAAGCTGCTCCATTAAGGGTTCGGTGTCCGCTAAAGCAACCATACAATTACGAATGTCTCCTGGTGGCAACATGCCCAAATCGCCGCGTAACCGCCCCGAGCTCCCGCCATCGTCGGCTACGGTCACAATCGCCGTCAAATTTGACGTGTAGTGTTTGAGACCCCGCAGAACTGACGGCATTCCGGTTCCGCCTCCTAAGGCGGCAATGTGTGGGCCCCTGGCCAATTGCCGGCGCGAATATAATAATCCTGCCCATTTGTCGGATCCCAGGACCTCATTAATGGAGCGCCATAATCCCCAAAATCCTCCCACCACCAACACAGTGCCCACAACAAACAAAATCATTTCTAATACCGGCCGGCGCCAAAAAGGAAATAGGTAGGGCTCTATCCAGGCTGATAATCCCATCGCCACGCCCAGTGCCATAAATCCCAAAGCAATTAAAGCCAAAAAACGTTTAAGCTTTAATCCCGGAACCAACAACCGCCACATATTACTCCTCCCGCAAGTCCAAATCACGATGTTCGACAAGGGCTTGATGCCCGGCCTGCGTTAATAAGTCTTTCAGCCGGTTGGCAAAGACCACTGACCGGTGCTGGCCCCCTGTACAGCCAATGCCGATTGTGACTTGCGGCTTGCCTTCTTGCTGAAACTGAGGAATCAAAAAGGCGAGCAGATTGGCCAGTTTGTCGAGGGTTTCTTTGGCTTGGGGAAAACGCATCACATATTGATCGACTTCTTCATCATTACCAGTCTTGCTGCGTAATTCCTCCACATAATAGGGGTTAGGTAAGTAACGGACATCAAACACTAAATCGGCATCTTTCGGTAACCCATGTTTAAACCCAAAAGACACCAACCGTACTTGAAATAAAGACTGGGTTCCATCAAGACGAAACACATCGGAGATACGCTGCCTCAGTTGGAGAGCCGTCAAGCCCGAGGTATCAATGATCACGTCGGCTTTACCACGGAGTTCCCGCAACGCCTCCTTCTCTTTACGCAAAGCATCCACCAACCGTCCCTGCGTCTCCAAAGGATGCCGACGTCTAGACATTTTGTAACGTCGAATTAACGTTTCTTCATCCGCTTCTAAATAAAGAATCTGGTAGGGTAATTGGCTGGCATCCAGTTCATTCAGAGACCCTTGAAGCTCGGAGAAAAATACCCCGCCCCGGATATCCATGACCAAAGCGGCTCCTTGAACTTCGGGACTTTTCTGCAGGAGTTCCGCAAATTTGCTAATCAAGTTGGGAGGCAAATTATCGACACAAAAATATCCTAAGTCTTCGAAAACGCGCATCGCTTCGCTACGCCCAGCACCAGATAGACCGGTGATAATCACTAAACGTACGTGTTCCATCCGTTTCACTCCGATTTGGCCTCACATGAATTTCGCCACAAGTCGGTGGCTTCAGCCGACAAACTTGTAATTTCGTCACGACGTTAACAGGAAAAATTCACTTCTTGTCGAATAATACCCCAAAGAGTTTCTATCGGGAGGTCTATTATGGCGACATCTGAATTATCCAGGCGTGCCCGTCATAACAAATCCGAACCGCCCTTCACAACTGATCCCGTTTCGCGGGCGGATCTTAAACGCATGGCTCAACAGCGTCGAATGGAACGAGAATTTGCCTGGGCTTTTTCCATTACATTGACCTCAACCACGCTCTATCTCATTTGGCGACTGCCATGGGGACAGCAAGTCCTCATCTCAGTACTGCATTTCGTGAAAACCTTGCATCGGATCTAATAACCACCGGTAAATGGCGTAGGCGGCCCCATCCTGGTCAACGCTCTTGGTCACAACATCGGCGGCATGCTTCACCAGTTCAGGTGCCTGGCCCATTGCTACGCCCATTCCCACCCACTTCAACATGTCAACATCATTTTCAGCATCACCGATCGCCATGATCTGCTGTGGGGAAAGATGCAAGCGTTCAGCGACCTTTGCTAAAGCCGGTCCTTTGCCCACCCCTGCCGGAACAATTTCTAAGTAATCGGCTTGGGATTTGAAAATTCTTCCCTGTAATCCCAAGACTTCTGGAGAAATGCGGAGACGAAATTGATCCAGTTTATCCGGATCATCTTGCAACAAGATTTTTATGGGTGGTGAGGGCCAGCTAAGCAGTCCTTCGCGAGACTTCACATCGCCGGGAATATGATTCACTTCAATGTAGTGTTGAGCCCTTTCATCTTCTTTGGAAAGCCATAACTCATTGCTGACATAGACCTGAGTGAGTATGTCGGCATCTAAGGCCTCTTCTATGACAAAACGCGCCACATCTTCTGTCAGGTGCCAGCTGAACCACGGGACTTGCTGCGGCATTTCCACAACCATACTCCCGTTATACGCAATTAACGGTCCCGTGCCTAATTGTAACTGCAGCCAATAGGGTTCTGCCGAACGCACCATGCGGCCTGTAGCTAAAATGACCGTAATACCGTGGGTCTTCACTTGATTCACTGCTTTCACCAATTCCCCTGATAGCGATCCATCTGAGCGCAGCACAGTCCCGTCTAAATCTAAGACAAGCAACTTTATGCGTATCTGATTATCCAACCTACAACCCCCGATACAATTGACAAAATTAATGCGCCCCAAAAGGCCGCGCCAAATCCATGCACAATAAAACCCGGGACAATGGCCGATACCAACCACAGCATTAACGCATTGATGACCCATCCAAAAAGACCAAAGGTAAGCAAGTTAATGGGCAACGTCAGTAATTTCACGATGGGTTTAATAGTCGTATTGACTAACCCTAAAACCAAAGCTGCGACCAAAATAGCCTCGGTACTCTTGGCCATAATGCCTAAGTGTATATGACTGATAACCGCTAGTCCAATCGCCGAAGCAATCCAGACCGTTAACCACCGCATGGCCCATCACCTTCCCGTCATCGTGTACTCTTCCCATAATATCGTTGAATCCTTATTCCGGCACCGCATTTTCCTCTTCATTCGACTTAAAATGTTCATCAAGATAACGTTTGACGGCTTCCGCTGCAGGCCGTGTCATTTTAGGTAATGCAGCCAATTCATCCACACTTGCTTGCGAAATGGCTGCTAAGTCGCCGTAAGTTTGCCGCAGAATTTTCTTGCGGGCTGGGCCAATGCCCTCGATATCATCTAAAATCGAAGCGAGATTACGTTTGGTCCGGAGTTTACGGTGATAGGTGATCGCAAACCGGTGAGCTTCATCCCGGAGATGCATCAAGAGTTTGAGACCAGCCGAATCCCGATCCAGAATAATAGGATCAGCACGTTCGGGTTCAAACAGCCACTCATGTTGCTTGGCTAAACCAAAGACGGGAATGTCTGCCACATTTAACTCGCGCATCGCCTGATAGGCATATCCGAGCTGGCCACGGCCACCATCGATAATCACCAAGTCGGGCGTTTTGGCAAAGTGACTTTTACCCATTTGTTTGGCATCTTGGGCTTGATGATGAAATCGCCGGGTAATGACTTCTTTCATTGATAGAAAATCATTCGGCCCTTCGACACTCTGAATTTTAAATTGCCGGTACTGACTTTTATCTGGCTTACCATCGGTAAAGACAACCATAGACGCTACCGATTCGGTGCCTTGGGTATTAGAAATATCGTAACACTCCATGCGGCGGGGAAGTCCCGGAAGACCGAGAGTTTGTTGAATTTCCAACAAGGCCCGTTCGCGGTCTCGTTCTTTGATTTCCATCCGCCGCAGGGCTTCATCACGGGCAATTGTGGCATTTTGCCGGACCATCGCTAATAGCCGTTGTTTTTCTCCCCGGACCGGGACTTTCAAGTCAACCTTGCCTCCGCGTTTCTCTCGAAGCCATGCCGTAATTTGACGATCATCGGGAGGAAGATGTTCAATCAAAATTTCCTGGGGAATGTCCCTGGCCCGGTCATAATATTGCATTAAAAAGGCATGCGCCAATTCTTTTTCATCGGTCCCATCGACACCTGTTAAAGTAAATGACTCTCGGCCAATGAGACGGCCATCACGCACCATAAATACCTGTAAATAGGCATCTTGGTCGCTTAAGGCCCAGCTAATCGCATCTAAATTTCTTCCCGCCTCCGCGGAAACCTTTTGCTGCGCAGTAATTTCTCGAACGGCCATAACCTGGTCACGCAATTTCGCCGCTTTTTCAAATTCCAGTTCTTCAGCGGCCCGGTTTAATTCCTTGACCAAAGATTTTTCCACGGCGTCGACCTTGCCTTCTAAAAACCACTCTACATTTTTCATCATGTCCCGGTAACTGTCTTTGTCGATTAAGGCCTGGCAAGGCCCCGGGCACCGTTTAATGTGGTATTCGAGACAAGGACGAGCGGCATTTTTAAATTTCTGGTTGGTGCAATTCCGAATAGGGAAAATATGGCGCAGGAGACGAATCGTTTCATGCACACTTTGGGCCCGGGTATAAGGTCCAAAATAGCGACTACCGGAATTGTCAGGACGGCGGGCAATAATGAGTCTGGGAAAATCTTCTTCCCATGTTAAGCGGATATATGGATAGGCCTTATCATCTTTTAACCGGATATTGTAGTGCGGTCGGTATTTTTTAATGAGCGTGGCTTCCAAGATCAAGGCTTCGACTTCGGTATCGGTCGTAATAATTTCAAAATCTTCGACATGGCGCATCATCGCGGCCACTTTTGGCAATAGTCGGCTCGCTTCTTGAAAATAACTCCGAACCCGCTGTTTTAAATTGACGGCTTTCCCGACGTAAATGACTTGCCCTTCGTGATCTTTCATCAGATAGACCCCGGGTTTATCCGGAAGTAGTTGGCGTTTTTCTTCTAGGTGCTCTGATAAAGTCATCATACCCTCTGCCTTTCTTGCCACTCCCCTCAAAGGCACCTGCCCGATATCTTCCCCATGGTCTTAAGGTTGAACCATTTGCCGGCGCTGTAAATGCCGCGCCAAAAATTGACCGGTATACGATTTTTCGGAGGCTATAATGTCCCTCACGGGTCCCTCGGCCACAATCTCTCCCCCTAAATCGCCACCTTCTGGACCTAAATCAATAATCCAGTCCGCGGTTTTGATAACATCTAGATTATGCTCAATGACTAAGACGGTATCACCTTGTGAAACGAGACGTTGCAACACATCAAGTAAATGACGAATGTCTTCTTGATGAAGTCCGGTTGTGGGCTCATCTAAAATGTATAGGGTGCGACCTTCCGAACGCCTGGAAAGTTCGGTCGCTAGTTTGACCCGTTGAGCCTCACCTCCCGATAAGGTGGTGGCACTTTGCCCTAAGCGTACATAACCTAATCCCACGTCGCGCAGGGTCTCTAATTTTCTTTTTAAACGGGAATGATGTTGGAAGAAGTCCAAGGCTTCATCGACGGTCATGTCGAGCACATCGGCAATGGTCTTGCCACGGTAATGCACCTCCAAGGTCTCGCGATTATAGCGCGTACCTTTGCAAACTTCACAGGGCACATAAATATCGGGGAGAAAATGCATTTCAATCTTCAAAATGCCATCCCCCTTACAGGCTTCGCAGCGTCCTCCACGGACGTTAAATGAAAACCGCCCGGCTTTATATCCACGGATGTTCGCCTCCGTGGTATTCGCAAAAATTTCCCGGATCAAATCAAAAGCCCCAGTATAGGTGGCCGGATTGGAACGCGGAGTACGGCCAATAGGACTTTGATCAATCGCGATCACTTTATCTAAGTACTCTAATCCCGTAATCATGTCGTGCTCACCGACGCGCCGACTTCTTGCTTTATTGAGTGTGACTTCGAGTTGCTTGCGAATGATTTCGTTGACGAGCGTCGATTTCCCCGACCCCGATACGCCAGTGACCACCACCATGAGTCCCAAGGGAATTTTCACCGTGATGTTTTTCAAATTGTGTTCACGCGCCCCCACTATCGTCAGCCATCTATCCTGGGGTTCGCGGGGAACCTTGGGCATGGGAATTTCTTTTTGCCCGGATAAGTATTGTCCCGTCAGGCTTGATGGATTGGCCATCACTTCTTCGGGAGTGCCGTGCGCCACAATTTGGCCTCCATAAATTCCTGGTCCCGGACCCACGTCAATTAAATAATCGGCCGCTAACATGGTGTCTTCGTCATGCTCAACCACTAAGACGGTATTCCCCAGATCCCGAAGCCGTTTCAATGTCGCAATGAGCCGGTCGTTGTCTCGTTGATGGAGACCAATTGAGGGCTCGTCCAAAATATATAAGACGCCAACTAATGACGAACCGATTTGCGTAGCCAGGCGGATTCGCTGGGCTTCTCCCCCGGACAACGTCCCCGCCGCCCGGGATAAGGTCAAATACCCTAGACCCACGTCAATCAAAAAACTTAAGCGTTCATCGACTTCTTTCAAAATGGGCCCTGCAATCATTTGTTCGCGATCATTCCAGGTTAAAGAGCGCAAAAAGTCGCGGGCTTTACGCACAGACAAGTCAGTTAAATCCGCAATCGACATGTCACCAATCGTCACCGCTAACACCTCAGGTTTGAGCCGTTTTCCCTGGCAGGTTGCACAGGGTTTTGAGCTCATATACTCCTCAACGTCCTGGCGCGCGCTTTCACTACTCGATTCTTTATGACGCTTCGCAAGAATCGGAATAACTCCTTGATAGCGGGTCATATGGACGTGATTGCCAAAGACGCCTTCATAATGAAAGGGCAAGGTCTTCGCATAGCCATAAAACACAATCTGCTGAGCCTCTGGCGGCAAATCTTTAAACGGGACATCTAACGAATACCCCGCATCTTCAAAAACCCGGGCCAACAAATCCATATAGAACCGGGTAGGGGCTCGGAAAAACGGAGCAATGGCCCCTTCATTAATAGACAACGCGGGATTCGGCACTATCAACTCGGGATCGGGTTCCAGTTTATATCCAAGGCCCATACAATCGGGACAAGACCCATAGGGTGCGTTAAACGAAAACATCCGTGGCGTGAGTTCCTCTAAGGAAATGCCACAATGCGGGCAAGCCAACTCCCGGGAATATAACTCACTGGGGCCATCCGGTTCGCCCACTTCTGCTAGTCCCCCACTGATCTCAAGCGCTTGTTCCAACGATTCCGCCAAGCGGTGCTGAATGTTGGGCCGCACCACAATACGGTCCACAATCGCGGCGATGTCATGCTTTTTATTCTTGTTTAAGACCGGAGGATTTTCAATTTCAATTAAAGCCTGATCAACTCGAGCCCGCGTAAATCCTTGTTGCCGCAGTTGGTCAAAAACTTTTTCGTGGCTGCCTTTCCGGCCACGAATAATCGGCGCACGAATTTCCAGACGCGTGCCTTCCGGCTTTTCCACAATACGGTCAACCATTTGTTCAATTGTTTGTTGGCTAATCCGTTCTCCACATTGCGGACAGTGCGGCGTGCCAACACGCGCATACAATAACCGAAGATAGTCATAAATTTCTGTGACCGTGCCCACCGTACTCCTCGGATTGTGGCTCGTCGTTTTCTGGTCAATTGAAATGGCAGGGGATAAGCCATCGATACTATCGACATCCGGCTTATCCATTTGCCCTAAGAATTGACGCGCATAACTCGACAAGGACTCCACATAGCGTCTTTGGCCTTCGGCATAGATGGTATCAAATGCTAAGGAAGATTTTCCCGATCCCGAAACGCCCGTAATAACAACTAATTTGTCACGGGGGATGTCCACGGAAATGTTCTTTAAATTGTGTTGCCGTGCTCCGTGAATGGCAATCACATGCTTAGCCATGGTCTTTCTTCTTCCCTCCCGACACGGCCTTAATTGGCCGCTCATTTTCGAGTTCCATGAGCATATCCCGCAACATAGCCGCTCGTTCGAATTCCCAATTGCGGCTAGCTTCTTTCATTTCTTTCCGCAACTTCCTGGCTAATTCCATCCGTTCCCGCAGGGTCATCTCTTTAATCGATTTACCACTATCGGTTGTCTCGTCCACAGCCTTTGTCGCTTGGATGACATCCCGCACTTCTTTCACAATGCCTTTAGGCGTAATGTGATGGATCTCGTTGTATTCTTTTTGTATCGCACGCCGTCGGTCGGTTTCGTCAATAGCCTTGCGCATCGAGTCGGTGATTTTGTCTGCATACATAATCACTTGCCCTTCCAAGTTTCTCGCAGCGCGTCCAATCGTTTGCACCAAAGACGTGACCGACCGCAAATAGCCTTCTTTGTCAGCATCTAAAATGGCCACTAATCCCACTTCGGGCAGGTCTAGTCCTTCCCGCAACAAGTTAATACCCACCAATACATCAAACTCCCCGAGCCTTAAGTCACGAATAATCGCCATCCGCTCGAGCGCATCAATATCGGAATGGAGATAACGAACCCGCACCTGGTTTTCTCGCAGGTATTCGGTCAAATCTTCCGCCATTCGCTTGGTCAGAGTCGTAACCAACACGCGCTGGGATTTCAAGACACGCTGACGAATTTCCGCCAACAAATCGTCAATTTGTCCTGTTGTGGGCTTTACCACAATAGGCGGGTCGACGAGCCCTGTCGGCCGGACAATCTGCTCCACGACTTGTTCTGCCACTTGTAATTCGTAAGGGCCGGGAGTGGCTGATACATAAATCACTTGATCAATACTGTGTAAAAATTCATCAAAACGCAACGGGCGATTGTCCAAAGCTGAGGGCAAACGAAATCCATGCTCGACTAAGGTCGTTTTTCGCGAAATATCCCCGGCATACATGCCCCGAATCTGGGGCACGGTGACATGGGATTCGTCAATAATGGTTAAAAAGGGATGCGGAAAATAATCTAAGAGTGTGTACGGCGGTGCACCGGGAGGACGCCCGGTGAAATGCCTCGCATAATTTTCAATCCCTGAACAAAAGCCGACTTCTTCCAACATTTCCAAATCATAGCGCGTACGTTGTTCCAACCGCTGCGCCTCAAGATCTTTGCCTAAATCTTTTAATTCTTTAAGTCGCTCGTCTAATTCCTGTTGAATGCTCAAAATGGCCGGTCTTAACCGATCTTGACCCATAACATAGTGGGACGCCGGATAAATCGCGACATGATCCCGGTCGCCAATGATTTCTCCCGTAAGGGGATCAAATTCGCGAATGCGTTCAATTTCGTCCCCAAACATTTCCACACGAATCGCTTGCTCGCTTTGGTTAGCCGGAAAGATTTCGATGACATCACCGCGGACACGAAATTTGCCACGGACAAAATTGACATCATTACGATCATATTGAATTTCCACTAACTTGCGTAAAATGCTATCGCGTTCCCGTTCCATGCCGACCCTCAGTGACAACACCAATTCCCGGTAATCCTCAGGAGACCCTAAACCATAGATACAAGACACGCTCGCCACAATAATGACATCAGGCCGTTCGAGTAAGGCCGAGGTCGCCGAGTGTCTCAGTTTATCGATTTCGTCATTAATCTGCGAATCTTTTTCAATATACAGATCGGTTTGAGGCACGTAGGCTTCCGGCTGGTAATAGTCATAATAACTAATAAAATACTCGACCGCGTTGTGGGGAAAGAAGGCTTTGAGCTCTCCCGCTAATTGTGCGGCTAAGGTTTTGTTTGGCGCCATGACCAACGTCGGCCGATTCACACGCGCGATGATATTCGCCATGGTAAAAGTCTTGCCTGAACCCGTAACACCCAATAGAACTTGCTGACTGAAATTCTGTTGAATGCCGCGCACCAAGGCATCAATGGCTTTGGGTTGGTCACCCTGAGGTTCATAGGGACTGACTAATTGAAATACGCCCATCCTTTATCCTTTCTCAAACACTTACCGATGTGCCATATGCTGAAGGAGAACCGTGATGGCTTTTTGCAATTGGGGATCCTGGTTGGGATTATTAGATGGCACCACATCAATGGGTTCAGGATCATAGACATTCGGGGCGAGCCCCACATGCTCAATGTACTGACCATTGGGTGTGTAATAGCGCGCCACCGTCAGTTTTAACGCGGCATGTCCGGGCAAGGATAAGACCTGTTGCACAATGCCCTTGCCATATGTTCTCGTTCCGACTAAAAGACCACCCTGCCGCTCTTGAATAGCTGCCGACAATATTTCTGCGGCGGATGCAGTCTGCCCGTTGACCAGTACCACGATGGGAACAGATGTCCCCGGCCCGTCCGAATTGAGAGTTTGGTCCTGTTCTGGATTTTTAAATTTTAAAGTCACCACAGGACCTTTGGGAACAAACAGATTGGCCACTTGCAAGGCTTGAGACACTTCGCCTCCTGGGTTATTGCGCAAATCCAATAGTAATCCCCGCGCACCTTGGCGGAGTAACTGGTGCCACTGTTGAGTAGCCTCTTGCCCCGTGTTATTGCCGAATTCTGTGATGTTCATATAGGCAATATGGTGTGGCATCATTTGACTAAACACCGTGGGTAACGCGATTTTCTCCCGTTCAATCCGGTGTGTTTGAAGTTGATTGTGATCTTCTACCGTTAAAGTCACATACGTATTCACCGGTCCTCGAATCCGGCTTAGGGCTTGGATGGGATTCATGCTGGCCACTGAAGTATGGTTGACATCCACAATCAGTTCGCCCGGTTTGAGGCCCGCTAACGCCGCTGGCGAATGCGAAAAGACTTGCATAATACGCAAGTCATGGGCCTCGGGTTCGACCTCGATTCCGATCCCGGTGAATGTTGGATTAAGCAATGCATTAAAATTCTTCGTGCTAGAGGGCGACAAATAATTCGAGAATTGATCATGTAAAGTCCCCACCATCCCATTAATTGCACCGACTAATAATTGATGGGGACTATTTGACCAAATGGTTTTACTCCGAATTAATTGGTACGTTTGGACAAATTGCGCGAATTCCTTGTTGTTCCGCATGCTGGCAGGAATACGGACGCCTGGTTCGACTTGGGTTAACCAATACCAAGTTCCGACTGAGGATCCCGCCATTAACACGAGTGTCGCGCTCAGCCAAAGACCCCATTTGGGAAAACGCATCGGGTTCCTCCCTTAGTTTCTCCCTGCCATTATACCACGCGTTATCAAAACTCAGACGCGCAAGAACCGTCTAAGCGCCACTAGGCTCGCCAACCCGCCGACCAAAAGCCCTCCAATCAAGGTAAAGTCTACCGTCTTATGCATCACTTGCTGAAACGGTGCCATGGGCCAAAATGGCAACGCGTTACTCGCCTCAACAAGAAGCCAGTGATAACCTTGGGCGACAACAATATCCGCCACCACCGCCCCAACGAGGCCGAGGGCTAATCCCTCTAACACAAATGGCCAGCGAATAAACCAATCGGTTGCCCCCACCAATTTCATGACCGCCACTTCCCGTCTACGGGCAAAGACGGCCAAACGAATCGTATTGACGATAATGAAGAGCGTTGCCAAACCTAATAAAAATTCAATGCCCCAGCCCACCCACTTTAAAACAACCGAAAGGCGGGATAAGCGGTTAACAACTTGCCCCTCATAAACTACATTATGCACAATTTTTTCATGGTCAAAGCGTTTAGCGAGCCCGGGAATTTGCTGAGGATTTTCCGTATACACATTATACCCATCAAATAAAGGGTTGGATTTGGATATCAAAGTAAGCAAATCTTGCTGGTTGGGAAATTCTTTTTTGAGCTGGGCTGCCGCTTGTTGTTTGGTAAAAAACTGGATTTTTCTTACGCCTGGCCAATGTTCGGCGTGCGCCAGTAATGCCATTTCTTGAGCACGGGGCACGTGGGCTTTGATAAAGACCCGCATTTCCACCTGGCTTTGTAACACGCTCGTGACATGGTTCATATTCACGGTTAAAACAAGAAAAAACGAGAGCACAAACATGGAAATGGCCACTGTCGAAACCGAAGCCAAGGTCATCCACGCATTATGGATGAGATTACGCCCTGTTTCTTTGGTAATGTACCATACGCTGCTAAGGCTCATAACCATAAGCTCCTCTCGCTTCATCACGCACAATTCGACCATTTTCTACGGCGACCACGCGCTTATGCATCTGGTTCACAATATCTTTAGCATGGGTAGCCATAATGACTGTCGCTCCCCGCCGGTTGATTTCGTTCAGCAATTTAATGATTTCAAATGAGGTTTCCGGATCCAAATTACCCGTCGGTTCGTCGGCAATAATATAGACAGGATTATTGACTAAAGCTCTCGCGATGCCAACACGCTGTTGTTCTCCCCCAGACAGCTGATGAGGATAATTATTGCGTCGCCGAGATAGCCCGACCAGTTCCAACACTTGCGGGACCCGCTTATGAATATCGCGGCTTGAGGCTCCCACAACTTCCATAGCAAACGCAACATTTTGATACACCGTGCGATTCGTCAACAATTTCACATCTTGAAAGACCACCCCGAGCTGGCGCCGTAATCGCGATACTTGGCCCCGTCTCAACTGTGAAAGGCGAAACTCATCGAGATAAATCTCCCCCGAAGTCGGCACTTCCTCCCGGTATAAAAGACGGATGAGCGAGGATTTCCCGGCACCCGAGGGTCCGACGAGGAAGAGGAATTCACCACGCCGAATTTCGAGATTCACATCGATGACGCCATAATGCCCGTTCGCATATCGTTTACTGACATTTTCCAACCGTATCATAATAGCCTCCCAACATATTAACATACGACATAAATCGTCAGATTCCTGCTCACATGACACAGGAGTGCTGACGTGATATAATTTCCGCCATCAAAAGGGGGCACGTGAGAATTGGACATCTCATTGGTTTCATTAGGGGTCGCATTCATTGGAGGGCTCGCCTCAGTCCTCTCTCCTTGTGTGCTGCCTTTAATCCCGTCATATCTCACCACTATGGCGGGAACGGCATTGACGGCCGATGCCATCCAAAATCACCAGGTGCGGCGACGAGTCATGCAAAATGCCTTCCTATTCGTGCTCGGTTTTTCGACGGTATTGGTCTTGGCTGGTCTCGGCGCAAGCAGTCTTGGGCAATTTGTCCAGTTTCATCGTCATGTTATTGCCCAGCTTGGAGGACTCATTACCATTATTTTTGGTCTCGAAATCCTTGGCTTCATTCAAATTGGTCTCATCAAGCGGGATATTCATTTATCCGTGACACCAAGAGCCCAAGGGTTGTCGGCGGTATTATTGGGGATTGTTTTTGCCGCGGGATGGACTCCATGCGTTGGACCCATTTTGACCAGCATTTTATTGTTGGCGGCCCGTTCATCCACGCTGGCTACAGGGGGCATAATGTTAGCCAGCTATGCCTTAGGATTAGCCGTCCCGTTTTTAGCGCTGGCGTTTTTTCTCGGGCAAGCCGCTCAATGGACGCGTCAGATGGGTCGTTATCTTCCGTGGATTGAACGCGTTTCAGGCGCCATGTTAGTCATCTTAGGGATTATGCTGCTCACCGGATGGTATGACCGCATTCCCAACATTGTGGCATAAGGACCATGACCATGAATACCTGGCGTAATATTTTAAGCAGTGTATTGGTGATCTTGTTAGCTCTTACCATCATTATTCGGCCCGCAAGGAGCGGTGGCTTTAATGCGCAGGTTGGACAATCGGTCAATCATATTCTCGTAGTGAGTGGGAGTGGGCAGACAAAAACACTGGGACAGATTTTACATCACCATCCCGCCTTGATTAATTTCTTTGCCACATGGTGCCCTGCTTGCAAAATGGAACTTCCTGATTTACATCAGGTCGTGACCGTGCCCAATCAGTTAATCCTGATTAGCCAGGGCAACCCAGCCAGCACCGCCGTATTTCTTCAGCATTACGGGATCACTCCTCATCATAGCTTTTATGACCCATCGGGCCATGTGTTTAATAGCTTCTTTATTACAACGTTGCCGACGTCCTATTTTGTCAATCAAAACGGTATCATTGTCAGCAAGGTGATTGGACCGATGACGCCGCATCTCATGAGGCAAAACCTGAGATTGGCCGATACGAGTCAGGAGCGATAACGATGTATATACCTGCACAAATATTTATTGGTCCCTTGCCATTATTCAATGTCCTTATGGTTCTTGGCATCGCGCTTGCCTCGTTATTGCTATCCCGGCATCACGCCCCGGAGCGTGTTCAGGACATTTTTTGGGCCATAATCGTCGGCGCCATTTTGGGTGATAAAGGCATCTATATTGTCACCGATCTCCATTACTACCTCGAGGATCCAGCTCATTTAATTTTTACCCCGGAAAGTTCCTTAGGATTATGGGGACTAGGGATTGGAGCCGTCATTGGAGCCGTTATCGTAATCACCCGCCATCTCTCAGAATGGAACCGCCACGATCTGGATGCGCTGGCTCTGGCCCTAGCCCCAGCCTTGACTCTATGGAGTCTTGGATTTAATTGGATTGGGTTACCGAGCCAGATGCCCCTGTTCAGTATTCACAAACAGCATTTAGACCGCTTTGCAACCTTTTTCTTCTTCTTTTTGCTCATGAGTATGATTACGGTGACCGTTACTCTCTTTGCCCGGCGTTTTTCCCATACGCGCGGGCAAGTTGCCGGCCTTTTTGCTCTTTTGACCGCAATTGCGCTTGTTGCCGCCCAATTGACCGCTCCCCGTCCTGAATTTACATTGAGCGCATTAGACTGGTTGTCAATCATCTTGGGCCTCGGAGGATATCGTTTAATGACGCCCATGGCAGAATCATAAGTCGAATTAGAGTACAATAGAGGTATTGACGATAAAGGAGCCAAAGTGGTCTTATGAACGTGGTGAAAATTCATCCTCGCGGGTATTGTTACGGAGTCGTCGATGCTATCACGATGGCTAAGCGTATTGCACAAGATCCTAAAACACCCCGTCCTATCTATATCTTAGGACAAATTGTTCACAATCAGCATACCGTTTTGGAACTCGAACAATATGGTATTACCACCTTGGACGGAGGATCGCGACTTGAACTGCTGGACAAAGTCCCCGATGGGGCTACTGTGATTTTTACGGCCCATGGCATTTCGCCAGCTGTAAAAGCACGAGCTCAAGAACGGCATTTGACGTTCTTTGATGCAACCTGCCCTGATGTGACCAAAACTCATACATTAATTCAGGAGAAAATCCAACATGGCTATTCGATTATCTATATCGGAACGAAAGGCCATCCAGAACCTGAAGGAGCTATGGGAGAAGCGCCACCGGACCGCGTCTTTTTGGTAACGAATGTTCAAGATGTAGACAGCGTGCCCTTTGACCCAGCTACGCCATTAGCCATTGTCACGCAGACGACATTAAGCCAATGGGATACCCAAGCGATTATCGAAGCCTTGCTCGCCAGATACCCGCATGCGGAAGTGCACAATGAAATATGTTTAGCGACCCAATTACGACAAGAAGCCGCGGTTAAAGCGGCAAAAGACGTGGATATGGTTGTTGTCGTTGGAGACCGGCGCAGCAATAATTCCAATCGCCTGGTTGAGGTTGTGGAAAAAATTGCTCACAAACCTTCTGTCCGTGTCGAAAGTGTTGAAGATTTAGACCCCAATTGGTTTGAGGGTGTGAAGACGGTCGGTGTCACGGCCGGTTCGTCGACGCCGAGTCGTATTACCCGTGAAGTGATTAATCGTCTCGAAACCTTAAAGCAGCCTGATTAACTTGGGGTACACAAACACCTCGAAATCAGCTTATATCGATGTCAAACACTTTGCGGAAGGGAGATCATTCAAATTCACGAGAATGATCCGGAGCTGAAAACTCCCGGACTTCCTCCCCTATAGCAGCCCCTTTTCAAACCCTGTTTGATATAATGACCACAACATCAGCCAATTTCTCACGAGGTGAGACGGCATGGGTGAACGGGTAACGATTCGTGACACACATTTGTGGGTTGATGATCTCGGAGATCCAAAACGACCTGCGGTTTTATATTTACACGGTGGCCCCGGCTCCGGATGTTATGACTTTGTATTCCATCAGGGTCAGCGATTGGCAAGATCCGTCCGGTTAATCGCGGTCGACCAACGCGGTGTTCTCAGGTCAGATCCCCTGACTAAGCGCTCACTCTCTCTTAAGGATTTAGTGGAGGATGCAGAAGCTCTTCGGTCCCATCTTGGCATCGCTCGATGGTCACTAATTGGCCATTCCTTTGGCGGGTACGTGGGGCTTCTCTACGCAGCCACCTATCCGGATTCTATTGACCGATTAGTCTTCGAAAATCCGACGTTCGATTTTGGGGCTTCAGCTCGCTCCGTATTGCGACGCATGGCGTTGGAATATGGTGTATTGGGCAACCAAGAGAAAGCACAGACGTGCTTGAGCATCGCTTATGATGAGAAGCTCGACACCCGCTCGCTTTGGAATGGATTCAGTGAACTCTCCAACGGACTCGATGACCAGCGTGACAATCTTTATGTCTATGGTCCCAACAAACAGTTTTTCCAGCAATTAATTCGTGAGTCTTCCCTCGAAGATGAACTGTGGGCCCGCGGTGCCGACCATCAGGCTGCTCTGTATCAAGAAGGAGCGGTATTGGAACCGTTAGTATCCCTTTTTTCTCAGATTTCACACCCCACGTTATTAATCCGGGGTTATTATGATGCCGTGTTTGGATTGGACCAACTCCATCTCTATATGAAGGCCAATCCACACTCCAAGCTCGTGGTCGCCGACGCGAGCGGCCATTTCGTGCATGTGGAACAGCCAGACTTATTCGCAGACGCCGTCACGAACTGGATTGCAGCCAGTACCTAAATCGCCGCGGATTAGGTCACGATTTTCATAATGCCACGGGTTATCGGGTCCTCTTTTAAGCATGGTTTGTGAAACTCGTAAGGAGTTACTTACGAATACATAAAACGCTATCCGTGCCATTCCTTAAGAGATGCGGCGCTCGGACGAACAAAATGAACGCAGTCATTACAAGATTTTCCATCTATCATAACGTCTGGTTTTATGCTTCCTGACGGTTTGTTAGGATCGACCACAAAAAGTATAAAGAAAACCCGTGTCTTGGCTAAAATCAGACACGGGTTTTATATTATCAAAAAACCCCTCTCATCATCCCTGAGAGGGGCATAAAAAATATCTGTCGGCACCACTGGGCCTCCCAGATCCCGACGGATCCAGTACCACCAGCGGCCGCGTGGGGGACGACCGTGTGCGAGATGGTAACGGGTCAACACACGCGACCTAAAGCACCGACAAACTTCGGGGCTCCACAGACCCTCACAACTTCACAGGAGAAAGATCTCGACCGATTAGTATGGTCTCGCTCCGCCCGTTACCGGGTGTCCACGGACCACCTATCTACCCACTGGTCGTGTGGGGGTCTCGTGGTGGCCCATAGGCCGCCTCGGATACCTCATCTTGGGGTCGGTTTCGCGCTTAGATGCGGTCAGCGCTTCTCCGCTCCGAACCTAGCTTCCCAGCGCTGCATTGGGCAACACAACTGGGCACACCAGCGGTTCGTCCACTCCGGTCCTCTCGTACTAGGAGTCGCGCCCCTCAAGTATCCACCGCTTACGACGGAGAGGGACCGAACTGTCTCACGACGTTCTGAACCCAGCTCACGTACCGCTTTAATTGGCGAACAGCCAAACCCTTGGGACCGACTTCAGCCCCAGGATGCGATGAGCCGACATCGAGGTGCCAAACCTTCCCGTCGATATGGACTCTTGGGGAAGATCAGCCTGTTATCCCCGGGGTAGCTTTTATCCGTTGCGCGATGGCCCTGCCACGCGGTGCCACCGGATCACTAAGCCCGCCTTTCGGCTCTGCTCGCGTTGTCACGCTCGCAGTCAAGCTCCCTTGTGCCTTTGCACGCCCTGCACGCTGTCCAACCGTGCTGAGGGAACCATGGGGCGCCTCCGTTACGCTTTAGGAGGCGACCGCCCCAGTCAAACTGCCCCCCTGCCACTGTCCCGCGCCGGGTGCCGGCGGCGGTTAGATCGTGCACGCCGTGAGGGTGGTATCCCAAGGATGGCTCCCCCGCCGCTAACGCGGCGGCTTCTCCGCCTCCCACCTATCCTGTACACACGTCGCGCGCGTTCCATGGCAGGCTACAGTAAAGCTCCACGGGGTCTTTCTGTCCAGTCGTAAGTATCCTGCATCTTCACAGGACTTGCAATTTCACCGAGTCTCTCGTTGAGACAGTGCCCAAGTCGTTACGCCTTTCGTGCGGGTCGGAACTTACCCGACAAGGAATTTCGCTACCTTAGGACCGTTATAGTTACGGCCGCCGTTGACTGGGGCTTCGGGTCGGAGCTTGCACCCCTCACCTTAACCTTCCAGCACCGGGCAGGCGTCAGCCCCTATACGGCGTCTTACGACTTCGCAGGGACCTGTGTTTTTGGTAAACAGTCGCTTGGGCCGCTGTAGTGCCCCCGGCCGCGGCTGCGGCCGGGCCCCCTTCTCCCGAAGTTACGGGGGTAAATTGCCGAGTTCCTTAACGAGAGGTCACTCGCGCGCCTGAGGCTCCTCGCCTCGCCTACCTGTGTCGGTTTCGGGTACGGACACCCGATCACTCCAGTTGCACTTTTCTCGGTGGTCCGCCGAGCTCTCTTCCGTACTTGCGGTTCCGTCCCCCTTGCGGGACGCCCACGACCAACGGGGCGCAGACCCCCGCGGACCACGTCCTGCTCCCTTCGCCGTGATCGGCTGGTCACGGAATCTCCACCGTGTCTCCATCGACTACGCCTTAACGGCCTCGCCTTAGGCCCGACTAACCCGGAGCGGACGATCCTGCCTCCGGAACCCTGCGGCTTTCGGCGGGCCCGATTCTCACGGGCCTTTTCGCTACTCATACCGGCATTCGCACTCCGCCGCGGTCCACGCACGGTTCCCCGCACGCTTCGCCCCCCGGCGGACGCTCCCCTACCACCGGCCTCCTAAGGAGGCCGATTCGCCGCTTCGGTAGACCACTTAGCCCCGCACATTCTCGGCGCCGCGCGACTGCGACCAGTGAGCTATTACGCACTCTTTCAAGGATGGCTGCTTCTAAGCCAACCTCCTGGCTGTCTCGATCACGCGACGACCTTTGCCACTCAGTGGTCATTTGGGGACCTTAGCGGACGATCTGGGCTCTTACCCTTTTGACCTTGGAGCTTATCCCCCAACGTCTGACTCTCTCCCGCCTACCGACGACTTTGTCGTTTGCGAACAGGCAGTAATCCTTCACGGACCCCTTCCATTCACAGAGCGCTACCCCGTCGGTATTGGTCGGGGAGGCTCGCCCTCAAGCGATTTCGGGGAGAACCAGCTATCTCCGTGTTCGATTGGCATTTCACCCCTAGCCGCCGCTCGTCCCAGCCCTTTTCAACGGACACGGGTGCGGCCCTTCATCCCGGCTTAAGGGGATTGCAGCCTGGCGCCGGCTAGATCACACGGTTTCGGGTCGACCGGCGGCCACTAGCCGCCCTCTTCAGACTCGCTTGCGCTCCGGCTCCCGACCTCCCGGTCGTTAACCTCGCGGCCTGCCGGTCACTCGCCGGTTCATTCTTCAATAGGCACGCCATCATGAGGCGAACCCCACTCTGACGGCTTGACAGCACACGGTTTCAGGATCTCTTTCACTCCCCTCCCGGGGGGCTTTTCACCGTTCCCTCACGGTACTCTGCGCTATCGGTGACGGATGGTCGGGAGTCTTGGGCGGTGGGCCGCCCGGCTTCCCACGGTCTTCCACGAGGACCGTGGTACTCTGGAACCTGTCCCGGTCTGCGCGCGTCTGCTCCGACGGGGCTCTCACCCGCTGGGGCGCTGCATTCCAACAGCTTCGGATCGACGGCGCAGAGCCGGTGTCGGTCGACATACGCCGACAAGACAGGCCCGCAACCCGCCCGAGGCGCCGGTATGTCCGGTCACGCCTCGAACGTTTGGACTCGTCCCGGTTCGCTCGCCGCTACTACGGGATTCGCTGACGCTTTCTCGACGCAGGTACTGAGATGTTTCAGTTCCCCGCTTTGGACTCGGTTTCGCCCTGTGGCGAACCGTCCAGACCTGCCGGTCTGGGGGTTTCCCCATTCGGTGACCCTCGGATCGTTGCGTGCGACGCCGCTCCCCGAGGCCTTTCGTGGCGTGCCACGACCTTCTTCGCCCCATCCGCACCCGAGGCATCCCCCGTGTGCTGGTTGTCTCTTTCTCCTGTAAAGTTGTCAAGGTCCGCCGGCCGCGGCGCTCTGCGCCGCCGTCGGTCCTCGGAAACCATATCGTCATGTGAAGCTCCCTAGAAAGGAGGTGATCCAGCCGCACCTTCCGATACGGCTACCTTGTTACGACTTCACCCCAATCACCGACCCCACCGTCGACGGGACCCTCCGCACCTGCGGTTGGATCGCCCGGCTTCGGGTGTGGCCGACTCTCGTGGTGTGACGGGCGGTGTGTACAAGGCCCGGGAACGAATTCACCGCCCCATGCTGATGGGCGATTACTAGCAATTCCGGCTTCATGCAGGCGAGTTGCAGCCTGCAATCCGAACTGAGATCCCGTTTGAAGGATTGGCTCCGGCTCGCGCCGTCGCATCCCGTTGTCGGGACCATTGTAGCACGTGTGTAGCCCAGAACATCAAGGCCATGCGGATTTGACGTCATCCCCACCTTCCTCCGGTTTGTCACCGGCAGTCTCGTGTGAGTGCCCGGCCGAACCGCTGGCAACACACGACAAGGGTTGCGCTCGTTGCGGGACTTAACCCAACATCTCACGACACGAGCTGACGACAACCATGCAGCACCTGCGCTCGCTCCCCGAAGGGCCCGCCGCTTTCGCGGCGCTCACGAGCGTGTCCAGTCCTGGTAAGGTTCTGCGCGTTGCGTCGAATTAAACCACATGCTCCACTGCTTGTGCGGGCCCCCGTCAATTCCTTTGAGTTTCAACCTTGCGGCCGTACTCCCCAGGCGGGGTACTTAGTGCGTTAGCTCCGGCACCGCCCGGTGGACCCGGGCGACACCTAGTACCCATCGTTTACGGCGTGGACTACCGGGGTATCTAATCCCGTTCGCTCCCCACGCTGTCGCGCCTCAGCGTCAGGGCCAGGCCAGTGCGCCGCCTTCGCCACGGGTGTTCTTCCTGATCTCTACGCATTTCACCGCTCCACCAGGAATTCCACGCACCTCTCCTGCCCTCTAGCGCGACCGTTTAGCCGCCCTCCTCCGGGTGAGCCGGAGGCTTAAAACCGCTACGTATCGCACCGCCTACACGCCCTTTACGCCCAGTAATTCCGGACAACGCTTGCCCCCTACGTCTTACCGCGGCTGCTGGCACGTAGTTTGCAGGGGGCTTCCTCCGTCGGTACCGGCTCCCCGGCCCTTCCGGGCCGGTCTTCGTCCCGACAGACAGAGCTTTACAACCCGAAGGCCGTCTTCACTCACGCGGCGTTGCTCCATCAGGCTTGCGCCCATTGTGGAAGATTCCCTACTGCTGCCTCCCGTAGGAGTCTGGGCCGTGTCTCAGTCCCAGTGTGGCCGTTCACCCTCTCAGGCCGGCTACCCATCGTCGCCTTGGGAGGCCATTACCCCCCCAACTAGCTAATGGGCCGCGAGCTCCCCTGTGAGCGCCTGTTGCCAAGCTTTCTTCCGGTTCCCCGGAACGTATGCGGGATTGCCGCGCCTTTCGGCCCGATATCCCCCACTCACAGCCCGATCACTCACGTGTTCCTCACCCGTCCGCCGCTGACCCGAAGGTCCGCTCGACTTGCATGTATTACGCACGCCGCCAGCGTTCGTCCTGAGCCAGGATCAAACTCTCCATGACTCATTTCTGTCTTCTGACGTGATTCGATAACTTTCACTTCAACATGACGATATAGTTTTCAAGGACCGGAACACAAGGTGATATTTTAACATCAACGACTTACGAAGTCAATGTTTTTTATCTTGCCTGTCGTTCTTGTCGAACGGCGTTGATTATAGTATCACCGCCGTCTGTAAAAATCAATAGGATCCATTGCAATCTAGGGAAATAATCTCCGCCGACCTTACGATTCTTGAGGATGGGTTATCCGTTCCAAATCTAAGGCTTCGTTTAATTGCTCTTCCGATAGAAGATTCTTTTCCCTCACAACTTGCCGTACCGTCTTTCCTTCACGGTATGCGGTTTTGGCAACTTCCGCCGCTTGATCATAACCAATATAGGGATTTAATGCTGTCGCTAACGCCGTATTCATTTCGACATATCCGGTTATTCTATCCACGTCCGCTTCCAGACCTTTTAACGCCTTATTTGTAAAGGCATCAAGCCCGTTGCTTAAAATATGGATAGCGTGCAAAAAGTTATAAGCAATTACGGGCATCATCACATTCAATTCTAACTGGGCGCCTGCAACAGCTTGCTGCACCGTGGTATCATTGCCAATGACCTGATAGCAGATCATGTTCATCATTTCAGCCATCACGGGATTCACTTTCCCTGGCATAATTGAAGAACCAGGTTGAACCGCAGGTAATTTTAATTCGGCGAGTCCCGTGCGCGGGCCAGAACTCAAAAGTCTCAAGTCATTTGCTATTTTCCCAACGGCTGTCGCCAATCCTCGCACCAATCCCGATACTTCCAAGACGGCATCAAGATTTTGAATAAACGTAAACATATTTTCTGGTTGATGAAACGGTAATCCCGTTTTTTCTGCCACATATTGGGTAGCCCGTTGCTTATATTCAGGATGGGCATTGATACCAGTGCCGACCGCGTTGCCTCCAAGGCCGATGACGTAAAGTTTTTCAACGCCCGTTTGCAGGGCATTTCGCCAATAAGAGAGCGCTCCCACATATCCGCCAATTTCTTGACCTAAGCGCATCGGAACCGCATCTTGTAAATGAGTGCGCCCGGACTTCACAACATTCATCCATAAGTGTTGTTTGGTGCGAAGGGTTTCTTCGGCACGGCTAATAGCTGGAATCAGATCATGAACAATTGCCTCCGCTCCAGCAATATGTATCGCAACGTGAATCGTGTCATTCGTGGATTGCGCCATATTCACATGATCGTTGGGATGAACCAAATGGACATCGCCAATTTGACCTCCCAATAGTTGCTGGGCCCGGTGAGCAATCACCTCGTTGGCATTCATGTTTTGCGATGTGCCAGCACCGGCTTGATAGACATCCACCACAAACTGTTGATCCCACATCCCACTAATGACTTCATCAGCCGCTTTCATAATCGCTTGGGCAATATTTTCGGGTAACGCGCCAACCTCAGCATTGGCCTTGGCTGCAGCCCACTTAATAATGCCCTGCGCGCGAATAAAGCGTCTGGGTAAACGCAGTCCACTAATGGGAAAGTTTTCAATTGCCCTTTGGGTTTGTGGGCCCCAATAAGCGTCTTGAGGGACTTTCACATCACCAAGCGAGTCGTGGCTTACACGATATGACTCCATCGATCATCTGCTCCTTTGACAATCAGATTCAGAGCTATTGTACACCGAGTATGGACTGAGCACATAAAAAATAGTCCCAAACGGGACTATTTACAGAAATGAACTCTCCCGCCACCTAACCCTATCGGGTTGAGGTGGGGGTTTCCCGGATCACTCCGCGAAGTTCCTGGTTCTGCGACCTGTGCATGTCCGTCTTTGACGGAGCACGTCTTATGTGAGTCTCCCCAGGCGTGACTTCGGACCGTTCCGGCCCTAGTGTCCGAAAAATCCGCGTCGTTTTACGCGATGTCGTAAGTGGTTCTCCGGACAGGAGTTTCTGAATCCCGCGTTTTTTGATCACGCGGGCGGCATTGTGGTCCGCATTGTCCCTGTGTCCGCAGCGTTGACAGACAAACGCAGCCTGGGAAGGCCGATTGTCCGGGGCAGTGAATGTACACTCAGCACATTCCTGCGAACTGTGTTGGGGCGGAACCGTGATGACGAGTTTGCCTCGGCGCCGTGCTTTATAGCGCGTGAACATGACCACCTGGCCCCATGCCGAGGCGAGAATAGCCCGGTTCAGGCCCGCTTTCGCGGCCCGCCCGTTGGGCAGAAAATGGCCTTGGGCGTCTTTTTTTGCTTTGGGCCGTTTGGTCATCTGCTGGATAGGCAGATTCTCAAAGACGTACAGGTCGTAGGCTGCGTGGACCACAAGCGCGTGACTGGTCTGATGCGCATACTCGTGTCGGACGTTCTTTTCGTACTGGGGGGAGTGAGCCACTTTTCGGTAGGCTTTCTTCTGATTTTGCGATCCTTTTTTTCTGCGGGCAGCCCGGCGTTGCCAGCGTCGGTGCTGCCGCCGCGCTTTCTGGATTCGGGTTTGCTGCACCGGTAGGAGATCAAACACGTGACCGTCGGAGGTCATGAGGGGCTTGGCAATCCCGCGATCTCCGCCGAGCGTGCGCTCGGCGAGTTGGTCAGCAGAGAGGTGCCGTAAATCCTCGGCGATGCGTTCGGTTGCCGCGTCTCCCTCCTTGCCGGGAATCGTGACGGTCAGATCCTCCGCCGCAAACGAGAGCCACCACTGCCCCCCTTCGATGGCAAGATATATCGAAGCCGGCACAGCGTGCGGCCGATGGGCCACATACGGGATGATCCCGACGGGAAATTTGTCGGTACCGACATGCAGGTGATACCCGCACACCGCGCCGGGGGTGTCATCGACTATCGGACGAAATTCGAACAACTCCGAGGTCAGCCAGACACTTTGTCGCCCGGATTTCCGCTTCATCTTTGGGCGACCACTCAGTTTCTGAAAAAACCGTTGATAGGCTTGTCGCCAGCGCACCGCGCCATTGCGCAACACTGGGGAGGGCACTTGGCGGAGGAATGCGGTCTTTGCCGTAATGAAGCGGCTGTACTGTTGGTCGACAGGAATGTCTTCGCCCACAGTCCCGACCATCCGCCGCTGAAATCGGCGAAAATAGCGATCTTCTTGCACTTTGGCGTTGTAGATGAGGCGTTGACACCCGATCCACTGGAGCAAGATCGGCTCCTGCTCTGGACTCGGATACAGGCGAAACTTATACCCGTTCAGCATGCCCTCACCTCCTTGCGTTGATTCGGACGTCTATTATATCATTAAGCTACTATGAATGACACAGAAATGATGTCTGCCTCACATGCAGTGTACTCTCTTCGGCTACATATCGTCTTCGTGACCAAATATCGAAGGAAGACATTAACGTCAGAACTCCTCGCGGCCTTGCGAGAGGCGTTCGCAGAAATCCTGAACGACTGGCGCTGTACCCTGATTGAGTTCGGGGGGGAAGCAGATCATGTCCATTTGCTGGTGGGTATCCATCCTGCGCTGAACCTGTCTACCTTGATTAACAATCTTAAGTCCGCCAGTGCGCGGCGGATGCGCAATCGATTTGCCGATCATTTAGCGAAATTCTATTGGAAGCCATACTTCTGGCATCGCGCATACTATGTCGGGAGCGCCGGTGAAGCCTCGCTGGAGACGGTGAAACGTTACGTCGAAGCCCAAGGGACGCAAGAAAAACCCCGCAAGGCGGCCAAGAGGCCGCCGCCCGCTTGACCCCCTCTTGGCTATCGCCTAAGAAGGGGCATGCGCGGGCATTGTGTTCACATAGGACTTTAAGATTCCGTAGACGTCTTTTTCGAGAGGGCCTCGGTTAATAATGAACGCATAATTTCCGATGGAGGACGACGAAGTTCACGGGATAACTTTTGAACTTCACGGATTTGCCAGGTATATAAATAATAATCAGCGCGCTTTTGATCGTGCGGTGATTTCATATTCTCCCTCCTCAATGGCGTCTTTAAATAAGATAACGTCACAAAAGAGGACAAGGTTACGGGGATTGAATAATTTTTTCCCCTTTTTATTTTATCATCTGGCGAACATCTTTCCACCAGGGAAAAGACGGTTGCGCCCCTCGTTGCGTCGTCGATAAGGCAGCGGCATGATTGGCAATTTTAATGGCTTGAGGCCATGGATCTTTTGCATCTAAACGTGCGGCCAAGGCGCCCAAAAAGACGTCTCCAGCTCCTACCGCATCGACGGCGTGAACAGCAATCCCCGGTTCATAAAAGACCCCATGGGCTGTGGCCCAGACTAAACCTTGTGCCCCCAATTTTACAATGGCAATTTCGGCTCCCAATGTGCGCAGTTGTCTCGCCGCCGCTTTCGCCGAGCGCACATCAGTCACGGGCGTACCCAACAATAATGAGGCCTCGGTTTGATTGGGGGTAATCACATTTACGTGAAAGAGAGAGTGCGGAAATTGTGCGGATGCTGGCGCTGGATCCCACAGCACTTGACTCCCTATACGGCGTGCGATCATTAAGGCCCGTTCAATGACTTCGAAAGGAATCTCGGCTTGCATGACTAACAAATCCTGGGGAGTCAAGATTCGTTCTAATTGACCTAAGGCTTCCGATCCTAATTCATAGTTAGCACCAGGAACGACGGTAATCGCGTTTTGTCCACCGGATTCCACGGTAATGAAAGCAAGACCGGTGGTGTGTTGGCGACTCACACCAATATGACTTAAATCCACGCCGTCCTGCCGTAATATGCGAAGGGCCTGCATCGCAAAGGCATCATCCCCGACCATGCCCACCAATATCACCTCGGCTCCCATTCGCCGCGCTGCCAGGGCTTGGTTGGCTCCCTTGCCCCCGGGTGACGTCAACAACCCTTGTGCAATACGCGTTTCTCCAGCTACTGGGATCTTATCAATTTGGGCAATCAGATCGAGATTGATACTTCCTAACACCACCACACTCATAGCGCGATCGATCCTTTTCTCATTGATTTTGGGATCTCCAACTAAGCATTAACATACCGCATTCTTTACTGTACCCCGATTCCACTTATTCTTGCTTAAGAGCTTCCCGTCTTCGGCTTTCAATATCCAACCGAACTCGCTTAACTCGTTGTCCAGCTTGCCTTACACCGTTATTCACTATGTGTTCCATGGTATCATGAGATGGAAATGAAATGGAGAGGGTCATCTTAAGGGGAGGAAAAATTGTGGAACTTCAAAATTTGATCCAGACATTACCCGGTCGTTATGCAGTCTTTGCCAAAAACCTCGAGACCCAGAAAACATTTGCCTATCATGAGCACGACATTTTTCCCTCTGCCAGCGTCATTAAAGTCCCCATTTTAATTGAGCTGTACCGCCGGGTGGAAGAAGATCATTTGTCCCTCGATCATTTGCTTCTCATGAGAAAAGAAGACCAAGTCGGTGGCTCGGGTGTGCTCAAGGATTTAACCCCAGGCACGGAATATTCCCTCAGGGATCTAGCTACGCTGATGATTACCGTGTCGGACAATACCGCAACCAATTTACTCATCGACTATCTCGGGGTGGATTGGGTTAATTCCACAATCCGCCGTCTTGGCACACAAAATACCGAACTCATCCGGAAATTGCAGCGGGTACCTGCGGAGTATGATCAAATCAATCATACCTGTGCCTATGATATGGCGTTACTTATGGAAAAACTGGCTAGGGGCACAGCCATTTCTCTCGCGGTATCAGAACAAATGGTCAATTTGTTGACTCGATGTCAAGGACCCGTGAGTATCGCCAAGATTCCCGCCGATAGCGTTTTTGTGGGCAAAAAAGAGGTGATTATCGCACATAAGACGGGCTCATTATCTGAAGCCAGTCACGACGTCGGGATTGTATATTCTCCGCACATGAATTACGTTGCCGCCATTTTGTCCGAAGGCATTCCTTATCGCCAGTTACTCGCCAATACCCAGCGGATTGGCAGTCACCTCGCAAGCGTCTTACGCTAGCCGACGTGGCGCACGAGCCACCGGACAATATCATTGCGGGTGATAATCCCGACTAACTTATCATGCTCTAAAACAAAAACACGGCGAATATTTTGCCGGATCATTAAATCCGCAATTTCTCCCACGGGCGTTTGGGGTTGTACAGTAAAAGGGGAACGACTCATCATTTTTTCTACTGGTAAATTGAGAAGCCGGTTACTATCTTCTTTCCAGACATTTTCATCAATCACGACCTGGGTGGGCCCAAATAGGGAATGATAGATTTTTTGGGCCTTTTGCTGGATGGCCCGGAGGACATCCCCTCCGGTAATCACGCCAATAAGTCGTCCTTGGGCATCGGTCACCGGCAAACCACTGATCGTATGTTCTCGCAAAAGTTCTACCGCTTGCCCTATTGTCGCGTTGGCATCAATTTTAATCACGTGACTGGTCATCAATTCTTTGGCTACCACCGTATATCCCCTCCCCCACACCATTCTCACATTTTTGGGCCTGGCTTGGTTGACGTATTCATTACTTTAGTGATCACTTCTTCATTTTTCCACCACATCTATTGTATCTCAAGAAGCTCTGGCCATGAGAAAAACTCCTTGCGCAAATTGTATGACTTTCTTCCGAGCAGTGTCCGCTGGATATGGTACAATTTGTTGTCGACTATCATCGGAACCATCATAAGATAAAATTTTTTCGAACCGAAAATCCGTCACGTGTTGTGCCAAGGACGATAAACAAGATAATCAAAAGGATGGGGATCCATGCTTCGGGCAACAAGTTGGGGACCAGATCCCGAGATACCTCGCGTGTATTATATTTTGCTTATCGGCCGGTTTTTCAATTTGGTGGGCAACTCATTAGTTTTTCCCTTTATGACGATCTACTTGGCCTCCCGCCTTCATGCCTCATTAAGCGTGGTTGGTGTCGTAATGGCATTTTATGGGGCTTCACAGGTCATATCGGTGTTGGTCGGTGGTGTATGGAGCGACCGGTTTGGACGACGCCTGGTCATGCTGGGCTCATTGCTTTTAGGTGCCCTCGTGACCTTTGGTATTGGCCTCGTCCATAACTCCTGGCTGTTAATCACGCTATTGACCCTGATGGGCT
Organism: Sulfobacillus thermosulfidooxidans DSM 9293; assembly: GCF_900176145.1. Classification (NCBI taxonomy): domain Bacteria; kingdom Bacillati; phylum Bacillota; class Clostridia; order Eubacteriales; family Clostridiales Family XVII. Incertae Sedis; genus Sulfobacillus; species Sulfobacillus thermosulfidooxidans. Next base: position 2,155,129 of record NZ_FWWY01000001.1, on the reverse strand, counting down.
TTTTCATGCCTCTCTTTCAACCCGCATCGATGGCCATGGTCGGCGATATCATTTCCCGTGACCGTCTGAATTATGCCTATAGCCTAATGCGGATGGCTAGTAATGCTGGCATCATAATTGGCCCCATGCTTGGCGGTCTTCTAGCCGACCATTCCTTCTTTTGGATTTTTGCACTGGATGCGTTATCCATGCTCTTGTTCTCCTTGGTCATCTTTTTTGCCGTTCCTGAATCCCGCCCGGTTAAGCATAGCCCTTCACGACAACAAGGCCATATGAAAGACGTGTTGCGTGATCAAGCCTTTGTCCACTTTGCCGGCCTGTGGGCATTGACCGGTTTGGTCTACTCCCAACTGTTCATGGTCGTCCCAGCCTACTTGCACATCAACTTGGGATATCCTCCCAGTGTCTTTGGATATTTGGCAGCGGAAAATGCTATTTTTGTTGTCCTTCTGCAAATTCCCATAACCCGACTAACCCGCCGCATGTCCCATTTAACTTTAATGGCGGTGGGGGTCTTCTTTTATGCGTTGGGATTTTGGCTGATGCTTTCTGGCCGATCTTTCGCGGTTTTCGCCTTGGCCGTGTTTGTCATTACCTTAGGCGAGAACTTTATCAACCCGGCCGCTTCGGCTTGGGTCGCCGAACGCGCCCCAGAAATCGTGCGCGGCCGTTACATGGGCTTTTTCAGTGTGGCTAACCGGGTAGGTGCAGCCCTTGGCCCGCTGTTTGGCGGCATTCTTTTGAGTCAAGGTCCTCAGTGGTGGCTCATCACGACGGGGATCTTAGCCTTATTAGCCGCTCAAGGATATTGGCGTTTCCGTCATCATTCTTACTCTTCTTGTCACAACCCTCATTTTATTAATCAATAACTCATTAATTTTAATTAGTCTATTGATAATTTTAATGTCGTTACCTATAATCGATGTAGGAGGTTACAGATTATGCCTAATGTACTAACGACCTGTCCCAGTTGTCGCCATCCTTTAGAGATTACGGCCTTACACTGTCCACATTGCGATATTGTCATACAAGGACGATTTCACAATTCTCCCGCGTTATCCTTATCGGAGGATCAACTCGCCTTTTTGAAGGTTTTTGTATTAAGCCGCGGCAACTTGAAGGAAATTGAACGCATTCTTGGCATTTCATATCCCACGGTCCGTAACAAGCTTGACCAGTTGGTCGAAGCTTTTCAAGGGCGCCATGGGGAAGAGACCTCCTCCCCCCCAAAAGTCTCCCGCAACGAGATTTTGCAGCGTATTGCTCAAAAGGAACTATCCGTGCAAGATGGCCTGAAATTGCTTGATGACCTGGCACGAAACGCCGTCACCGAGCCCTCTTTCGGTTCTTTAGACACAGAAATGGAGGATGAACCATGATAGAGCGTCTTGAGGTGTCCATAAAACGAGGGCACATTAAAATTCGTACTGATCCCACGCTTCAAGAACCGCTTATACAAAGCAGTGTCCCTCTCACGCAAACTCAACATGATGCGACTCTACGGCTAGAATCGACATTTCGACAATCCTTGGATTTAGAGATTGCCTTACCCCCGAATGTGCAAGATGTCGCGGTCAACTGTGGACTAGGCAATACGGAACTTCAAGACTTAATCATTCAAAACGGCGAAATTAATGTGGGCAACGGCAACTTTCACGCTGATCACATTGAAGGCCACTGGGATATTAACCTAGGCCATGGAGACCTCACATTAGGCCATGGTCGGGGGTATTTTGATCTGAATGCGGGCTTGGGCGCCATTCGCCTCCATCAATTGGCCCAGGTTACCGCGGATGTGAATGCCGGTTTAGGCCCCGTACTGATGGAAGATTGCCAGGGCACGTTTGACATCAATGCCGGCAAAGGAGATGTCAATATCGAAGCATTGCAAGGCCAAGTCGAAGTCAATGCCGGATTAGGAAAGATTGTCCTCATGGCGAGTCGTGACGTGGAATGTGAGTGCCATGCCGGTCTTGGATCCATTACGCTTAAAGACGGTACATACCGGCGGGCAGATCTTGTGACGGGCATTGGCAAGATCGATGTCCATGCCAAGACCGCGTCCTTAACTGCCAAAGTGGAAAGCCGTGGCGATATCAATGTCGAAATTCCTACGGATTTAACCTGCCGCATCGAAGCCAGCACGGACCAGGGCCGCATCATTTCTCATCTCGACTTGGTTGAAGTCAATAATCCGGGTCCTGCCCGGGGACATCGTCTAGTGGGACGCATTGGTACCGGCAGTGGTGGCGTGATTAATCTTCACACGCGCAAAGGCGACATAAGCCTCTCTCAATATCCTGCGCCGGTTGAGACGACCGCAGAACCAGCAAATTCCGGGTCTGACCATATTGACCCCCGCGCCGTCATATTAGAAAAGTTGCAACAGGGCGTTATTACGGTCGAAGAAGCGGCTATCCTCCTCGATAGATTAGAAGGCGATCAGAATCAGGCCACCTAATGCTTGACCTATACATTGCCTGCTTAAACGGCGCAGGATTGCTAGACTTCTAAAGGGGGCTTGCGAAATCCTTCACCCACCACTTCATGCACGGTAGCCACCACCACAAATGCGGTAGGGTCCACACTATAGATAAGTTCCTTTAATGTGCTCACTTCAGAACGGGTAATGACCACATAAAGAATTTCTCGCGGCTCCTTGGTATATTCGCCATAAGCCCCAATACGGGTCACACCCCGGTCCATCACTTCCAAGACTTTCGCTGCAATGATATCGGGCTTCTGACTGACAATCGTAAAGGCACGGGCATAGCTGACCCCTTCTTGGACGACATCGATCGCCCGGGACGAAATGAATAGGGCAATCAGGGAATACATGGCCAGGGTCGGATTAAATACCACACCGAACGCGGCAATCACAAAAAAATCCACAACCATCATACCCTGGCCCATAGTAATCGGTAAAAACCGGGTAAGTAAGCGGGCAATGACATCACTGCCGCCCGTGGTTCCCCGTGCGCGAAATACCATTCCCAGTCCTACCCCAGATAACAAGCCGCCATATACTGTAGCCAAAAGCACATTATGCGTCACCGCGCCAATGCGGATAATGCCTACCATCACGGATAACATCAAGGTACCGTACACAGTACGAGTCCCCACCCGGTTGCCCCACAGCTTCTTACTCAGCCATAGCAAAGGCACATTGAGAACCGTCAAACTGACCCATAAGGGGACGTGCAGTAAATATAACAGGATGATACCCACACCGGAGATGCCACCATCTGAAATCTTCGCCGGTACATAAAATCCATTAATCCCTATGGCGGTGATGGCCGTACCCACGGTCATCATTCCATAATCCCACAAGATACGTTGAACTTTTGTCATGGCGTACTGGCCTCAACTATCAATTCATTATTCCGTAATGCCACGGATTGAATGACCATGGCGACCGGTAATTTTAACGAGTCTATTTGGAAAATTTGTAAATCGGTTAAGACTGGTAACTGAATTCCGTCCACTGAAGTCGGATGAAAGATAATCGCCTTCTTATCACTAGAGACGGACAAGGTGCCTTGGGCATTTAAGGGAACGCTCAGTTGTCCTAATAATAATCGTCCCTGGATGGTCATGAGACCATTGGTAATGGTCACTTGCGGATTTTGAATGGGACCTTGCTCAGCCAAAAATGCACTCAATGCGGGTCCATCAAAAACAATACGCACATTCACATGGCCCGGTTTTTCGATGACCAATCGGTTATGAGACAAGGCCGGCAAGGAAACCTTGCCGTTTTGCCAGTTAATCACCGCTTGGGACAATGTCATTCCATCCACATGCACATCATGCACGTTAATATACACATCTTGGAACTGACCTTGGGCCATAATCCAAAACGGCAAGGCGGCAATGTCAACTTGCGGTCTAACGCCGCCATCTTGGGCGGCAACCTGATTGGCCACTTGCCGAGCCGCCCATTTGGGTATCGTCCACTGCAGGGCGCCCAGCAGCACGACGGCTCCCGCTAAGACCACAATAAAACGGCTCATGAACCATTTTCCTCAGGCTGCAGAGCGCCCCGGGCTTCCTGTTGTAAAAAGGCTTCAATAAAACCATCGAGCTCGCCATTCATCACATTTTGGGCATTAGGCACCTCATAACGGGTGCGATGATCGCGGACCACGCTATATGGTTGAAACACATAGGTCCGAATTTGCGATCCCCAACCAATTTCCGCCTGCTCGCCCCGTAATTCCGCCATGTGTTTTTCCCATTGTTGTTGTTGTAATTCTGCCAATTTTCCTCGTAGCATTCTCATCGCCGTTTCCCGATTAGAATGTTGGGATCGTTCCGATTGGCAACCGACCACAATACCCGTAGGTAAGTGGGTAATGCGGACGGCTGATTCCGTCTTATTAATATGCTGACCACCAGCGCCTGAGGCCCGAAAGGTATCAATTTTCAAATCTTCGGGGCGAATTTCGATCGTCTCGTCATTTTGTAAATCCGGCATCACTTCCACCGAAGCAAATGAGGTGTGGCGCCGTCCCGAGGCATCAAAGGGAGAAATGCGAATAAGCCGATGTACGCCGCGTTCAGGACGTAGAAATCCAAAAGCGTTTTCCCCATGAATTTCAACGGTAACGCTTTTATATCCCGCTTCTTCCCCTTCTAAGGCGTCAATGATTTCGGCTTTAAACCCGTGACGTTCTGCCCAGCGCAAGTACATTCTTAGGAGCATGGAGACCCAGTCTTGCGCCTCGGTCCCGCCAGCCCCGGCATGGAGGGAGACAATCGCGTCTTCGTGATCATAAGGACCCCGCAGGATCAACGTCAATTCAAATTCACGCAAGGCGCGCAGCAAGTCCTCAGCTTCTCGCTGTTGCGCTTTAAGAATCTCCCAATCGTTTTCTTCCAGGGCTAAATCGACCAGTTCATTCCAGTCGTCAACACGCCGGGATAAGCTGTGATATTGCTCTAAGGGACCTTTAACCCGTCTCAATTGTTTAGAAATATTTTCGGCACGCTCGGCATCACTCCAAAAGTCAGGAGATGCCATAATGTTTTCTAAGCGTTCACTTTCTGCTTGGCGTTCTCCGAGGTCAAAGAGACCCCCTTATTCGGTCCATAGTTTGGTGAATATCGCTACGTAAGGCCTCCATATCATCTTGTAACACGTACTCATCATCCTCCACTTATTGCGATTCTTGATTAGCCCCATGGCAGCGCTTGTATTTCTTTCCACTCCCACACCAGCATGGGTCATTCCGTCCTAATTGATGATCATCTTTCTTGGTCTGGTGTCCCTGTCCGCCCTGAATTACCTGAAAAGGCCGATGTGCCGGTGGATTTTCTTCGGCAATCGTCGCCACAGGTTCCATCACGGGCATAGGCTGCTGGGGAGCCAGCTGAAGATGGAACATCATCCGAACGACTTCTTCCCGGATAGCTCCTAACATGTTTTGATACATGTCATAGGCTTCTTTTTTGTACTCGACCAGCGGATCTTGCTGACCGTAAGCACGAAGTCCTACACCTTCGCGGAGATTGTCCATGGCGTCAAGATGTTCCATCCATTTGGAATCCACCACGCGTAACAAGACCATTCGCTCTAACTCACGCATCGCTTCGAATCCAAATTCTTCTTCTTTCTGTTCGTAAACACGAGTCCCCGCTTCTAAAATCGTATCATGGAGCTCTTCTCGACCCATGCCCTCCAAATCTTCTGCCTTAAGGGTTCCTTGTGGCAAAAAGATTTCTTCCAAGCTGTCCACCAGAGGCTGCATTTCCCATTCTTCAGGATGCAAATTGGCCGGACAATGCAATGTGAGCGCATCATCAATAAGATCCGATAGCATATGCAAAATATCTTCTTTAAGGTTTTCCTTGGTTAAGATATCCCGGCGCTGCTTATAGATCACTTCCCGCTGCAAGTTCATCACATCATCATATTGTAGCACCTGTTTTCTGGCATCAAAGTTCCTGGCTTCCACTTTCTTTTGAGCCGACTCAATAGCCCGCGACAACATAGGACTTTCAATGGGCTCATCTTCTTCGACGCCTAGACGGTCCATGAGATTGGATAAGGTTTGCGCAGCAAACAAACGGAGAAAATCGTCTTCTAGGGACAAGTAGAACCGTGACGATCCAGGATCTCCTTGCCGGCCAGCACGTCCGCGAAGCTGATTGTCAATACGGCGGCTTTCATGGCGCTCCGTCCCAATAATATGAAGTCCACCCATTTCGGCAACACCTTCACCGAGCACAATGTCTGTCCCTCGACCAGCCATGTTGGTCGCAATCGTCACAGCGCCAGCTTGCCCGGCTTTAGCAATAATTTCCGCTTCTTGCTCATGGTACTTGGCATTAAGCACCGTGTGCGGAATCCCTTTTTCTTTGAGCATGGCACTAAGCCGCTCGGACTTCTCAATGGATACAGTCCCCACTAAGACAGGACGACGCTGCTTGTATAATTCTTCAATTTCCCGCACTACGGCACGGAATTTCGCCGCTTCTGTCTTATAGACCACGTCAGGATAATCCTTACGAATCATCGGTTTGTGGGTCGGTACGACAATGACGTCAAGACCATAAATCTTGCGAAATTCCTCTTCTTCGGTTATGGCCGTCCCCGTCATTCCCGACAATTTATGATACATGCGGAAATAATTTTGAAAGGTAATCGTGGCTAAGGTTTGGGTTTCATCCTGGATCTTGACGCCTTCTTTGGCCTCAATCGCCTGGTGAAGACCATCAGAATACCGGCGGCCAAACATAAGGCGTCCGGTAAATTCGTCAACAATAATGACTTCCCCGTCTTTCACCACGTAATCCCGATCGCGCTTCATGAGCGCTTTGGCTCGCAAGGCCTGGTTTAAGTAGTGAGACAAGTCGATGTTGACATCATCATAGAGGTTACTCACGCCGAGCATTCGCTCCACCTTCGCCACTCCGGCTTCCGTCGGCGCTACCGTCTTTAATTTTTCGTCAATGGTGTAATCGATGTCTTCCCGCAAGTTGGCTGCAATCCGGGCAAACTGGTAATACAAATCTGGCGACTTATCCGCCTGACCAGAAATAATGAGTGGCGTTCTCGCCTCGTCAATCAAAATACTATCGACCTCGTCGACGATGGCATAGTGCAGTTCCCGCTGTACCATCTCCTCGGTGGTCATCACCATGTTGTCACGTAAGTAATCAAACCCAAATTCGTTGTTGGTTCCATAGGTGATATCGGCAGCATAGGCTTGCCGCCTTTCATCTGACTCCATGTCATGTTGGATAAGCCCAACACTCAATCCCAGAAATTCATACAGTTGGCCCATCCACTGTGCATCACGTCGAGCCAGATAGTCATTGACGGTGACCACGTGGACCCCTTTTCCTGCCAGGGCATTCAGATACGCTGCCAGAGTGGCAACCAAAGTCTTACCTTCACCGGTACGCATTTCTGCAATCCGCCCGTCATGAAGTACCATACCTCCAATCAGCTGGACATCGAAATGCCGCATATTAAGGACACGTCTAGAGCCTTCTCGCACCACGGCAAAGGCTTCGGGAAGCAATTGATCTAGACTTTCACCGTTGGCCACCCGGTCTTTAAATTCTTGCGTCTTATGACGCAACTGTTCATCGGATAACGCTTGTACTTGCGGTTCCAATGCATTAATTTTTGCGACCACGCCTCGATACCGCCGAACTTCCCGTTCACTAAAGCGATTGACGAGGTTGGACAACATCTTTAACATCGAATAATTGCCTCCATTCAACGTAAAAGGAACCGGTAAAGGTTCCCACGTCGATACCTAATTATGAATTTTATCATGAAGCGAGGGGGTCATCAACCCGAGTGGCCGTGACCCGTATCTCCCCGGTGCTCAATTCCTACGTGATTCCAACCTTGTGCAATGGCTTCTTCGACCGCTAAATTCCTGTCTCCACACATTTCCACAAATTTTGCCACGACTTCAGGATCGAATTGGGTACCTGCTCCATTTTGAATTTCCGCCATCGCCATGGCATGGGGCATCGCTCGGCGATAAGGCCTGTCCGTAGTCATGGCATCATAGGCATCCACAACCGATATAATGCGAGTTTCTAGCGCGATTTCGTTCCCCTCAAGATTGTCAGGATACCCTCGTCCATCCCATCTTTCGTGATGCTGACGAACAAAATGTCGTGAGCAACCAGCTAATTGCACTTGTTCTAAAAGCTCACTACCAATAACCGGATGGTCTTTCATCATTAAGACTTCTTCTCGATTCAATCGACCGGCCTTGCGTAGAATACTATCTGGGGTCTTTAGCTTCCCAACATCATGTAACAGACCTGCCTCCCGAACCAAGTCAATCCGATCTTGCGGCATCCCGAACTGTTCAGCTAATTTTGCGGCATAATGTCCTACCCGAATCGAGTGTCCATAGGTGTACGCATCCCGGTAATTAATAGCGGTCAACAAGATGTCAATACTGCGGTGATAGGTAGTGTGAACTCCCCGAAGCAAAGCCAAAGCATATCGAACAAATGCAAGTGGTACCGCAAAAATCAGTTCACCATATGGTCCAAGCTCTTTGTATACAATTGCCATCGAATAAGCAATAGGAATCATGAGCAAGAATGTAGGCGTTGACCACTTGAAGTAAACCCGAAATGTTTCAAATATAGGTCTCTTTGTGCGTAATGCGATGGCGATCATAACAAATCCCCAATTAAGTACAAAAGCAGTAATCGCAGCAACTGTTAAAGGAAAACTGATTTCGGTAAAAGCTAAATGGTTAGCAGATCCTGACAACAATTGAAAGACTTCACCCGATGCCCAACCAGCAATTCCAAATTGAGCACGATTAAATACAAATGACGGCCATTTGACCTTGCCTAAATATTCACGACCTACTATACTACCAAATCCGCCCAGCCATAGCCCTGCACTCGGCCCCAATATAATCGACGTTGAAAATATTATGGGCAACTGTACCGAAATGCCACCATTACCCTTTAATAGCCGAATGTCTACTAGAGATGCCACAACAATGGCTAGAAAAAATAGTGCGTCGGTCGGATTAAGATGAAAAATAAAAGTTAGGTTTTTTACAAAGAGACACCCATGCCCCGAATTCGGGGCACCCACGGATATGAAAAAAGGGAGTGAGTTGCGCTATGCTGAAGACAGCCTTCGGCCGAGATCGGTTTCTCTCTGATGCTGCGAGCTCGCGAAGGAGACGGAGTCCGGCCTCGTTGAGCACCCCCGATTGTTGCGCTCCGTCGGCTTGCGCCGACGGGTAGCACGCACAGGAGAATTCGTCAGCGCTCCGAGGCTGCCGGAGGCCTGATTATTCTACACGCGTTGAGGTGAGTCGCATGGACTTAGAGGTTGTGGTCACTCATGGCGCCGGGTTGGACGTCCACAAGAAGGTCATTGTCGCCACGGTGTTGACGCCGACGGTGAACGAGACGCGGTCGTTTGGCACCCTCACCCCCGATCTCTTGGCGTTAGCGGATTGGCTCCAATCCTGTGGGGTCACGCACGTGGCGATGGAAGCGACCGGAGTGTATTGGAAGCCCGTGGTCAACTTGTTGGAGGCGTATCCCTTTGAGGCCGTAATGGTCGTCAATCCCCAGCACATTAAGGGCATGCCGGGGCGGAAGACCGACGTGCAGGACTCGCAGTGGATTGCCGGGTTGCTCCGGATTGGCGCGTTGAAGGCCAGCTATATTCCGCCGCGTCCGCAGCGGGAGCTGCGGGAGATCGTGCGCTATCGGACGAGCCTACAGCAAGCCCGCGCCACGGAAGCCAACCGGATCCAAAAGGTGTTGGAAGGGGCTAATGTCAAACTCGGGAGCGTCATCAGCGATGTGTTGGGCGTTACCGGCCAGCGGATTCTCGCCGCCTTGGCGGACGGCGAGACCGACCCGACGGCTCTGGCCGATTTGGCCGATCCCCGGATCCGCGCCTCCCGGGACACCCTGATCCAGGCCTTGACCGGCTTGGTGACGGCCCATCAGCGCTTGATGCTCCGCGTACAGCTCCAGCATGTGGCCTTTTTGGATCGCCAGATTGCGGCGCTGTCGGAGGAAATCGCCACGCGCCTCGAAAATTTTGACGACGCCCTCGCCCGCTTGCAAACCATCCCTGGGGTCGAGCGTCGTACCGCCGAGATCATTATCGCCGAGATTGGGACCGATTTGCAACGGTTCCCGTCCGCCGGGCATCTGGTCTCCTGGGCCGGCTTCAGCCCCGGACAGCACGAGAGTGCGGGGAAAGCCCGACCGACGCGCACCCGCAAGGGCAGTAAAGCGCTGCGGGCCGCCTTGACCCAAAGTGGCCACGCCGCCGGCAAGACCCGGACCTATCTGGGGGCGGTGTATCACCGCCTCGCCGGCCGCCGCGGGAAGCAACGCGCGGCTGTGGCGACGGGACGCCACATCTTGATCGCGGTGTATGCGATCTTGCGGACCCCGGGGGCTGTCTACGAAGATTTGGGCGCTACCTATTTTGATCAGCGGGATCGGCAGGCCCTGGTCCGCCGGGAAATTCGCCGGCTCGAAGCCTTGGGTTATCGGGTGCGGGTGGAGCCGACCTCGCAGGCGGGCTAACACTACCGGCGGTGCTCACCGGAATCTATTTTTCACAGGAGAATGATAGCAAACAATACAACAGAGCCCATAAAATATCTCATTTTTATCGGATATGCCATAACCGCCACCGCCTTTTACGAATAAAGATTAATCGACCAACTGACTAGTCCAAATAATAACCCGAACCTACTACAATCACATCCACTAAACTGGATACTAAGTTACGGACCAGACCCTTCATTTTTGGCATTTACTCCTATCGTATTTGCCTCCATGTACCGTCGCTCAAGGTAAACATGTGTGTGTTTTCGCTTGGTCTGTGTTGGTCGAAACTTTCTAAACTTTTTGCCCTGAGTACAGGAGTATTCGCCTATTGACGGCATCAAGAGTTGCCCTGATTACGGTATCTTCGATCGTGTCACGGAGCACTCCGCAGCCGGCTAAGATTTCTTCGCCCGGGTCCGCTATGGTTACCACCACGACATCAATTCCTCCCACCCGCGTCATTTCAATTCCGTTAAAAACAAGTTGTTCCAATTGCGCTAAGGCTTGATTAACCGCTTCTACTGTGGCTATCGCGATCGCCATGGGAATCGTCGCGCCTTGTCCCCGCCCTTCAAAAATGCGTTCGCCCCGGCTTAATCGGCAATGGGCTTCAATCCCTAATGTGGTGTGGCCGATTGAAAAGCCTGCGATTTGAAGACGCGATCCCCCATGTTGTAATTCGTCTTCCGATTGAATTTGCACAACCGTAACCGCATCTTGTGAAACATCATCTAACCCATAGCTACGTAAAAGTGAAACGACTTCTCGAATTATTTGGCGCGGTGGCTTAGTGCCATCGCTTAAAATATGAATCCGGGTAACATGGTCGGTGTCTTGATAGACACTGGCACTCTTGATATAGGGAATCCGGAGTATGACCTGTTCATAGGTTTGAAATTGTTCTGCCATAACTCCTCCTTGGGCTACACCCTTAGAATACGACACCAACCGGCAATTTCCTTCTTTTTAACGGGTATTTTGTCTCGAATTTCCAAAAAAAATTGAGGAGCTTATCGAGCAAGCTCCTCATTAGGTCAGTTCGAAACTTATAGCGGTTCTAACAACCCGTAATCTCCGTCATGACGACGGTATAACACATTAATACTGTCCGTTTCGGCGTTGGTAAAAGCGAAGAAATCGTGACCTAAAAGATCCATTTGTAAAAGCGCTTCATCCAATGTCATCGGTTTTACAGGGAACGTTTTCCGTCTCACGACATTCGGCAAATCTAAAGGCTCTGAAGCCTTTTGCAGATTCGCTTCCTGAATGAGTTTCCGGCGTTCCCGGGTCTTATATTTGCGATATTGACGCTCGAGTTTATCAACCACCAAATCGATCGACGCATACATATCCGAATTGGATTCTTCAGCTCGTAATAAAAAGCCTTCGAGAGGAATGGTCACCTCAACAATTTTCCGTCCCTTTTCAACACTCAAGACGACATGCGCTGTCACATCTTGATGGTCGATGAACTTGGCCATCTTGTTCATTTTCTTCGTTACATAATCTTTTAAGGCATCCGTAATCTCCACGTTTTTCCCGCGAACGATAACATCCATCGCGTAACGCCCCTTTACGGCTTTGTGCCAATCTTGGATTAGACTGGTATGTGTATTATAGCATGTTGGAAAAAACAGCAAAAAAGATCACAGAAGATTCCGGATACCATAAATTGTGCATCTAACCAAACTCACAGTTTCGATTGGAACGATGGATATGCACCGGAAAGCTTGCGTTGCATTTGCCAAGATGCCGGAGGGGAAAAATCCGCTATGAGACGTAACTCACACGAAACAAGAAGAATTCTTTATCGTCAATATCACATTACTGCACTAAGGCCAATCAAAAATCAAAAAATGGAAGGAAATCATTACAAAGAAAAAGCTGGGATAACCCAGCTCATTCTCTTGTCGAGTCGATTCTTAGAGGCGAACGACGTTCGCAGCCTGCGGGCCGCGGTCACCCTCCACTACATCAAATTCGACACGCTCGCCTTCGTTGAGCGTACGGAAACCTTCGCCATTAATGGCCGTGTAATGCACAAACACGTCACCGCCGTCTTCACGCTCTAAGAATCCGTACCCTTTTTCTGCACTAAACCATTTGACACGTCCGGTCATGCTAAAATATGTCCCCTTTCTTAAAGCTGTCCTAAAGTCCAGGACAACCGCGTTCAATATAGCATCCCCTACCAAAAAAGTCAAACAATATCGTCCTCCACCATTCGTCACCGTTTTCCCCAAGGCTGGGGATTATACCTTGTGGATTATGGGGATAAGTCTGTTGATAAAAGAGTTATCAACCGTTTTCGCTGGGGATATTTGGACCGTTAACCACGTCCGTTCCCTTAAGGGCGCCGCGTTCAATTCGCCTTTGTACCTTATTTTGGTACATACGCTGATCGGCCACAAACAGCAATTGCTCTATAGCCACTCCGTCTGAGGGATAATGGGCGTAACCGACAGAAATGCCAAGCGTCATGGGAATGGTGTCAAGCTGGCATTGTGAAACTTTGCCTTGTATTCGTTCCATGGCCATCTCGGCTGCCTTTTGGCTCGCACGGCGTAACAACAAGATAAATTCGTCGCCCCCGTAACGCGCCAAAACATCGTGTTCACGAATTTCCAAGCGCACGGTATCAACCACTAATTGCAACAACCGATCCCCCATAAGGTGCCCATAAGTATCATTAACAAATTTGAGGTGATCTACATCAAAAAAAATCACCGCAAAGTCCGTGCCTTCTTCTTCAGCCACCCGCATTTCCCGGTCTAAAGCCTCTTGGAAATAACGAAAATTATACAGGCCGGCCAACAAAGGATCTTTGGCCGATAAATGCCGTGTTTCAACCAGGAGGTCGATTTTGCGTAGGCTAACAGCCGCTTGCGTCGCCAAGATTTGACCCAAGCGCAAATCAGGAGGACCGTATTGATGCGGTTCTGGATGCGCCACAACCATGAGCCCAATTAACAGCCGGTCTGTCACCATAGGCAGCAACAACACCGAACGCATAATCCTAGGAATACGGGGATTCACAAATCGCCCAATGACTTTTTCACTGTCGTCGATGAGTTCACTGGACCGGGATTCAATGGTCCAGCCTGTAATGCCTTCTGAAGCTAAAACTTCTTCTTTGTATGGCGGCGGTTCCTCAAATGGATAATACACGTGAACCCGGCGCACAGCCAATCGATGAGGGATCTTCCGGTACATGACCAGCACGCTACTCGGAAACGTTTCCCGGATCCCCTTCTCCATGCTGCGGTAGACATCTTCAGGCGAACTGGCCGCTGCGATTTCCGCGGCCACCCGCACCGCAGTCAAGGTATTTTTATGGCTCCGGTAAAGATTGTATCCAAGACCTAAAAGCAGCGTAATCAATAAAAATGGAAAAAATGCCAAAATCGCTCCCGGGGTATGATAAGCTTTTTGCAACAGCACAAAAATTAAAATGAGCGGGGCCGAAATCACCCAGCTCAAGACATCAAAGAATAAACCTTCCGCGAATAATTGCCACGTCTTAACACTATTATCTTGAATCAAATAGTAAATCAATACCAGCATATTATTAATGAATAAAAACGTGAGAGAAAACATGCTGGCTTGTACCCACAAGGGAGAAAAATGGTGAAAGACATAAGCTCCCGCCAGCACACTGACAGAAAAAATACTCCAGCTTGCGAGCGAACGAATACCCTTGAATCCTTTGACCCAGCCGAGCATCTGTCCGAGTGATCCCGCCACAACTGCTGGAATGGTGCCTCCAATAAGAAATACCGAGAAATAGCCAGCGTTCACCAACGTGATGGAGCCTTGTCCCAGTTTAATCGGCCAGAGTGTGGATGCGGCCACCATAATCGCACCCACGATTACCACACCCCAGATATGAGACGCCCACCTGAGTCCATGAACAATAATTAAAGCCGGACCGGCGACAGTTAAAAGCCATAAATAAAGTTGAATAGGCGAAATCCGTCGCAGCATGCATGGTTCCTTTCCTATTTCGAACGGATAATGCTATTATGGCAAAAATTATTTGGCTATATATTCGTGAAATATCACGAGAATCCTGCAATCACCTCCAAGCAATGATAAAGTCCCAGCCAAAGACAAGGACCCTTAGCCAATGGAGCGAATCATCACAGGTTCACTTTGCAGTAAGAGTGATTTTAAGGTCGCAAGGGGAACATAGGGGTTCATTTGGGTTAAATCCACCCACAAAATCACATCATGCTGGCAAATATCTAAGACTTGCCCTTTGTCGAGGTGGGAAGGCGCCACAGTAATAAAGGGGAATCGGCGTTCAAGCCGCTTGGCAATCGCCAAGGTTTGATCGCTCGATCCCCCATCCACGATAAGGATTTCCATGTCCCGACGTTGCCAAGCGGCATCTTGCCAGATTTCACTCAAATCGGACACCGCTCGTTCTAAAACACTCTCTTGATCGCGCACGTACAACACGACTGTAATGGCAGCTGGCACAAGTCCAGGCCATGGCAAAATTCGCGAATACAGCCATTCCAATGCGACAACCGCTCCGTAAAGCGATAGTGCTAAACCAAGAGCTCCCCACCAGGTCACAGGACATTCTCCTTTCCACATTCTGTCCCATTATACGAGCAGCCTGTGGAAATAATGCCCATGCTTAACGTCTTGGGTTAACCTGAGCTTTAGCCAACAATGCGTCCACTCGGTTAACTTGTTCCCACGGCAATGAAACGTCTGTGCGACCAAAATGGCCGTATGCTGCCGTTTGCAAATAGATAGGACGCCGTAAATCCAGGTCCTCAATAATGCCTAAGGGGCGCAAGTCAAATACTTGGCGGACAATATCTGCTAAGATATCATCGGGTAGACGGCCCGTGCCAAAAGTATCGACCATGATGGAAATGGGCTGAGCCACCCCAATTGCGTACGCAATTTGAATTTCCGCTTTATCAGCTAACTGGGCAGCCACCAAATTTTTGGCAACCCAGCGGGCCGCATAGGAGGCGGAACGGTCCACTTTGGTCGGATCTTTACCGGAGAAGGCACCGCCCCCGTGGCGGGCATAACCTCCATAGGTATCCACAATAATTTTTCTGCCAGTCAGTCCCGAGTCACCGTGGGGTCCACCAATCACAAATCGGCCGGTTGGATTGATTAAAATCCGCGTTTGCGATAAATCCCAATGAGGAGCGACCACGGGTTTGACCACTTCTTCGATGACGGCTTCGGTAACCGTTTGTAAGCTCACCGAACTTTGATGCTGAGTGGAAATGAGAATGGTATCGATGCCAACGGGTTTGTCGTTTTCGTAACGTACTGTCACCTGGGTTTTGCCATCCGGCCATAAAAATGGTACCCGTTCAGATTTTCTCACTTCGGCCAAACGGTAAGATAAACGGTGGGCAAGAGAAATCGGTAGTGGCATTAGTTCTGGGGTTTCATTACAGGCAAAGCCAAAGACCATGCCTTGGTCCCCTGCCCCAATTAATGCACGCGCATCATCTGAGCCTTCGCGGATTTCCAAAGCCTGGTTGACACCCATGGCAATATCGGGAGATTGTTCATCAATCGAGGTCAACACCGAAACCGTGTCCGCGTCGAAGCCCATTTTCGCGCGCGTATAGCCAATAGCCCGGATCGTTTCCCGCACCGTCCGAGGAATATCGACGTAAGTCGTTGTGGAAATCTCCCCGACAACCAGTGCCATCCCCGTGGTCACGACCGTTTCCGCGGCGACACGAGCTACCGGGTCTTCCGCGAGAATGTTATCTAAAATGGCATCGGAAATCTGATCAGCAATTTTATCGGGATGCCCTTCTGTGACCGATTCCGACGTAAAAAGAAAATTGCGCCCCAATTACGTGCCTCCTTCTTCATGCCCTTATACACAAAAAATCCCCTTCAGAGAGAAGAGGTTCGGCTGCATCTCTCATCCGTCCCCAAAAAAGGGGTCGGGATTGGCACCGTGGCAATAAATTGCCGGTTGCCGGGCTTCATCGGGCCTGTCCCTCCGCCGCTCTCGATAAGAGCATAATGATTAATTGTCTTTCCGAGTATATAGTCAGACTTTCTTTGTGTCAACTAGAAAAATACCAAAAGGCTTGCCCTTTTCGTAGCATGCGCGCTATTTCAAAAGCCTATCCCACTCTCATTCATGGAAAGAATTCAGCATGCCTAAGGTCTCGGGTTAGCGGGTAAAATGACCAGTTCTCGCCGGGGGAGAGTGTCCCCCGGCTCTCGGTCCTGGGCATTTGGATTATCCCGGACGATTCGTGAGGAATTTTTGGCGGGTCGCTTCCCCACCACGAAGATGACGCTCTGCCTTGTTGAATTCTAAGACTTTTTTGACTTCATTGGCTAATTTTTGGTTTACTTTTGGCAATCGTTCGGTGACGTCTTTGTGGACAGTACTTTTCGAGACCCCAAATACTCTGGCTGTATCTCGCACGGTTGCCCCGTTGTTTAAAATGTAGTTTCCGATGTCCACAACACGTTGCCAGATATGATCCTTCACATTTCCGGCCCCTTTCTCCCCCCGAACTTGGTAGAGTATATGGCCGCAAAAAAAATAAATGCCAGAGCAAAGATTCCTGCTCTGGCATTTCATGGGTTGCTCAGGACGAAGGATGGAGATATCCTTCGGGATTGATGGCCATTGAGCCATGATAGACATCAAAATCTAAATGGGATCCCGGTTGATGGCTGTAAATACTACTGCCTCCAACCGTGCCAATGACCTGACCTTGTTTAACCATCTCGCCCGCTTTGACGCTTGCACTACCTAGATGACCGTAGACCGTCTCATATTGATCGCCATCTTTGATAGTGACCGACAATCCTTGATGGTTCACATTTTCGACCTGGGTGACCACACCACCCCAGGCGGCATGGACCGGCGTTCCCGCCTTGGCCGAAATCGTGATACCGGGATTGTAATACCATTCATTTAACGCGCCCGAATATTGCCACCCAAAAGGATTCGATATGGAACCATTGACCGGCATCATTAAAGGCGCTGCCGTGCTACTAGCTTGCGATTTAAGCTGGGCCCCGTGATCTTTGGCCGTAGAAGAGGGTGAGTGCGCAACTGGCACGGTAACAGGATGGGCAGACCGGTGTGTTAAAGCCAATGTTAAAAGGCCGCCACCCAACACTGCAACGCCGCCAATAATACCGACCAGGGTGAGACGACGATTCGCCATTCGTTTGTTCCTCCACTCTTTATGCACTCTGCAACCGAGGATTCATATCCTCTTACTTCCAGTGTGCCCAGGAACTCCCAATTCAAACCCGGTTAATAGGTGACTGTCACCAGCGGGGTCCCCACATCAACCTGTTCCGCATGCAAATACGTGTTATAATTCAAGGCCACTTGAATATTAACTGGGTGACCCTGTAAATTGTCATGCTGAGCAATGAACCCGCTGTCCCCTGCCACGGAAACATACTGCGGCGTCTCGATGCCATTCACTTTCTTGGCCCCAATCGCCTGAAACGCTTGGTTAATCACCTGATTCTCTTGAGCCTCGGACAAGTTCTCTGGTAAGGTGCCTTGGAGCGTAAACGCCAGGTGTAAGGGGCCGTAACTCGATAACACATGGCGGACCAAGGCGAGGCTTTCATTGAGTCCTTCAAAACCTTGACTGCCGACCCGGTCAACCACCACATAGGTCGCTCCGGAAGCCAAGCGTTCGGCGATGAGTTCACTGGAAAAGCCGGCTATGTGCTGCTTTATCGACGCCTTTTGATATCCGGTGCCTTGTTCCAGCTGCACGGCACCCCGTATATGCGTTTGTTCGGATAAGCGACGGACAATATCGACAAGGTTTTGCTGACTCTGCGATTTTGGCAATTCAACCCAACCGTTAATGCTAAATCCTTGGGGATGGGCTTTGGTGGCTTGAAAAGCGGTCATGACCGGTGATAAGGCGGCCGCTCGCACACTGGCCCCCATCCACAACACAAATCCAATCCCTGCAATCCATAAGGCATTTCGTATCCCGTTTCTCACTTTGGACCCTCCTGGCAAAGAATCTCTACCAGATTGTTCCACCAAACTCTTTTTTTCATACATCAAACAAAAAACAAGCCCTTGTCGGGTAAAGACAAGAGCTTGTTTTACTTGTTTTAAGAAGATGAAATATACGCGAATACGATAAAGACTGCAGGAGACCTAGTGCGTCAAGGCTGTTGGATGACCCGCTAACTTGAGCCGATTTTCCGCACGGGCCAAGGCGCGTTTTGCCCGAATCAGGTCGATATTGGGTTCAGCTTTGCCAATAGTCTCCAGGGCGCGCTCCCGCGCCTTTTGTGCACGGGCCACATCAATTTCCGAAGCGCGCTCGGCTGAATCTGCCAAGACCACAGTGGTGGTATCCCCCACTTCGAGGAACCCGCCACCAATCGTAAATTGCTCGGTTTTTCCGTTTTCCGGATATACCGTAATGATATGGGGAACCAAGGGCGTAATGAGCTGCATGTGATGCGCCAAGATCCCGATTTCCCCTTCCGTGGAACGGACAATGATATAGGTTACCGGGCCTTCGAAGAGCGTCCGTTCCGGGGTCACAATCTTCAACTGATAGGTGGTCGCCATACTATCCCCCCAACCCTAAAGGGTCTTTGCTTTCTCGACAGCCTCGTCAATGGAGCCCACCATGTAAAACGCCATTTCCGGCAGGTCGTCATGGCGCCCCTCAAGGATTTCCTTGAAACCGCGGACACTCTCACGAATCGGCACGTACTTGCCCGGTGTGCCGGTAAACTGCTCGGCGACGAACATGGGCTGTGACAAGAAGCGTTCAATCTTCCGGGCACGGGCCACAATCAATTTGTCATCATCGCTTAACTCGTCCATCCCTAAGATGGCAATAATGTCCTGAAGTTCTTTGTACCGTTGAAGCACGGCTTGAACACCCCGAGCAACTTGGTAGTGCTCATCGCCCACCACCTGCGGATCCAAAATCCGTGAGGTCGAAGCCAAGGGATCCACAGCAGGGAAAATACCTTTTTCAGAAATCCGGCGTTCAAGGTTCGTGGTCGCATCCAAGTGCGCGAACGTTGTGGCGGGGGCAGGGTCCGTGTAGTCGTCTGCCGGCACGTAAACCGCCTGAATTGAGGTGATTGATCCTTTCTTCGTGGAGGTGATCCGTTCTTGCAAGTTCCCAATGTCAGTGGCCAAAACCGGCTGATATCCCACCGCTGAAGGCATACGCCCGAGCAAGGCCGACACCTCGGAACCTGCTTGGATAAACCGGAAAATGTTGTCAATGAAGAACAAAACGTCCCGGCCTTCTTGATCTCGGAAATATTCCGCCATGGTCACTCCCGAAAGCGCCACCCGCATACGTACACCCGGGGGCTCATTCATTTGTCCATAGACCAGTGCGGTTTTGTCGATAACCCCGGACTCAGACATTTCTAAGAACAGGTCGTTCCCTTCACGGGTTCGTTCACCGACTCCAGCGAAAACCGAAAATCCACCGTGTTCGGTTGCAATATTGTGGATGAGCTCCATAATCAATACGGTTTTGCCCACACCCGCTCCGCCGAATAACCCGACTTTTCCACCTTTAGGATACGGAGCTAACAAGTCAATAACTTTAATCCCGGTTTCAAAAATCTCTGTCGATACAGCCTGTTCAGTAAAACTAGGGGCTGGCCGATGAATAGGCAGGTGCAGTTCTGCATCGACAGCACCTTTGCCGTCAATGGGATTGCCCACGACATTGAACATCCGGCCCAAAGTGACATTGCCCACGGGAACACTAATGGGATGCCCTTCATCAATGACTTTCATCCCCCGGACAAGGCCATCCGTCGAGGCCATGGCAATACAACTGACCCGGTTGTCGCCAATTTGGTGCATCACTTCTAAGATTAAATCTGATGATCCATTGTCGGGACCATCCCCCGCCGCATTCCGTCTACCGACGACGCGCAGAGCGTTATAAATCGCCGGCAAGTGTCCGCTTGGAAATTCGACCTCTACGACAGGGCCTAGTACCTCCACGATTTTGCCATCATGTTCCGCCACGCTCGATCCTCCTATTCCAAAGCTTCGGCGCCGCTCACGAGTTCCGCAATTTCTTTCGTAATAGCAGCTTGCCGTAAACGGTTACGCATTAATATCATCTTGCGAATGAGTTCATCCGCGTTCTTACTTGCGGAATCCATGGCCGTCATCCGGGCTCCTTGCTCACTCGCTTTGGATTCCAATAACGCACTATAAATTAAAACCTCAATATAGCGCGGGAGCAGATCATTAAACACGGTTTGTGTATCCGGTTCAAACACATAGCTTCGCTGCAAACTTGGATCATCTTCTGGGGGTTCTTCGACAGGCAGCAGGCGAATTGTCTCGGCCTGATGGGTCAAAGGATTGATGAACTTGGTATAGCTCAAAAAGACTTCATCGACGTCATGATCCAAATAGTGTTGCATGATTTCCCGGGCTATGGCCCGCGCCTGATGAAACGTAGGGTCATCGCCGACACCGAGAAATTCCCGTAATATCGGCACATTCCGGTGCAGAAAATAGTCACGGCCTTTGCGACCCACAGCAAACACGGCAGGATTTTTTCCGCCCACTTCACGCATGTAGTTACTGGCATGCCGCAAGATGTTGGCATTATAAGGTCCTGCCAAGCCCCGTGCCGAGGTGATAACCACAAATCCCACACGGTTCACATCGCGTTTCTCTAATAGCGGATGCCCTGTACCTTTGCTGACGGCGCGCCGAGTTATGGCGCGAATCTCATTGGCATAAGCCCGAGCTTGTTTCGCCCGAAACTCGGCCTTGCGCAATTTCGCAGCCGCCACCATTTTCATGGCCCGCGTTATTTGCTGCGTGTTCTTGACGCTTTTAATGCGCCGGTCAACTTCTTTAAGTCCGCCTCCAGCCATTTATAACACCGCCGTTTTCTTATATTCCTCAATGGCGTTCGTCAAAAGTTTGATGGTTTCGTCACTAAACGCTTTGTCTTTGCGGAGCGCCTCGTAAATGTTTTCGTGTTTCTCGTGCAAAAACCGGTGCAGTCCCGCTTCAAAGGTCCGAACCTGTTCAACGGGAATATCGTCGAGGAATCCCCGGGTGACCGCGAATATGGATACGACTTGTTCCTCAACAGGCATGGGTGAATATTGGGGCTGCTTCAAAATTTCGACCGTTCGGTTACCACGGGCGATACGGGCTTGGGTCGCTTTATCCAAATCAGAACCGAACTGGGCGAACGCGGCTAATTCCCGGTACTGGGCAAGGTCTAAACGCATCGTCCCAGCCACTTGTTTCATAGCCTTGATTTGAGCCGCAGATCCCACCCGGGATACCGAGGATCCCACGTTTACCGCAGGCCGGACACCTGAGAAGAATAAATCGCTTTCAAGGAAGATCTGTCCGTCGGTGATGGAAATCACGTTGGTCGGAATGTATGCGGAAATGTCACCAGCCAAGGTTTCGATAATCGGGAGAGCGGTCAAACTGCCGCCGCCGTATTCTTTGTTGAGGTTGGCCGCACGCTCCAAAAGACGGGAGTGAAGATAAAAGACATCTCCGGGATAGGCTTCCCGACCGGGTGGACGCCTCAGTAGCAAGGACATCGCACGGTAAGCAACAGCATGCTTGGACAAGTCGTCATAAACAATCAAGACATCCTTGCCGTTATCCCGAAATTCCTCAGCCATTGCACAACCCGCATAGGGAGCTAAATATTGAAGTGGAGCGGCTTCAGCTGCGGACGCCGAGAGCACGATGGTATATTCCATGGCGCCTCGTTCTTCTAAATTCCGCACTAAGCCAGCAATCGTCGATTCTTTTTGCCCGATGCCAACATAGACACAAATCACATTTTGACCTTTTTGATTCAAAATTGTGTCGATGGCAATAGCGGTCTTTCCGGTTTGCCGGTCACCGATAATTAACTCACGCTGTCCCCGACCAATCGGAATCATGGCGTCGATGGCTTTAATTCCGGTTTGTAACGGGCGGTTCACCGGCTCGCGCATGATAATACCGGGGGCGGGATATTCAACGGGTCGACGGATATTGGTCTCAATGGGTCCCTTGCCATCAATGGGTTCCCCCAAGGCATTGACGACACGCCCAATGAGCGCTTCCCCTGCGGGAACTTCGACCATTTTTCCCGTGCGCTTGACCCGCATGCCCTCAGTGATGCCGACATCACTACCAAGCACCACACAACCAACATTGTCTTCTTCGAGGTTCAATGCCATCCCAAAGACACCATTATCGAATTCCAGCATCTCACCAGCCATACAATTGGCTAAACCATAAATTCTGGCTATGCCGTCACCAACGGTGAGAACGACGCCGGATTCGGACAACTCTGTTTCCACATCATATTTTTGAATCTCTTCTTTTAAAATCGCGCTGATTTCCTCAGGCTTAATGCTCAAGGACTACCCCTCCTCCGTTTCCTCGCAGGCGCTCTCCCAGGATCTCCATACGCCTTAGAACACTGCCGTCCAACACCCGGTCACCAACGCGGATTACCGCACCGCCAATCAATGCCGGATTCACATGGGCTATAATCTTAATCTTTTTACCCATAGTGTGCCCAAGACGTTCTGCAAATTGGGCTTGTTGTTCCGCTGTGAGTGGGACCGCGCTTTCTACGTGCGCTTCCACAATGCCGTGATCGGTTTCTACGAGTTTGTTAAATTCGTCACAAATTCCCGCCAAAAGATGCTCGCGTCCCTTGTCCATGACCAGTTGGAGAAATTGAAGAACCAATGGGTGGACACTCTCCCCAAAGATCCGTTTCAGTGTTTCTCGTTTGGCTTCATGAGAGACTTGGGGATGATACAAGAACCCTTGCAAATCCTTTGAGCCTTCAATCGTTTGAATCACAAACTCCAAGTCGGTTTGGATCGTATCCACTAACTGGTTGTCCTTAGCGAGCTCAAACAACGCTTTGGCATAGGGTTTGACGGCACGTTGATCGGTCATTGTAATTGCCCCGCATCTTGTAGAATTTGATCAAGATAACGCTCTTGATCTTTGTCATCGAGATTGCGTTCCAACAATTTACTGGTAGCCATCAAGACGAGATCAGCAACTTGGGCACGAATAGCCTTTAGGGCTTCATCTCGCTCATGCTGAATTTCTTCAAGTGCCGCCTTTTGACGGTATTGCGCTTCCCGCTGGGCCTGTTCGACGATTTTCCGGGCTTCTTCCTCGCCTTCGCGGCGCGCCTGAGCAATTAAAGTCTTGGCATCTTCGCGCGCTTGTTTCAACAAGGCTTCTTGTTCTTGATGAAGTTTTTCCGCTTCTTCACGCAAGCTATTGGCATCATTGATTTGTTTGGCGATGGTATCCCGACGTTTTTGCATCGCGGCCAAAAGCGGCTTGTAGACATACAGGCGCAAGAGAATCAACAAAATAACCCATTGCAGAACTCCGGCGACCATGTTGCCTAAGGTTAGAGATGTGCTAGACACGGTTTCGCTCCCTTCTCCCTGTCATATCCCCTCAAATGAGGATTGAGTGGTTCCGAGTCTTTCTAGCCGATTTTGGTGAACACGAAGAGCACGAAGGTGATAACCGGCCACGCTTCAACTAACGCCACACCCACTAAGGCCCACGTTAACAACCGACCCAAAGCTTCTGGTTGACGACCGACTCCTTCAACCATGCGCCCCATAACTAAACCGTTACCAATACCGGCACCAATCGCACCGCCTGCCGCCGCTAACGCTCCAATGAATAACAAAATATCGTGTGAACTCACGCTCAATTCCTCCTTAAAAGATTTAGAAATTTGACGATAATCTAAGATTTTGGTTCCATTATCCGGTTTACTTCGAACATCAATGCTCACTACTGGCTTGAATACTCATATACGCCACTGTGAGAATCGTAAAAATCAACGCCTGAATCAAGGAAATCACTAAACTAAAGACCAGCCAAAGGGTCCCAACAAGCACCACAACAAGCCATCCGGCGGCATCATGCGGCAGATTCGTGGTCATACGCAACACCAATTCTCCCGCCAAGATATTGCCAAATAACCGGAATGCCAAGCTGACAGGCATGACAAGCTGCTCAAGTGCATTGACAATAAAGCCGAAAACCGGTATGGGTTTCCAAAACCAGCCAACGAGAAAACCGCCAAGTCCTTTATATTTAATACCTGACCATTGAATGAGCAAAAAAATCACAATAGCCAAGCCGGCTGGCATACTTAAAAACGCTGTGGGAGAGTGTATCCAGCGTGTTCCAATACCAGGGAGCGGCAATAATCCCAGCACGTTTGCCACAACCAGCAAAAGAAACAAAGTTAACGAAAGTAATGTTAAGTTCGGCGCCAATTCCTTTGGTGCCATTTGCCCGACCAAATCCTGAAACGTCTCTAATGCGCTTTCGAGGAGGTTTTGCGCTCCTGATGGCACCGCTGTACTAACGTTGCGCACCGCAAGCAGGCCGAAAGCGAGTACGACCAGCATGGCTAAAAGGCCCGTGATAAAGGGCGGCCATTGAAAGGCTGTCAATGAAAAATTCATCCATTCACCCCCTTGTGCCGCGAGCTAACAATCGCTCCAATTAGATAAATCGCGTAAGGCACAAAGATTCCCGCTAATGCCCACCTAAGGTCTAATCTCGTATAATGCTGCAGCACATAGAAAAACACCCCTAGGAGGACCAGTCTGGACAGCAGTCTTAAATTTATGCTGGCCACCGCAGCTCGTCCATTTAGCCGGGCCCACAGTGGCAACCGAAGACCGAGACCTACGACATCCACAACACCGGGGAGAATCCCTGCCGCAATGCTCCAAAACACCATCCTTCCCGAAGCCACTAGCAATCCAATGAGCACGAATACCAAAGCGAGGCTTAGAGACGCTGCAGCCGATTTTCGCCAAAGCGCTGAAAATTCGTTCACTTTAGGAGAACCCGAGCCAGGTGGTAAACTCCATACATACCAGCTCCTATACCTAAGAGGACACCCAGCACTGTAAAAAGTGGCGCAGTGTGCAGCACCCTATCAAGCCATTGCCCGAGAAGCACTCCGATGATGACGGAAAAGACCAGTTGAATCGACAGCGCCATCGCGACTCCGATACCGCGGGCTGCAGTTAATGGACGTTTGCCGTTCTTCTCTGATCCCGTCGTCAGTCACCCTCTTCTTGGACAATTCAATGGTTGAAAGTTTGCCCATAATCGGCATAATTATCAAATCCCGCCAGGCAGACTCCCACCACGTGCCTTGGCTGAAGAGACTGATGCGCGAAAACCACTGCAGTGTCTCTACCGCCAAATTGGGCCAATTTCGGGAAGATCATGGCAGTCTGCAAGTATACGGCAGATACCAATATGGGTATGAAGGTGATACCCTCACGATCGATAAGTATAGTCCAGGCACAATAGCCCGTCAATAGACACGGCGGGCTAGGTTTCATCAAATTCCAAGTGTCGACATTAATCGAGGACCGTACCAAATTGACGATCTCCCGCATCTCCCAGGCCAGGAAGGATATATCCAAGATCATTCAATCCTTCATCCAGTTGAGCCGTAAATACATTGACATCGGGATGGCACTCGTCGACTTTCTTAATTCCTTCGGGAGCGCTGATAATACTCACCACACGAATATTTTGCGCACCCTCTTGCTTTAAATAATCTAACGCGTCAACCGCCGATCCTCCTGTCGCCAGCATCGGATCGAGCAAGATCACCGGATGATCATGATACGAAGTCGGGAAATTACTGTAATACCGAATCGGCTTTAACGTGTGATGATCCCGGTACATTCCCAAATGGGATACCACAGTATTGGGAACCACATCACGAAATCCTTCGACCATCCCCAAACCGGCACGCAAAACCGGGACAAGTACGGGAACTTTATCCAGCTTATATCCCGTAGTTTGCGCCAACGGGGTTGTCACTGTCATTGGTACAATGTCCAAATCTTGAAGCACAGGAAACGCCAATAATCGCGTTAATGCCGTGAGACGTGAACGAAACTCATCCGTTCCCGTCATATGATCTCTCAGAACAGTTATGTGTACCTTAATCAGCGGGTGATCGACGACGACTAACATACGAATTCCTCGTTTCTTTGTTAAATATATCAAATTCACAAAAGGTTGCCGCCTGAGTGTTGCACGACAACCTTTTGTTAGAAAATTCCTTAAATACTCCGCCGCTCAATTTGCTCGATTTTCTCTAGGCGCCTGGCATGACGTCCCCCTTCATACGGCGTATCGAGCCAAACCGATAAAATCTCTTCAGCCAATTCGGGCGCGACAAACCGAGCTCCCATGGTCAAAACATTGGCATCGTTATGCTGACGAGCCAAGCGGGCCGATACCACATCATGCGCTAATGATGCCCGAACCCCTTGCGTTTTGTTGGCCACAATGCACATGCCTTGTCCACTGCCGCAAATCAGTAGCCCGCGTTCGGCATCGCCATTGGCTACAGCTAGAGCCACCTTGTTCGCATAATCGGGATAATCGACAGATTCAGGACCAAACGTCCCGAAATCTTCCACATCCCATCCCTTATCGATCAAGTAATTCACAAGCGTTTCTTTTAAAGGCCATCCCGCATGATCTGCACCCACGGCGATTCGCATGTATTTATTCCTCCCTGTCTTCTGGCTTTGCCGATGATGTTTCATCGACAAGGCGCGTTTTTAACTCTGATAGTAAGCGATAGAGCCGCCATGCCAGCGAATCATAAGACACCTGGTTCGTGCCAATGGGATCAGCGATGTCTTCCTCTTCCCCTAAAAACTGTGGCAAAACAAAAATTTTGTCTTCCCATTCGGGTCGCATATGTTTTAACTGCTCAGCTTGTGAGCCTGTCATGGTAAAAATCCAGTCAAACTCTCCCCTCACGTCGCGGAGATCTTGGGACCTATGATGTTGTAAGTCCCCTCCATAGGGTTTCACCGCTTCTATGGCATATTCCTGAGCCGCTTGCCCAGGCCATGCCGCGAGCCCGGCCGAGTCGACCACACACTGATCATGACATAAGGCTTTCCATAATGCTTCAGCCATCGGACTTCGGCACGTATTCCCCGT
This sequence comes from Sulfobacillus thermosulfidooxidans DSM 9293, assembly GCF_900176145.1. Taxonomy (NCBI): domain Bacteria; kingdom Bacillati; phylum Bacillota; class Clostridia; order Eubacteriales; family Clostridiales Family XVII. Incertae Sedis; genus Sulfobacillus; species Sulfobacillus thermosulfidooxidans. The sequence goes on along the minus strand of NZ_FWWY01000001.1, from coordinate 2,127,507 downwards.
ACAAACAAACAGGATTCTGGGAATATCAGCCATTACTCTTTCACCTGCCTTGAGGCAGCTTTACCGAGACGATTGGCGATGGCAAGTCCTACCCCGCTATCATCTTCAGGCCATATCACCACAATCGCCCCAGGTTTCTTGTTATCAAGTTCTCGAAACCCAGTAAATAACTCATGAGCCACCTCGTCTACCCCTTCTCCCAAAACTCGGAAGAATGACACCGGGTAGTCTTGCCATTTTTGAGGAGCTAAGAGCGCGACCGGGTCAAATTCCTGTTTGAGGTGTGATAATGTCTCCTCAATACGACGATCCTCTCTCATATTAATCCAAATTACCGGAGCTTGGGGCGCATAATGACGGTATTTCATGCCCGGTGCCTTATGCGGTGTATGAGCCCCGGGCAATAACACTCTTTGCCCTAATACCGATTCTAACGTCTCAAGCCCAATAAATCCCGGGCGCAATAAGACCGGTTCAGGCAATGAACAATCGACAATCGTCGATTCCAAGCCAACAAAACTTTCTCCCCCATCGATAATAAAAGGAACCCGTCCCTGTAAATCGTGAAAAACATCTAATGCTCGCGTGGGGCTGGGGCGTCCCGATCGGTTCGCACTCGGTGCTGCAATGGGACGGCCTAGCCCTTCAATCAATTTCCGGGCAATGGGATGACTTGGGGCTCTCACGGCCACCGTTGGCATTCCTCCTCGCACCGAGAGGGGGATCTTATCATTGGATGCGACCACCACGGTTAAAGGTCCTGGCCAAAACTTTTCGACGAGAATACGGGCTGTTGACGGAACACGACCGCCCGTAACCGCTTCTAATCCATCTTGATCTAAAACATGAACGATAAGAGGATTGTCAGCCGGGCGCCCTTTCGCTTGAAATATTTTTTGGCAGGCTTGTTCATTGGTCGCATCAGCCCCAAGACCATAAACGGTTTCGGTGGGAAAAGCCACCACCTCGCCCTGCTTTAAAGCCGCAATCGCTTGATCCAATTGGTCTGCCGTTAACATGACGGTCTGCATAATCTGCCCCTTTCTTGCAAGCCCAATACCCTCTAGTCCGAATTCTGACCTAAGCCACCACGGCAATATAAAGCGTTCCCAAAATTAAGGTCACGGCAAAGACTTGTAGTCCAAAAGGCAAATACCTTCGAAAATTTAACGAGTAGCCTCGTTCCTGTGCCAACCCTTGGGCCACAACATTCGCAGACGCTCCAATAATGGTCGCATTGCCGCCAATCGCCGCTCCCATGGCTAAAGCCACCCATAATTCCATGCCATACCCAGGATAGAGGTGCAATAAATTTCGAATTAAAGGAATCATGGCCGCGACCAAGGGCACGTTATCCACCAGTGCCGACAATATAGCACTCCCCAATAAAATAATAAGGGCAAGCCCATTTCCTAATTGCTGACTTGCTAAAAACCGTGCAATATGACTAATGACTCCACCATGTTCTAAGGCACCTACCAACACAAATATGCCCACAAAAAAGCCGAGAGTTCCCCAATCCACCATGGTCCAAAATCGACCGACCCTGGGTCCCGATACGATAAGACCTAGTGTAGCGCCGCCGATGGCTATTTGGCCTGAACTCACATGGAGTAAACGTTGAAGTACAAAGGCGATAAGGACTAGCCCTAAAACCCCCAACAGCGGCATTAACCGGTGTGCTAAAGGAAATTCGCCGGGTACTTGGTAGGGATCCACCACCACGCCCTGAGGGTTTTTTTCCCATTTGAAACGCCAAGGCAAAGTGACAGCGACCCCAATCAGTAAAATCAAGGCGGGTAAGCCTAACATGGCAATAAAGGCATTAAACGATAAATTAGCTGCGGTACCAATGAGAATATTCGGCGGATCCCCAATGAGGGTCCCGAGTCCGCCCAAATTGGACGCAGCCACCATGGCCATCAAAAAGGGAACCGGATCCAAATCCATCCCTTCGGCGGCGCGAAACAAAGCCGGCGACAATAACAGAATCGTTGTCACGTTATCCAAAAACGCCGAAATCACCGCAGTGAGAATAAAAAAGACCCATAAAAGCCGCCGCGGTTCCCCCTGGGCAATCTGGCGCGCCTTTAACCCAAAGCGAAAAAATAATCCGGCTTGCCCTAAAAGGCCTACCAAGACCATCATGCCCAAAAGCAAACTAATGGTATTGATATCGATAGAGGACAATGCTTCGCGAATAGTAATGACATGCAATAAGACTAAAAGGACCGCAACCCCCAAAGCCGCCCAGGCCCGGTGAAACCAGTCGCCAATCAAGAACACATATAATAGCGCGAGGGCCCCCAGAGAAATTTGCGCTTCCGTCATCATTTTTGCCCCCTTTTCCCTGGGCGGATTCTGGGAGCGCTCTTCATCGTTAGAAAGACTCTTGCGGATGCTCCTTTAAATACGTCTCCCAGGCTTCCATGCCTCCGACCAATTTGTAAACTTTACGGTACCCTTGTTCTTCGAGCACCTCGGCAGCATATTCGCTGCCCCCTTTGCCCAGCTGGCAATATACGACCAGTTCGGCGTCCGGATCCCAGTCCCAGGGTTGATCTTCTAAATCCGTAACGGGAACATGCTGAGCACCGGGAATCGCACCAATTTGCCCTAAACGGACATCAATAACAATTATGGGATGATCGGGATCAACATGCCTTAGGCGATGCGCCAATTCTTCCGCTGTGATTTCTTGGGCCATGGATATCCTCCTATTCTCCTTATTTAACGGTATTTACCCTCTGTGACGGCTCATGCCTCAAAGCCCGGTTCCCATTTCTTAGCCGCGACAACCCTATCAATCCCCGCCAAATCCTGGGTTCTGGGCAAAACACGAAGTCCTTGCGCTTGGAACATTTTTTCCACGGCATCTGCCTGTCCCTGACCTATTTCTAAGTATACACATCCTGAAGACGCGAGTTTTGCGGGCAATTGCTCAATGAGACGGCGAATTATGCTAAGACCTTGATCACTGGCGTACAGTGCTAAGTCCGGCTCATAAGATAATTCCGGCATAAGATGTTGAGCCTGGGTGTCTGCCACGTAAGGCAAATTTGCCACCACAATATCGATAGGGCCCTTTAACGCGGATAATAAATCACTGTGGACAAAACGAATCTCCCCGTGGGAGAGGATTTTCTTGGCGTTTTCTTTGGCCACATGCAAAGCCTCTTGGCTCACGTCTGTGGCAATAATCTGCCATAAAGGTGATCCAAAATGGGCTAAGCTTACGGCAATTGCCCCACTTCCGGTGCCGACATCAACAATAGTTAAGGATTCATGAGAGGCATCTCGCAAAACCCGTTCGACAAGATGTTCGGTTTCCGGCCGGGGAATAAGGACCCGGGGATCAACGTGAAACGTGAGCCCCATAAATTCCCGTGTTCCCGTAATATAGTGAAAGGGCACGCGCTTTACCCGACGACTCACGGCGGCATGATATTTTTGCAAAAGACTTTGAGTAATTTGTCCCCGCCCTAGTAGCCACTCGGTCATAGTGGTTCCCGAAACCTGATACCATAGTTGCTCCGCTTCGGCATAAGGTTCGTCAATCCCCGCCTTTTGCAGTTCACGAGCGGCTTCTCTTACTAGGACTTTCCAATCGTCTTTCATGATTCGTGCTGTAACCGTTCTTCTTGTTCTTGAGCTTGTAAAGCTGAAATAATTTCTTCGATGTCGCCATCTAAAACCTCTTCAAGCTGGTGCAAGGTAATTCCTACGCGGTGATCGGTCACGCGACCTTGAGGAAAATTATAGGTGCGAATCCGTTCAGAGCGATCGCCAGTCCCTACTTGCTGACGTCTCTCATCCGCGATTTCTTTAGCTTGTGTCGAATCATAGAGGTTCTTCAGACGGGCCCGCAAAACCTTCATCGCCTTATCCCGGTTTTTCAATTGCGATTTTTCGTCTTGGCAAGAGACAACGATACCGGTGGGAATATGAGTAATCCGCACCGCCGACTCGGTCTTGTTCACATGCTGTCCACCCGCTCCACTTGAACGCATTGTATCGATACGCAAATCATCGGGATCAATGTTCACTTCGACTTCCTCAACTTCTGGCAAAACAGCAACCGTCACCGTTGAGGTATGAATGCGTCCACCGGCTTCGGTGACCGGAACGCGTTGAACACGGTGCACACCGCGTTCAAATTTAAGATGGCTATAGGCTCCAGTTCCTTCAATCATAAAGATAATTTCTTTATAGCCACCGATATCTGTCTCATTGACCGACAATAATTCGGTTTTCCATCCATGACGCTCCGCATACCGGACATAAAGGCGAAATAAATCCGCGGCAAATAACGCCGCTTCTTCGCCTCCCGCGCCGGCCCGGATTTCCATAATGACATTTTTGGAATCGTTGGGATCAGAAGGTGTTAAGAGGCGCTGAATCTCTTGTTCGACGCGATCCAATTGTTGGCGGGTCTTATCCATTTCCTGTTCCAACCAACCCCGTTCATCGGTTTCTTCACGCGCCATTTCCTTCAGAGTTTCCAGCTCCTCGCTTAGCGATAAATAAGACGCGTAATGATTGACGACATCCTCCCATTCCGCTAATTCCTGAGCATACTTCCGTAACAGCTCGGGATTCGACGCGACTTGAGGATCTGACAAAACTTCTTGGACTTCATGATAATGCGCCTTGGCTGCCTCTAATCGCGCCCGCGTCGTATCATCCATCCTTCCACCTTCTTTCTATAAATCTATCCCAATGTCTTGGGTTGCTTATCACGCACAAAAAAACAGAGCCACCGGCTCTGTTCGGGGATTATTTCATACCATAACGCTTCTTGAAGCGCTCGACACGTCCGCCGGTGTCGACAATTCGCTGCTTCCCGGTATATAGAGGGTGGCACTGTCCACAAATTTCAATACGTAAGTTCGTTTTCGTTGATCCGACATGATAAACGGCCCCACAAGCACAAGTCACTGTGGTTCGCTGATACGCCGGGTGAATTCCATCCTTCATGCTCTCACCTTCTTCCCGGACCACTCCAAATGCACGGGATATTCTAACAAAATTCGCGAATAAAGACAAGATGACAACTCGTTCATGATTTCTGGATGATTTTATCACATTTTCCCTCATTCACCATATTATTCCACCGAAGGCTAAAAAAGCCGAAGGAGGAATAGCTTATGGGAAATTTTGCGGGTCAGTTGCCGCGTGTACCCTTTGGTTCTCGTGTACTACGGCTAAAAAGACCCCTCTTGACAGGAACCGATGTCAAAGTGTTTCAGCGCCTTTATAATACCTTGTTAGAGCTGATGAACCCTCCCAATGGGCCCATGGGTTCCCCAATTCCCATCACAGGAGTTTTTGACCGCGAAAGTCAAAAGGCAGCAGCGAATATACAAAGTTATTTTGGAATTTGTGTCGACGGCATTGTGGGACCACAAACTTACCGAGTCATGGGTCAAGACAATCGTGCGTATGGCGGCCCCGCCTTTGGCTCGCGCAGTCTTGCAGCCCCGATCACAGGAGGCGACGTCATCGTTCTTCAAAATCGCCTCAATTGTCTTCGCTATGCTACCATTCTCAACCAAGCCGCGACAGGCGATTTTGATACGCCGACCTCCAAAGCGGTGCTGGCGTTTCAAGGAGACAATATTGTCTATCGGCACTGGGATATTGCGTTTGATGGCAATGTCGGACCCGATACGTTTGATATCTTGTGGATTACGGCTATCACCGGAGGCAGAACATTACACGAAGGCATCAACGGATTTGACACCGCCGGACTGCAAGTGATCTTGCAAAATCTTGGATTTTATTCTGGACGCATCGATGGCTATTTTGGATCCGTCACCCGTCATGCCGTTAAACACTTCCAAGAGGCATTTGGCATTACCGCCGATGGCATTTGCGGCCCTCAAACCTTTTACGCGCTAGGACGTTCTAATCCGGTATTTTGGTATTCCGCTGACGCTTTTCCCCGGGGACGAATCGGAAGTCTCTCCCATATTCAGGTCATTTCATCGACCATTGATCCCGTCAATGGTGATCAAAATCCTTATGGCGTGTTATTGGCCCCCAATACCTTTGATGATACCAACACGATACTGAAACACGGCGACCTCTTGGTATCCAATATCAACAACGCCAACGGCGTGATGGGGCTTGGAAGCACCTTGGAACGGATTGTTAATGGCCGTCCAGAACGTTTTTTTGCGGGTGCCATGGCCCCCATTGCGATCTCGACCTCCAATCTCGGCGCTACGTGGATTGCTGACTACGGCTTTGCCACCGATGGCAGTCAAGGCCTGGTACAGGTCATTTCTCCCAATGGAACCCTATTTTCAGGCGGAGATATTCATCGTGATCTTTTTGATGGTCCGTGGGGCATGCAATTTAACTTTGGCGAATTTTATGGGCTCCCGGTTGCATTCTTTTCCACCAACGTCCTGTCCGGTACTATCGACCGATTCACCGAGTTCCACCCGCCTGACTTCAACGAGGATTCCGTCACCCTCCAAATTGGGTCAGGTTTTGCCCATGTTGGGACCAATATCAATACCGTATTTGGCCCTCAAGGCATGATTTGGCTTCCCATGGGCGATGCCCTGTATATTGCCGACGGCGCCGACAACAGTATTTCCGTATTGGCTCCCGTGAGCACAGCGCAAACGGATCTCGGTTCAGGACTGAAAATTTATCAAGGGCCGCCCTTAAATAAGCCTGCAGGACTCGGGTTTAATCCCGAAAATGGAAACCTAATCGCCGTGAACCAAGGCGATAACCGAGCCATTGAAATCAATCCCCGCACCGGGCAACTCGTTTCGGCACGACTACTCGATAAAACACCAGTCAACCCTGTCACCGGAGCAGGATCCGCACTCTTTGGCGTGTATGTAGCCTTAGACAATAACGGGGAACTGCTCGTTTATTTCACCAACGATAATACCAATACGGTCAATGTCTTAACCCGTTAAGGGATCAACGTCAACGACAACCGGATTTTGTCCCGTCCTGACTTATCACATGATGGCGTAGGGGAGTTATTCAAAACTGGCATATGACGCCGGTGACTGTCACCCCTCGCCATCTCTCGTGATTGCGGCTGAATAAAAGACCGTTTTTTAAACGACCTCGGCGGAAATAGATCGTCTCATACCATTTAGATTAGAAGAAAACGAGCTCATCATAATGATGATATAGATACCGAGCAAAGCGAAAAAATAGGTGAAGGCTTTTTGGATAGTTTAAGGAATATAAGATCTTACGGATGGATATTTATAGTTATCTTGAGTCATCTATTCATGGAACCATTTCATAACCTATGCAATACGCATCCTTCCAGAGAACGATTTTTTCTTCCCATTTATATATTTTGTGCACAATTTTACTAATTTCGTCCACCGATCCCTACTCGCTATATGCTCGTTAAATAATACTTGACTATTCATGTAAAGTTATCATCCATACAAAATAAATTTAGACAAAGTTATTATTAACCGGTAAAATCGCGATATTCATCGTTTAAATTAGAGGAGATGGCATGATACAATATAACCTGTAGGAATTGACTATACAGGAAGGAGGAATTAGGCATGGCTGATCCGCAAGCCATAAATATCATGTTACTGTCTGGCGATTATGCCAAATTACAAGCAGCCGCTATGTTAACAGCTGTTGCCGCGAGTTACGGCAAACCCGTAAAAATCTTCGTGAGCATGGAAGCACTGCCCGCTTTTCACAAGGATCCCGCAATCGCTTCTCAAATTACTAAGGGCCCTGTGGCTCGAACTATTATTGAGACCGGCGGAGATTCCTTCATTGATTTATTTCGACAAGCTAAAGATTTCGGTGAGGTCATTCTTTATGCCTGTGGTCTAGTAATGGATGTCTATCACTGGAAATTGGACGACCTCGTCGATATTTTTGATGAAACCCTTGGTGTCGCCGGATTTCTTGCTAAGGTCGAAGGCGAAGCGACTTATACCTTTTAGACATTATCAACACAGCACAAAAAAGGTGGGAGCACATAATGGCTGATGAAGTAAAGATTGTTGATGCTCGCGGTTCTTTCTGTCCCGGTCCCTTAATGGAACTGATTAAGGGCATCCGCCAAGAACCGGTCGGAACGATATTTGAAGTTTGGTCCTCAGATGCCGGTTCCGCCAAGGATATTCCAGACTGGGTAGGGCGCGCCGGACATGAAGTCGTGAAAAATATTGAAGATGGCGGCATTTATAAAGTGCAAGTCAAGAAACTACGTTAAGTGTCCATGATCCAACGCATTGTTCCAATTCGATAAAGTGAGAGAGCTCGCTTGTCCCGCAAACCGTTTTTGGGCGAATTATTACAAATCTTCGGAATAAGGGGAGAAAACAATGCAGAAAGTCGTTATTTTAGGCGGTGGCGTTGGTGGCACGATCGTGGCTAACCAGGTTGCCAGACAAATGGGTTCCGAATTGAAGCATGGTGATGTGGAAATTACGGTGATTTCCGAATCTGCAGAGCACGTCTATCAACCCATGTTTTTATATATGGCGTTTGACCAAGTTGTTCCCTCAGAAGCCAAGAAACCCGAACGCGAGATTTTGGATCGGCATGTTAAACTGGTTCATGGCTCCGCCGATCGCATCGATCGCGATGGCAAAGCCGTCATTATGGCTGATGGCAGTAAGATCCCGTATGACTATCTAGTCATTGCCACAGGTAGCCGTCCTGCCCCAGAACAAATTGCTGGACTTCCCGAAGGCGGACATATTTTTTACACGGAAGAAGGCGCACTGAAACTCCGTCAAGCGTTGCACGACTTCAACGGTGGTCGCATTGTTGTAACCGTTGGCGTGCCGCACAAATGCCCCGTGGCTCCCTTAGAGTTCACGTTCATGGTGCAAGAATGGGCCAAAGCCAAAGGCATCGGCGACAAGACCGAAGTCGTTTATACCTATCCCATTGGCCGGTTGCACTCATTAGAACCGGTGGCGAAATGGGCAGCCCCAGTATTTGAGGAACGGCATATTGAATCCCATGTGTTTTTTAACCCCGAAAAAGTCGATCCTAAAAACAAAACGATTACCAGCATCGAAGGCGAAACCCTCGATTATGATCTTCTCGTTGCGATTCCGCCGCACACCGGGCAAGACGTTATTGGACGGTCCGAAATCGGCGATGCCGGCAAGTGGATTCCCACTAACCGCCACACCTTACGCATGGAAGGCGCAGACGACATCTTTGTTTTAGGAGATGCGACCAATCTGCCCATTAGTAAAGCGGGATCCACCGCGCACTTTGAAGCAGACGTTGTAGCTGCCAACCTAGTTAATCTTCTTCGCGGAGGACTGGGATCCATCCGCTATGATGGTAAGGTCTTCTGCTTCATTGAAACCGGTCTAAAATCCGCCACATACATTACCTTTGATTACAACAATCCGCCTAACCCGCCGGAGCCGACAGAAATGATTCACATGTACAAACTCGCTTATAACCGGATGTACTGGTTAACTCCCGCGGGTCTTCTGTAACGTCACAGTGGCAATATAAGGAGGCCAGCTATGGCAACCATACAGGTTTCGAATGAAACGCTCGGAGAATGGACAGCCTTACTGACTGCCTTAAGAGATAGTGCCACGCCGGCCATGGCCGAGCGCATCGGCAATATGCTGAACTCTTTAGGCCAGTTAACGCAACGGGCGGCTGAGCCAGGGGCACTGGACGCGTTAGATACCGTCATCGAAAGGCACGACACAATCAAAACCTCTCTAGACCAGTTAGCCCAGTGGCAACAAGATGGCACGTGGAAGGCGCTCACCGAATTTACGGCCCTTTTAACTGCCGTGAAAAATTCGGCTACCCCCGCTATGGCCGAACGTCTAGGTACCTTACTCGCAAATTCTGGGGATCTGGCTACCCTATTGACGGATCCCGATGCCAAAGCACTCGTAACCGAAACATTTGACCACAGTGCTGCGTTAACCGACATGCTAGCACAGCTGGGTCAATGGCACCAAGACGGGACCTGGAAGGCGCTGACCGAATTTACAGCCCTCTTAACCGCCGTGAAAAATTCGGCTACCCCCGCCATGGCGGAGAGGGTTGGCACGTTAATGTCCCAATTCGGCACATTAGCCGCTAAGGCCACGGACTCCGACGCGCTTCATGCGATTGACCATCTCTTAGATAACCAACACGTCTTATTAACCATGATGGATCAACTTATCGTGTGGCAGAAAAACGGAACGTGGAACGCATTGGTGGAGTTAACGTCGACCGCTAAGGCCATCAAAGATTCGTTAAACCCGGTGATGATTGAGCGTCTCGCCACCGTAGCCCAACAAGCCGGGAACGCTTTGAATCAAGCCTTAACATCGGGCCTTTTAGACCTCGGGCTGGACCTTTTTGCGCAATTGACGGACGCATTTGCCGAGGCTCAAACCGATTCGCGTAAGGTCACGCTGGGAAGTATGTTACGCATGCTCAAAGAACCCGAGATTCAAGTCAGTTTGAAGACGCTTTTTGGCTTGCTCCGGAGGTTGCCGACTGTTCTTGAATCAACGACGTCGTAAATTCTAAGATTGCCATGATCAAAGGCCCTCCTTAACGGGGGGCCTTTGATTCTTTATGCTCTTTCAGGGAGCACGGGTAACGTCATGATAATGAGTGCTCCTCCCTCGGCATCGTTTAGGGCTCGAACCCGGCCCCCATGTTGTTGCATAACTTCGTAAACGATCGACAAACCAAGCCCACTCGATCCCCGCCGGGCCTTATCGCCCGTAACAAAACGCTCGAAAACATGGTCTAACATCTCTTCTGGAATCCCGGGACCCTGATCTTTGACCGAAACATGAATCGTCTGCTCCTCCTGGTCTCGCACCGTGTCGATAATAATCGGCGTGTCAGCTGGTCCCCATTTCGCCGCATTATCAATGACATTGATTAAGGCTTCCACCAGGTAATCCTCAACCGCCAAAATGACGGCATCATCACGTCGGCGCCAAATCAAAGGATGATGGGTTTCTTGAGCCAACGGGGTTACACGTTCTAACGTTGTTTCAATCCAGGTGGACACGTGCACAGGACTTTTATTGCCAATTCCACTTTGGATGCGAGTCGCGGCTAGAAGCCGGTCCACGAGGCGTTTTAACCGAAGCGTTTCTTCCCATGCCACTTCGACAGCCCGGTCTAGACCCGGTCCCTCTACCATATGGTCGCGAATTGCTTCGAGAAATCCGCGAATGGACGTCAAGGGCGTCCGCAAATCGTGGGCGACATGCGCTAATAGCGTATCACGCACTTCAGCTTCTTTGCGCAGTTGCATCATTTGCAGGTGGATCCGGTCGCTCATCCGGTTGAATTCTTGAGCGAGATCACGCACTTCCTGGGGACCCTCAATCTTAGCATGCATCTCTTCTTGGTCATTTCCCCGGCCCATTTGGGATACGGTTTGCCGTAGAGCAATTAAGGGACTCGTGAGCCGTTTCGAGAAGCCATAAGCTAAAATTCCAGCCATGACAATCGAGGCGAGTTCTCCCACCAGCAATAATCCGGTTAATGACGCCGCCGTCTTATTGGAATTACTGAGGGGCGCTTCAAGGAATACGCCCCCCACCACTTGTCCATGCACAATCACCGGGATACCCGCTGTGGCTTCTGGCCGACGATTGCCACCCTCTAAAATCCCCTGGAACTCTTGACCATTAATCAGCACATGAGCCAACACATTTTGCGACCACGGAGCTTGAGGCAATTGATTATTGCCCGTTTCCAACAAGATCTGTCCTGTGTTATCCAAAACATAAACCCGGTCATTTAATGTCCCTTGGACGACATGAATTAAATAAGCGGCTTCCGGTCCATATAACGTGCCCGAAAAATAGCCTTGCATCACGCGGGATAAGGTTTGACCTTGCTGCGCCAGGCTTTTTATTTGAGACCCCACCAAATAATTACGAAACGTAATATTGGAAATCCCCAAGGCAATAGCGAGGACCATAATCGTGACCGCCACATGACTAAAGATGAGGCGAGATGATAAGCTCTTTTGCGTCCGGGACCACAGTCGTCTAAACACTACTGTTCACGCGGCTGGGGTTTAAACCGGTATCCTTGACCCCAAACGGTTTCTACATATTGATAAGGAGACGGGGTTTTCAATAATTTCTGCCGAAGGCGCGTGATATGCACATCAACTGTTCGGCCGTCTCCCTCAAAATCAAATCCCCAGACACGATCGAGTAATTGGTCCCGGCTGAAAACTTGTTGGGGATGACTCGCGAGAAACCACAATAAATCAAATTCTCTCGGGGTCAATGTGAGTTCTTCACCTCCCGCGGTCGCCAAACGCTGAGATGCATCAAGCATAAGCCCCGGAAAACGAATGACATCCATCTCTTCGGGGGCTATAGGACTTTGAGCCCGGCGCAGTACGGCTTTAACGCGGGCCACCAATTCCTTAGGACTAAAGGGCTTAATTAGATAATCATCGGCTCCTTGCTCCAGTCCTGCAATGCGATCTTCTTCGTCGCCGACAGCGGTCAACATCACCACAGGGAGCCAAACTTGCCGAGACCGGATGGTTTTTAATACCTCAAATCCATCAATACCCGGTAACATAATATCCAGAACGACTAAATCGACGTCTTGCTGTTCGAGTTTTTGAAGAGCGCTTGGCCCATCTTGCGCTTCTGTCACCTCAAATCCCGCACTTTGAAGGTAGAGGCGGCATAACTCGCGAATGTGATCCTCATCATCGACCAGCAAAATTACCGATTTATGTTCGGCTCCCGTGTCCACTTAATTCGATCCTCCTTGAGTGGCCGCAAACATGCGGAAAAATTCCGCATTCGATTTGGTTCTTCGCAAATTTTGCAATAACAGTTCGGTCGCTTCAATATCCTTAAGATTATGCGTCGCCTTACGCAATAACCACACCACATCAAGTTCTTCAGGCGTTAACAACAAGTCTTCACGCCGGGTACCAGAGCGTTTGATGTCAACAGCAGGGAACGTGCGTCTTTCAGCCAATTTGCGATCGAGATGCAGTTCCATATTGCCGGTGCCCTTGAATTCTTCATAAATCACATCGTCCATGCGGGAACCGGTATCGACTAATGCCGTGGCCAAGATTGTCAAGCTGCCGCCTTCTTCGACCTTTCTTGCCGCGCCAAAGAACCGTTTGGGTTTGTGCAATGCCGCGGGGTCCATGCCTCCTGACAACGTACGACCCGAAGCGGGAATGGTGAGGTTATACGCCCGCGCTAACCGGGTAATGGAATCCAAGAAGATGACGACATCTTGTCCCATCTCCACTAACCGTTTTGCTCGTTCCAATACCATCTCTGCCACGCGAATATGATCTTCTGGCGGTTCGTCAAAGGTTGAGCTAGCGACTTCGGCCTTTACCGAGCGCTGCATATCGGTCACTTCTTCCGGCCTTTCATCGATCAACAACACCATAAGATGCGTATCGGGATGGTTCGTGGCAATGGCATTGGCTAATTTTTTCAATAATACCGTTTTACCGGCCTTAGGCGGTGCCACAATCAAACCACGTTGTCCTTTACCGATTGGTGCCACAATATCCACTAAACGGCATGCTAAGTCATCCCGCTGGGTTTCTAAATGAAAACGAGGCTGCGGAAAAATCGGGGTCAACCCATCGAAATCCGGCCGTTCCGAAGCCTTTTCCGGAGACATCCCGTTGACGGCTTCCACGCGCAAAAGGGCAAAGTAACGCTCGCCATCTTTGGGCGGACGGGCTTGACCTGACACTTTATCTCCCGATCGAAGATCAAAACGGCGAATCTGAGACGCGGACACATACACATCTTCGCGAGACCGCTGAAAGTCGGTTGGCCGCAAAAAGCCGTAATCACCCACGATATCCAAGAGACCCTCAGCAAAAATGAAGCCGTCTTTGTGGGTTCGGGCCCGAAGAATTTCCCAAATCAGCTCGCCCTTGCGATAAGAGCGGAAATTCTCGACGTTGAGAGACCGAGCCAGTTTATAGAGGTCTAATAAAGTCATGGCATCAAGTTGAGCCATAGAAAGTTGATTTTCCCTCGTCGGACGCGGCAAATCGCGACGCGACGACGGTTGTCCGCCCGGAACATTACGCGGTCGTGTTTCCCGGGACGTCTGGACGGCTTTGCCATTGGGTGCCGCTGCTCCATTCGCTGTTGTCGGTGGTTGTGGTACCGTCTCTGGGGCCTTAGTCGCTTCTTCAGTCACTTCAGTCAATGGGAGTTTCTCACTCACAATAACTGGAGGGGGCGTTACAGCGGGCACATTACTTGCGGAACTTTGATCAGGGGATACCTCCGCGATATCCTGTTTCTCAGCCTCTTGAGCTTCAATCGCTGGTTTTTTCTCTTCGACTACCTGCTCAGATACCTGCTCAGAGGGGCTAGCCACTGCTGGAGCAGACGCCGGAGCCTCATTGGCTACTTCTCCCAGAGGTTCTTCAGGTGCCAGCGTGCCCTGCTTTAACGTATTTTCCTTAACTTGGTCACCTTCGACCGTTTCCACGGATTCCGGCTGGCTACCATCACGATTGTCTGGGGTTTCAGCAGAAGGAACCATAGTCGGCTCGATAGCCTTGTCCGCTTCGGTAGTTGCGCTTTCTACCGCATCAGTTTCGGCTTGCGTAGTCGTTGTTTTCTTACGTGTACGCTTTTTGGGTTTTACCTCTTCTTCTTCCTGACTCGTGACAGAGGTGTTTTGATCGGAGGCAGATTCGGCGGCTTTCGCCTTAGATGTCGAACGCTTGGAACGCGATTTCGTTCCCTTTGCTGCTTCTGCCTCAGTCTTTGTCGTAGACTCTGCCGTCTGAGCCGCCGAAATGGGCACGGATGAAGACTCAGGCTCTGGTACAGAACTAGACGCCTCCGTCTTTTTCTTGCGCGATTTCTTGGGTGCTTTTGCTTTTTCTGTGGTTATCTCTTGTGCCTCATCCGCGACAACACTCGGGGTCCCGGATTCAGCCGTTGTCGTGGTGCTTTCTTGAGCCACCGCGGCCTTTTTTGTACGTGAACTACGCCGCTTTGGCTTGCTCTGTTCTGTGACCATGCCTTCTTGAGTTCCTTCACCGACCATGAATCAGTCTGTCCTCCTCATTATTAAAGAATGGCTTATTTGGAAGCCATTCGGTCCATTCGATGTTGAGTCGTAATGTAGCGCACTGTTCCTGTCTTCAGACGCATCACGACGGAATAGGTCGTTGCATAGCGTTTTCCATACTGCACGCCCTTTAATAAATCTCCGTCAGTTATCCCTGTGGCTACATAAAAAGCGTCATCACCTCGGACAAGATCATCCAAGGTTAAAACATGCTGGGCATCTGTCACACCCATTTGATGCAAGCGTTTGAGCTGCGCATCATCCTCAGGGATTAAACGCCCTTGCATTGTCCCTCCAAGACACTTCACCGCCGCCGCGGCAATCACGCCTTCAGGCGCTCCTCCGCTGCCCACAAGCATATCAACGCCCGAGTGCGGGAGACAGGCGGCTATGGCCGGGGAGACATCCCCATCGGAAATTAATTTGACGCGAGCACCGGCTTCTCGTATCCGGCGAATTTTTTCTTGGTGGCGTTCGCGATCCAAGAGAACCACGGTCAAGTCCCGCACATCACGACCGGATGCTTTTGCGAGCTCACGCAAATTTTCTTCAATCGGCGCATCCAAGTGTACAACGCCAACCCCATCAGGTCCAGCTACGATTTTTTCCATATACATATCCGGGGCATGAAGCAGATGACCTTTCTTAGCCACCGCCATGACAGCAATAGCCCCCGGGATACCTTTAGCAACAAGATTGGTGCCTTCCAAGGGATCGACCGCAATGTCGACTTCTTCCCCATCACCGGCCCCCACTTGTTCTCCGATATATAACATGGGAGCTTCGTCCATTTCGCCTTCGCCGATGACCACCGTCCCCCGAATATGAACCGTGTCCAAGACAGAACGCATGGCATCAACAGCTAATTGATCAGCTCCGTTTTTATCCCCGCGTCCGATTAAGTGACCGGACGCAAGAGCTGCGGCTTCAGTCACTCGCACAAATTCTAGCGCCAGTTCGCGCTCCATTGTATGCCTCCATTATCCATAGATTTCTACGAAAACCAATTGGGAACATTCGAAGAATCACGTATTTATCTCGCGAAGAGAGTTAGATTTATGTTTGGCGGTCCGGAAATTGGTAGTTTGGGTGCAAACTTCCGGAAAAGGAATTCCTGAAGTCATCAGTAATATTGTAACCACTATTTCAGAAATTAGCCACCAAAAATTTTTTTGGATGCGGTCGTATCCTACCACAAAAACCGTTCAATTGGCAAGGTTTGGCTTACAATATTATGAATTTTTTATGATTACTATGATTAGACGGAAGAAGCAACGTCTGCCACCATTTGCCGAAATGTCGTGAGACGAAAAGGTTTACCCAACCAGCGAGCAGAGGGTGGCAATTGTTCTTCGATATCCCAGTTGCCGGACATCACAATGATTTGCACGTGCTGGTAATGAGCCTTGATATGTTCTAGAACAATCGATGCGGGTAAGTCCGGTAAGGTCCAATCTAAAATCACCACATCGGGGGCACTCATCGGCTGGTATGGAAAAGTTAGAACTTCCTGACCGCAAGAAAATGAATAGAGATGCCACATCATGTCTTCGAGTGACGACATTAACAATTCCAGTAAAGCCTTATTGTCGTCAATGATCCAGATATTCACCTAGCATTCACCTACCACCATCGAAATATTTCAAGACTTCGTCTTCGAGTACAGAAATTCCTGCCGAAAACGTCAACTCATCCAGATTTTGTAACGGTTTTGTAACAAGTGCTGGATACACTACTCATGAAAAGACATCACTCGCGATCTTTACGGAACATGTGAAGGAGGAATGATCATGCGCCCTATCGCACGCACCTTGAGCGCTGCCGTGATTGGATTTGCTGTTGGTGCTGGGGCCGTGAGTGGCGGACTCATCGCTTATGATCATCTGAATCCGTCAAACGCCATCATTTCTAAATCCAAAGTCCAAACACCCTATGCCACGGTAGCCTCTTACACGCCACCCACATTACCTTTAGGGCCGGATACGATTTCCAATGTGGTCAAACGTGACGGGCCGGCCGTCGTCAAAATCGTCGCCACAGTGCCCCAGTCTGTATCGATTTCTTCATCACCCTTCTTTAATCCTTTTTTTGGATCCATTTTTGGGAATAACATCCCCATGACTCCGCAAACGGAGGTTCAAACAGATATTGGATCGGGATTCTTTATTAACAGCCGGGGGTATCTTCTGACCAACGACCATGTCATTCATGGGGCTACCAAAATTCAAGTTTATGTACCGGGATATTCCAAACCCTTTAACGCCACAAGAGTGGGGACAGATTATGCCACCGATCTCGCGGTGTTGAAAATTTCTGCTCCCAAACCGTTACCGTATCTGGTGTTAGGCAATTCAAACCAAACCCCTGTGGGTGCCTGGGCGATTGCCATTGGTAATCCCTATGATCTCAGTCATACGGTCACCGTAGGAGTGATTAGTGCTAAAGGGCGTCCCTTGACGATTGGCAACCGTCATTACCGAAACTTACTTCAAACCTCAGCCGCGATTAATCCTGGCAACAGCGGCGGACCCTTACTCAACTTAGCCGGACAGGTCGTGGGTATCAACACGGCGGTCTCAACGCAAGGACAAGGGATTGGCTTTGCCATTCCGACGTCAACCGTGGAAGAAATTTTGCCGCAACTGATGAAATATGGCCATGTCATTCGTCCTTGGCTCGGTGTCTTTATTGGCACAGATTCCAAGAGTTTGGCTCAACAATATGGCTTGCCCACCAGCACAGGCGTCGTGATTGCTTATGTGGAACCGAATAGCCCCGCGCAAAATGCAGGATTATACGCTGGGGAAGTCATTACGGCAGTCAATGGCCAATCCGTCACGTCGGCAAGTCAGCTCAAGAGCATTATTGATAAAACCCATGTCGGGCAACATATTACCATCACGGTTAATGATCAAGGACGCATTGTGACAAGAAATGTCACCATCGGCCAAGAACCTAATGGTCCGATTACCGAGCCTTCCACAGTTCCGAGCTTCTAAGTTGAACAAACACCGCTGCTAGAGAGGCAGCGGTGTTCATGTTATGGTTTATGCTTACAACGTCCGTTCCATTTCGAGCCGTGTGGTATGGTAACCTTCCCGCTCATAGAGATGAACCGCATCCGTGTTATCCGCTGTGACATACAGCCGTGCCGTGGTAATCCCTTGCTTACGAATAAAATCATGGGCGGCCTGCATCAAAAGCTTGCCGAATCCCCGCCTGCGGTAAGGTTCTCGTAAATATACTTGATCAATCGAACCGTAAGTCCCCTGTAAATCCATCCGCAATGCCACCCATACAAATCCCGCAAAGTCCAAGCCATCTTCTAAAACAAAAATGCCGTTTTCAAAAGGTCTACGCGCTGCTGCCCGAAGACGCTGAGCTTGGTCGGCCAAAAATGCCGGCGTACACACAAACTTCGGAAAATTAATTTTGTACAGGTCACATTGCGCATTTAGCACGTCGCGATAATCTTGTTGTGGACGATATGGTCGAATTTGCATACCTTCGCCTCTCTTCAGGTTCGATTTCATTTTATGAAACATTTCGTTCTTTCGGCAATAAAATCCTGCTGACTACTCTTCAAACGGGCTAGTGAGAAACCCGCGTTCTCATGTATGATGACAGTGTCTGTTCACTGCAGAATCGAGGTGCCAGTTGTTGAAAAATTTGTCATCATCAAGATTTCGTCAAGTCTTTCATTTAACGGATTTAACCTCCCTCTCGATCTCCAGCGTCGGTCCGTTATTTAGTATTGCAGCAGCGGGAGGCGTCATGATTGAGTTAGCCGGCTCGGACGTCATGTGGGCTATTCTCATCATTGCCATACCGTTATTAGCGAGTGCGTTTATCTTTCGGTTACTGAATCAACATTTTCCCAATGCTGGGGCATCCTATCATTGGGGAAGGCAAGTCATGGGCGCCCGTTACGCCCGGTTTCAAGCAATCGTGGTGATTGTCGCCTATTTTTCTTCCCTTCCTCCGATAGTCATGCCCGCCGCACAATACACTTGGGCCTTATTTTTTCCCAATCAGAATGCGCCGGTCTTAGCACTGTTTATGATCAGTGCCTTTTGGGTGACCTTTGCCATGATTCCTTTGCTAATGGGATCAAAACCGACCGCCCGATTTACTGAACTGTTTTTGGGTATTGAAGTATTCTCCCTAGTTATTTTAATGATCACAGCCCTATGGCGCTTTCCGCTCTTACATGTCAAGGTTTTCGCTGAACCCCATATTCCCTGGACCGGGATATTTATCGCCGCCGTGGTAGCCTCGACCATCATGGATGGCTGGGAAATTGATAGTTACGCGGCAGAAGAAGCCAAAGCACCCACTAAAGACCCCGGTTTATCGGGTATCTTGGGCGCGTTATTTGCTTTCGGAACCTACGCCATCCTTTTTCCGTTAATTTTGCACGAAACCCCCTTGCGTTTGATCTCAAATAGTCCCGATCCATTGAGCGCTTGGGCATTTCGCATATTTCCCTCTGCCCATTGGATTATTTTAATTCCCATTTTAGCCTCCACCGCTGGATCCCTGTGGCTGACCACCTATATTTTAAGCCGAGTTCTCTTTGCCTTGGGCCGCGACCGGTTACTGCCACAACATTTCACGCAGATGAATACCCGGAAATCTCCCTATCTCGCCATTATTCTCCCTTTAAGCCTCGCTCTGTTGATTGTCTCTTTGGAATTGTGGGTTCCCTCTCTCGACCATTTATTTCAAGTCGTCTTATCCTCGGCGGGATTTTTCCTGACGTTAGAATTCTTTTTAGATAGTTTAAGCGCCTCGTGGTTCCTAACCAAAATCCATCGTCACCAATGGCCGCATGCGGGTGATCACCAACATCTTCCCTTGCGCATACTCTCCTATTTGACATCGAGTCTCTTGTTCGGGCTGTTAGGACTCTTTCTTGTTCTAGCCCCGGGACTCATGGGGTCCAGTATTGACTGGATCGTGGGCGGAATTGTGCTGTTCGCTGGATTCTTTGCCCTACAACACCGTGGTACTCAACCGTTTTATGTGTTTGATCCGGCAGACTTCATCGAAGTCGAATCTCCGGACAAATAACGGTCAATAAACAAGGACCGAACCCTTCTCTGAGAGTTCGGTCCTTGTCAGTATCCGGTTAATCCCGTGCCGTACGCTGGCCTAAGAAGAAATAGACCAGGGCCGCCACAAAGAAACTCACGTAATAGGATATATCACCCATATGAGGATGATGGTAAGCAAAGCTTCCGACATATAAAGCCTGATTGAAAAAGGGAATAGAGACCACAATCGCAATAATCCACGCCCAAAGTCCTGAGCGGACAAACCGTCTAGGATCATAAAACAGACCCGTATGATAACGTTCTTTGCGGATTACAAAGAAGTCCACCAATACCACAGCTGTCCACGGCGCCAACCAATAGGCAAGCAAAAACAAGAAGTTTTCAAAATCCAAATAGTAAGACTTCCTGGCAATATAGGCTAAAATTGCCCCGATAATGCCGACTAAAATCGCCGCCATCCACCGTTTAACGGGAATATTAATAACCAAGGCCGACAACGAACCCGAATAAATATTTAACACATCAGCTGTGACGGTACCAATGATCACGGCAAATAGAGCCACGGGAACCATCCAATGCGGCTCAATCCCTGTTAATAAACTAATGGGGTTGGGACTAGAAGCCGCTTGCGGGAAAATTGTGGCGAGTGCCACACCCACTAATTCCAACCAGACCCCCGCAATGAAGTTGGCGGAAGCCGCATTAAAAAACACTTTTGACGGCTTCGTGTCCGCCGGTAAATACCGGGTATAGTCCGATCCAAAAACGGTCCAGCCTAACAAGTACGATAGAGCCAAACCGACAGCTTCAATAATGCCCCCACGAATTCCCGTATATTGCCCTAACGGGGATTTCGCATCAAAGGGCAAGGCATAATTAGCGTGAGCAAATGCAAAAATCGATACTCCAATAAATACTAAGGTTAAAATAATGGCCATAAACCGTTCGACAGCATGGATCATATTATATCCATAAACGGCTACAATCACCTGGACCAGCGCCATAATCACCAGGGCCACAACGAAATTGGTATGGAACAAGGCTTCAAACGCAAATGATCCCAATACCGTGTTGACAGCAAACCACATGACCCCCGCAACCGCATTGAGGGCGCCAGGAATGAAGTTTCCATAAAATCCAAAGGGCGCCCGCGAATGAACCATTTGCGGCACACCCAAACGGGGACCAAAGGTGGACACCAAACCCAATAAAATTACACCGAGAATATTCCCTAAAATCAGTCCAATGGCGGCTTGCTCAAAATTTAATCCAAAGAGCGCCACCGCCGCTGTTCCCGTAGTTAACGTGGCCAGTTCTACGTTAGCTCCAAACCACAAGGTGAAGACAGAGGACACGTGCCCGTGCCGTTCTGTTTCTTCAATGTGTTCAATCCCAATGGGCTCAATGCGAGCCACTTCATCACCATACTGGCTGGCTTTCTTGGTTGCCGCCATCATACACCTCCGCCCATAGTGTGGGACAATATAATCCGAACGATTCCGAAAAAATTTTATAAAAATGTTCGGAACCCGTCAACAAATTTGGTTAGTAGCACAAAAAAATATGCTGCCAGTTTATGTTAAAATTCTTATCTTGCCCTGGCGTAGACGCTCGCAAAGACAAGCGGTATGATGAAGCCCATGAGGTACATGATCTTGAAAGACGTGCACAATTCATCAGTTCATAAAAATCGTACGTCGTCGCCTTAAGAACAAGCCAAAGAGCAAAAAGAGACCAGAAACGAGAAAGGAAAGGATCGTGCGCATGTCATCAAGCATAAATCCCACCGTGTTTCGCGAATATGATATCCGCGGATTAGTGGACCAAGATTTTACCTTAGAAGGTGTGAGCCAATTAGGCAAGGCTTTTGGAACATATTTGTTAGATCATGGCGTATCTCAAGCGCTTCTGGGATGGGATTCTCGCAGTTCCTCTCCGGCATTTCGCGATGCCATGACCGAAGGGTTGTTGTCTACCGGTGTAGATGTGATTGATATTGGTCAGGTTACCACCCCCATTTTTTATTTTGCTCGCATCCATTTCAATATCGATGGCGGAGTCATGATTACCGCTTCGCACAACCCCGCTGAATATAATGGCTTTAAGTTAGCGTTAGGCCCTGCCACGATTTACGGGGAGGAAATTCAAAAAGTTCGGGCCATCTTAGAAAGCGGATCCTTTCACCAGGGAGCCGGTAAACGGACAACCGCCAATCCCGTGCCCGCTTATCTTGCCATGCTCCATGAAAAAATTCAGTTGGGCCCCAAAGCCCTCCATGTGATTGTTGACTGCGGGAATGGGACGCCGAGTCTTTTTGCGCGCGATGTCATGAAAGCCTTTGGTGTGGAAAATGCGGAATTCCTGTTTTGCGAGCCCGACCCCACTTTTCCCAATCATCATCCCGATCCCGTCGTAGCCAAGAATCTGCAAGATCTTATTGCACGAGTCAAAGAAACTGGGGCGGACTTGGGTGTGGCCTTTGATGGGGATGGAGACCGGATTGGGGTCGTGGATGATCAAGGAGAAATTATTTGGGGAGACCGTCTCATGGTCCTTTACTGGCGAGAGATCCTAGCCCGTCATCCGCGGGCAAAAGCCATTGTCGAAGTGAAGTGCTCCCAAACCTTGGTGGATGAAATCGTACGCTTAGGAGGCCAACCCGAATTCTTCAAGACGGGGCATTCACTGATTAAAGCCCGCATGCGAGAAATTGGCGCCGTCTTTACCGGGGAAATGTCAGGACATATGTTTTTCGCGGATGAGTATTATGGATTTGATGATGCCTTTTATGCAACCGGACGCCTTTTAAGGATCCTCTCACATTCCGATCGCCCGCTATCCCAATTACTCCAAGATGTCCCGATGAAGCCGTCAACTCCCGAAGTGCGCATTGATTGTCCCGATGATAAAAAGATGGAAGTCGTCAACGCGTTACGGAATGCCTATCAAAACCGAAGTGATGTATCGGTGATCGATGTCGATGGAGTCCGCGTGGTTTTCCCTTACGGCTGGGGATTGGTGCGAGCATCTAATACCCAACCCGCTTTAGTCGCCCGGGCAGAAGCCGATACGCCCGAACACTTACAGACGATCATTCACGATCTCGAACACGCCTTAACCTCATTCCCGTTTATCTCTCACATTGACTGGTCAGGCAACTAATCTTGGTCTTTACTCATTTCAAAGTCCCCCGTTGGCTTACGGGGGACTTTTTCTCTTTTCCAACGCATTGCGCGAATCATCATCTTCCCTATGACCAAATAATTTTTACTCTCACGACAACGACGATAATACCCGGGAAAACAGTTAAAAGAGAATAGAGGATTTCTCCTCTCTTTGTCGAATTTTGTCGACTTAAGGAGGTGTGGTCATCATGGGTTCTCGACTAAAATCGGTCTTGTCGGCATTATATTGGGTTGTCATAGGTTTTTGGAGTCTTATGGCTATTCTGGACGCTCTTTTCTCCCATCTGTTCGGCTATGCTCACTTTATTCATCCCTGGGATATGTTAATGATGGGCGTCATTTCGGTTCTGTTGCTTGCCATTAATGCTTCGCGGCGTAAATGGATGGCTTTAGCTTTTTTGGCCACATGGTGGATGGTGGACATCATCCCCAACGCTGTCCTGCTGTCTATTGCTGCCGGTTTTTTCTTATGGAAACACAGGGCCGATAAAAGTTCGCCGCAACAGGCCATCACGGTGGGTTATCGGCCGATAACGCATTGGCCCATTCAAATCCACAGTAGGGACCGGTTTATGCACATGCATATTATTGGGCCCACGGGTTCAGGCAAATCCTCAAGTATTTTAATGCCCTTAATTCGGCAAGATTTAGAAGCCAAGCGCGGTATCACGCTGATTGAACCGAAAGGAGATCTCAGTTATACCGCTTATCAAACCGCCCTGTCCTGTCATGCAACCTTGATTTATTTTGACCCGCACAAACCCAATTGTGCCCATTATAATCCCTTAAATGGGCCCGCCGATGTTGCGGCTGAAGGACTGTCCTGGGCGCTTAACCAAATTACCGAAGCGGGCCATCCCTTTTATGCTGTCACCTCTCGTGTCTTATTAATGTATAGCGTGATGGCGGTCAAAGAAGCCTTAGGCGACGCCGCCGACCTGCATCATGTTTTAGATTTTCTTCGCGCCGAATCTTTTCGAGAAGATGTTCTTGCCCAAACAGAAGATGTCCGGATCCTGGCCTATTTTCGCGAACAAATGAAACAAATTGGTGCCCGAACTGCCCAAGAACAGCGTCAAGGCTTACTGAACCGTTTAGAATTGCTTTTGGTTAACCCTGATGTGCGCCGGGTCCTATCTGGACCCGGTGATTTCGACTGGGATAGCGTGCTCAAAGACGACATTAGTGTCATTTGTCCTTTGTCGCTGGCCCGCTTAGGAGAGTCTGCCAAAGTTCTGGGAACACTTTTATGGCATGGATTAGCCATGGCCACTTATCGCCGGCTTAAAGCGAGCACAGTCCATCCCTACTTCCTGTATCTCGATGAGTTTCATCAATATGTCACACCAGATTTGGGGGATTATTTGGCTTTAGCCCGTGGTTATTCAGTCGGAATTATCTTGTCACATCAAGATCTTGGGCAGTTAACGCTTCCCCTCAAAGAAGCCTTATTGGCCAATGCCCGCCAGCGGATTATTTTCGGGGGGATTCACGCTGATGATGCCGCGATATTTTCTCGTCTGGCCCAGCCTTACGACTTGCCTCCCGATTTACGCTATCTTCCGAGGGGCACAGCTTATGCCCAGCTGACTCAAAATGGACGCTTACAGTCTCCAAAACGGCTCCAGCTATCTCATATTCCGCTGGCGGAAGAAAGAGTTCACCCATGACAAAGCCCGGGACAACACCGCCCGTCTCTTCTGTTAAAGAGCCCCTAACCTGGCAACGGGTGATTGAAAATACTGGCTATTTATCGTTCGAACAGGCCAAGCGTCATTTTGGGCTGGTTTTGATCAATGAAACAATTCCTCAAGACTTAATTGTCTTTCATGGTGCCCTCTGGCAACCAACCCACCCGGTTTCACCGCGGCGCCCATGAACGCCATAGGCAATTAGTGAGTGAAACGTATATCCGGTTATATCCGTGGATCGCGTCATGGCAATTTGCTGGTAGTTATTACCGTCTCTACCCGGATGCCGTCATCCAGCTACCCCTTTATCCTCATCCGGTGTTATTGGAAATGGATACGGGAAAAGAAACAGCCAAACAGTGGCGGACTAAATTAACAGCCTACCGTTTGGAAGCCGTAACCAATCCCCATTTTGCGCTCTGGATTATCGCCACCGGCGGCCCCCTTCGCTTAAAACGACTGCAGGCGTGGATCAGCCAATACCAATTACCATGCTCCTGGTACCTCTGTGGTATCGACGAGATAGAGTCCAATGTGCCTTACTGGTCCTCTGTTGCCTTTTCTGCCTCATCAGTCGAGCAACAGCCAAGGACAGTCAGACACCATTATTATCTTTTGTCGAATCATCAGCCCATAAGCCCACCTGAGGCGCAGATCAAGTTGGAACAGGGGTGGATTATTGGGGCTAAAGAAATTACAACGGACGGCATGATCTACTATCTTTCGCCTAAGCCCAAAGGATTTTAGGGATAGGATAAGAAATTCGCTGATGCTGACATTGTTCTCCCTGTCGAAAAATTATAGGATAAAGAGGCAGGATTTTGCCGAGTCAAAGTGGAATGTGATGATTATTGATCATTACCGGGCAAAGAATCCGGCTCTGACTCGGAACGTGTTGTCCAAAAACATGCATCATGACGAATCGTGCAAAATCGGTATACAAGACAGGAAAATACCCAGATCTTTTCGGAAATGGGACCGTTTCATTTGAACGTTAAATAATGATTTGCACGGTATTTTTGTTTATTTTTCTTATTTTTCTCATGGAGGGAAAATGTATGGAACTGAAGGGCGATCGCCGGGGACTTCATCTTTTAGCCACGGATTTAAGCAATGAGGACGGACTCGTGGATGATCTTGTCAAAACGTTAAATGCGCGTCATAAATTTCTCGGCACAGCGGCCATTTATTTGGAAGTCAATTTGCCCCTCACCCCTTCGTTGTTCCAGCGTGTCGCCGAAGTTTTTTCCATATTTCCCAATCTAACACTGAAAGGCATTATCCAAACCGATCCCTCCAGCGTGATTCCACTGGAAGCAAAAAAACCGCCGTCGCCGCCACTCATTGTGCGCCATACGGTTCGTTCTGGACAACAAATTATGCATCAAGGCGATATCATCGTGATTGGCGATGTCAATCCGGGCGCAACCATTATCGCATCGGGAGACGTCATGGTATTTGGATGGCTCCGGGGAACGGTATACGCAGGTCAACCGGGGGACCGGGCCCGGCATATTTATGCTCTCCGTTTGCAGCCAGCCCAAATTAAAATTGGCGATGTGATTGCGCTAGGCGATGGCCACGGCGAACAACCCGAATATGCCCATATTGAAGAGGGCACGGTTGTGGTCCAACGCTGGGATGATGTCCGCTTACCCGAAGTCGTGACCCAGGAATCCAAAAATCGGCGAATTGAGCGCCGCGCTTCGCATTTATCTCATTAACATCTGAAATTAGGACGACCCCGGCGTCATACGTCAAAGCGCCGGGGGTTTTGCATTTTCGAGCTGTTCCTGCCACAAAGTTTCAGCCATAAAATCCCTGATTGCCAGATGCGTCGACTGAAAATAGAGATGGTTCCACGGGATATCTGGCCATGCAAAAGGGTGCAGGGCGGAAAGCTCAGGACTGCCGGAGGATTTTACACCGCGGATTAATGGGGAACTAAACACGGCGGTAAAAGTGTTCGGACGATCTAAGTAAATCCCCATTAAGCGCAATGGTCCTGCCGAAAGATGTAGTTCTTCTTTCAGTTCCCGTAAACAGGCATCCCTTAAATCCTCTCCCGGTTCCACATACCCTCCAGGCATGATCCATTGTCCCCATCCCGGTTCCACAAGGCGTTTGGCTAAGTAGACGACATGCTTTGGCTCGTATAACAAGATGGCAACCGCCAACCGGGGATCCAGATAATGCACGCGGCCACATTGTTGACAGACTAAACGGGGTTTGTGATCGAGCCGCATCCACTGCAATACACCTTGACAGTAACTGCAATAATGGGGACGAATGATCCATCTCTCCTTTTCATGCTTTTGATGCAATTTTCCCACATCCGGGATATGATTCTTGATTTGGATTCACTGCACGAATTTGATACCATTGAGGGTATTAAGAAGGGCAGGATTTTATATGGCTAAATATCGACAATCCAAAGTGAAACGGCAGCACCACGTTCTTCGGGAACTGGAGCCTCACTTACGCTTTTTGTCGTCCCTCCCCTCGGTTGATGGTGTCATTCCCGGGACTATTAAACCCAAATCAGGCAGTCAGATGGGGTTGTCATTTCAGTACTTTACCCCAAGTGGGTTAAAATTAATCGGTCGTTCCAGTGGCGCCGCCCAAGAGATTTTTGTTATTAGCCAACAACCGGATCAAGTGTTAGAAGCCTTGCAACACCAAGGATTTCTCCCCAAGAAGGAATAGCCATATCTTCCTTGCCTTTTACTCAAAAAGCGAACATAATATTGAAAGATATGGAGGCCAGCATGGCAAATCACGAAGAATTGTTCCAAGAAACCTTGCGGGAGCGAGGATTCCGGGTAACTCCCGACCGTTTGCATGTCTACCGGTTACTGGAATCCAGTCCATTTCCTTTGCCCATATCGACGGTTGTTGAGGAAATCCAATCTACTGGCATCAACCAAACCACGGTTTACCGGATTCTTGAATTGTTTACAGCGATCGGTATCGTCCATCCTGTACTGATTGGCCATGGATCTGTCGGTTATGAATTGATTCCGCCGTTTCGCCACCACCATCACCATCTCGTCTGCGTCGGCTGTAATCAAGTCGTGGATTTAAATAACTGTCGTTTGGAACAACGCGTGGATGAAATTGTGGAACCTTATGGGTATAAGATTCTTTATCATGACTTGGAGATTCATGGGTTATGCCCGGACTGTCAAGCCAAAGAGAAGGACAATGCGCCTAATGAGAACTAAAGGGATGGCGGGGACGCAGTAATGGCCGTAAGAGGGCGGTTGCGAGCGCCAGGCCTAATGACAACGCCGCCGCTGAAAAAATTGCGGTAAGACCAAAACGTAGTCCTTGATTAAAATGGTTTTTGAGAAATGCCACCATACTTTCATAAACCATATAACCAGGCACAAAAGAAATAATTGCGGGCACCACAAAAATGGTTACCGGCTGCTTTTTCCACAATGCTGCGACTTCGGCCAAGCTGCCTACCACAAAAGCGCCGACGAAGTCTCCCAAAAGACCCGCCCCAGGGATGAGGCTCACCGTAAGCGAAGCCATCCAGGCTAAAGCCCCAATCACTCCCGCAATCCATAACAAGGACGTCCGCACCTGATACAAAAAGCCAAAGGCCATCGTGGTCAACGCCGCAAATAGGGCTTGTTGAATCACGGCCAGCGCCCTCCTAAGTGCAAATAAATATATAAAGGCAAACTCGCCCCTGCCGCCACCGCTCCGCCAATAAGCAAGGCTTCCAGCAAGCGGCTCACGGCTGACACTAAATCTCCCGTAATCCCATCACGCACCGCCGTCGTAAAGAGTAATCCCGGCGTCAAGACCATAATGCCACCGACAAGAATGGCCCCGGGTTGAAATGTATGAAAGCGGGCGAGAAATAAGGCAGGAAGTGTAGCTACGGCCGCCGACAATAAGTCACTCAGACTGCCAGGAATTTGGGTTTTGAACAAGGTGCGCCGGGTCAGCTGAGTTAGCCCACCACTGACCGCAGCGGGCAACACGTCAACCAAGTGCCCCCCCATTAACTGGCTAATAAGGCCCGCGGCTCCGGCCGCAAACAAAATACTCGACCAGGGTGGGTAAATCGCTCGTTGCTTGGCCTTTTCTAGTTGTTCACGAAATTCGTTGAGCGGAATCGGATTTTTCGCCACGTCCCGTGACAACTGGTTAATTTCCGCGACAACGGCCAAATTGACGGAACGCCGCCGCACCCGTTTCACGAGGCTACGGCCATCCGGCCCCGCCACGAATAATGCCGTCGGCATTGCCACGACGTCGACCGGCTCAATTCGGTAGGCCTGCGCCAGGCGCACCATCGTGTCTTCTACACGAGACACTTCAGCACCACTGGTTAGCATCGCGAGCCCCGCCTCAACGACGGCCTCCAGGGCGTCCAGGGGGGCTGGCTGGGGCCCCGGTAACCGGGTTGTTGACTTGGTCATGTGAGGATGAGCCCTCCCGTCCCCGAAAAACCCAGACATTCGATAAGATAAAGCCAATGATTGTTCCAAAAGGAATCGCAATTAAATCCGCCACAATATAATTCAGGTGTTGCAATAATAACAATTTGTAGATCGCTGTTTGAACAATTAACCCACCAGCCGATACCACATTGTACCGCATCAACCCAGCGAAATGGACCCGTGCTTTGAATGTAAACCACGCATTCAACACATAATTGCTAATAATGGACGCTTCTACGGCTATCACATAAGTCAAGGTTGCTTGTAACGGCCAAAGGTGGTGTAAAATCGTCAATACACCGAGATTGACGCCAACACCACTCACTCCTATGATGCCATATCGAAGCATCCGGTCAATTAACTGCCGATATTTCATTATCATAGAGCTTAACGCAGCCGTTCTCCCGCTGGATGATGCTCCCCTTCAAGACCACTTTGAATGCGTAACTTTCCCACCATCCATAACGCTTCCATAAAAATAGCGGGAGACATCTTGCTCTTGCCTTCCCGACGCTCTTCAAAAATAATCGGCATCTCCACAACCTTGAATCCTGCTTTAAGGGCCCGGTAGGTCATTTCAATTTGAAACCCATAACCCGTCGATTCAATGGTCTCTAGATTAATGGATTCCAGAACGCGCCGACTAAAGCATTTAAAACCTCCGGTTAAATCCTTCACGTTGACTCCCAGCACTAACCCCGCATAAAGTGATCCCCCGCGGGAAATCAGCTTGCGGTACCACGGCCACCGCGTAACGCCGCCTCCTTGAACATAACGCGAGCCTAAGACCACGTCGGCTTTTTCACGCAACATGGTCTCGATAAATTCGGGAAGGTAACGCGGGTTATGGGAAAAATCCGCGTCCATTTCGAACATATAGTCATATCCCTTGTTTAAACCAAATCGAAATCCCGTAAGATACGCCGTCGCCAAACCCAGCTTGCCTTGACGGTGAATCACTTCCACACGGTTGGGATAAACCGTTTTCAAGTGATCGGCTAATAATCCCGTGCCATCTGGAGACCCGTCATCAATAATCAAGACATCAAACATCTCACCTTGTTCGATGATCGAATCTACCAACGGTCCGAGATTTCCCAACTCATTGTAGGTGGGAAGAATCACTAAGGCATGCATGCATTAGCCTCCTTGAGTATTATGCAATCCAATGCCATGTTGCAAAGATCAAAAAGAATGTCACCTGCAACATGGGGAGAAGCCACTGAAAAAATCGATTCCAACTCTCATGCTTTGCTAGTATACCCAGCATCACAAAACCGGGAAACAATATCAGCACAAGCCTCGACATCGATAATAACGGACTTCTCCCGTGAATATCCGGTGCTGAAATATCAATCAGCAACAGGATACCCCAATATGCTAACCAGTCAACAGGAAACTTTCGCCGCCACGCGAAAATCCATAAAATCATAAAAATAAGCGCGGCACATAAATCTATCATACTGAGAATTGTGCTCGGCTGCAATGGACTACCGTGCCAAATGGTCTTTATTGCCAAAAATATTCCGACCCATGGCCAAGTGATTTGACGGCCCCAATAGGACTGCGCAGCGATAAATGCTAGCGGCGAGCCAAAATCCCGCCATTGGTAGATCATGAACGCTACAATCCCCGCTGGAACCAAAAGCACACTCCACAGGGATTTTTTAATGGTCCACCCATAACTTTGATAATAGGACCATAAAATCGGAATAACTGTAAATGCGCCTTCATTGCGGGTTAAAGCCGCTAACATGCCAAAGATTCCTGCAGCCCAAAATTTTTTACGGTAGGCCAACCAAAACACGGTCGTACTCAAAAACATGTAAAGGCCTTCGGTATACGCCGCCGACATAAAAAAAGCAGTGGGAAACATAATCGCAATCCACACCGCTCGTTTCGCCAAGTCCTCGCCGTAGAGATCGCGAACCAATCCGTAAAAGCTTATCGTAAAACCAATCAGTCCCAAATTCGATACGATCAAGGCGGTGACATAAACCGGGAGAAATGTCATCCAATGTAATATCGCCGTGAGAAGCGGATAGAGGGGGAAAAAGGCCAGAGCTTGAAACCAGTAACCGTGGATCGCAATACCTGTATACCATAAGCCATCCCACCGAATCCACATCAAAAGAATAGGATTGGTCGTGACGTTAAACGTGGGAGAATAGTACTTCCACGGTAGCCGGGCCAGTCCTATCCACCCCGCCACGATTAACGCTATACGGCTAAATACTAAGATTTGAAACAGCTCTTTAGCCGACTCTTTGTCGGGCCACCAAGCCTCTTTCCATCCCTGAAACCGATTAAGAATCATACAGATGCCGCTTGCAGTCCATGATTAATATAATGGACCAAAATACTCCCCGCCCATTCCACCTGAATGGGAATTTGTAATGTATCAGCAATTTGGGATGCTGTTTGTTCATTCAACCCAAAGCGCATTTTAGAAACGCCCCAGGCACGGGCTTCCAGCCACAAATAATCAAGAAGTTGACGAATATAATGGCCATGGCTCCGAAAATATTTAATATCAATCGCATCCGTGTTGCGCACCCGGTAGAGCGCTAAAGAGTCCACCGTCAACCGTCCATCTTGAGGGGCCACCGCAACGCCGCCCACTTCAAATTGATTCTCTAAATCTTGCGGTTCAAGGGAACTCGGAATATGTAGATCATTCTCGGCCCATAGGGGATTCGTCACTTGATCCATAAATTCTCGAATACGTTCTTTATCCACCGCCCAGGCTGGTCCCGCTTCGAGGGGAGGAACATCAGGAGCTTGAAATCCTTCAAAGGTTCCCACGACCCATTTTTCCACCGGTTTAAACTCGGATTCCTCCTGCAAGACAGTAGCCCACAATTGGTCGTTTTCACTGGCCAGCGCCCGTACGACATGAGCACCCAATTTTCGCGCTTCTTCGAGTTGGAAGGATGCAAAGTCTTTTAATGTCTCCCGATCCTGATTGGGGGATGCCAGTCTGACATGACCAAGATATGCCTCGTGCCTTTTCGGCAACGTAATGACTGCTGTCCCGACAATTGCATCATGATCATCAATTGCTAAATACAAACCACCTTGCGTGAGACTGAGAAGTGTACTCACTTCCTTCAGTAAACCCTCATCTTGAATACTCCGTAAAAACTCTTCAACCTTCGCCTGATCCTCTAATGAGGCACGGACATACCTTAACAAACGTGGCCCTCCCTTTCACACCATGTCCCCATTGTAGCGTTACACTGCATGGACTTCAACTAGCAAGCCTTTTATGATGGGCCACGGTTTAACCTTTGAATATATAATACTAAATCGCGCGTTTCGTCAGGATTCAAAGTCCCCGGGGCACTTGCGGGCATGCGTTGTTGAATAAACGTGCCTAAGGCTTGTGATGTCGGATATTTTTGTAAGACACGCCCGTCGCTCAAATTAGGCGCTCCTCCTGATCCATCTCCACCCGGACCATGGCATGTTGCGCATAAATTCGCAAACAGCACTCTGCCCGCCTGCTCTTGACTCACTTGCTGCGCTTTGATGACCAGATCTCGTGTGGTCAGCATATAGCTCCCTATCCCCACCATCAGTGCCGCAAAGGCTAAAGCCGTTATTTTTTGCGTGATGTTCATTAATTGCAGCCTCCCGTAATCGTTTGGTGTGCGGCGCTGGGTGTAAGATGGTCAGAAAACCCACTAGATAGCCAATGCAAATACAAATTTAAATACTTCATTGTCCGGCTTGACGAGGATAATCGGTTTCCCCCCATTGCAGCGATGCAATGATTAATTTGTCCATCTAACGTTCTCACGTGACCATTTCTTACGAGAGGAAATGCCGAAGCGGCGCCAATCAGTGTCGGAATAATGTGCCCCCTAGCATACGTCGTGGTCGTGCCTTGATCCACATGACAGGAGTTGCAAGTTAGACCCCGGGATGACAACGCGGGGCTCATAAAAATTTTTTCTCCTTGCAATATATCAGCTCCCAACGCGCCGGAAGGTACAGCTAAACTGACGAAAGCATTTTTGTTAGAGTCCATCAAGGTGGTTAAGGGTATCGCTAACATTTGCCCATTTTGATTCGGTTGATACAGGGTTTTTCCGACAATTAAGGGATAGTCGGCAGCAAAAGCTCCAGCTAGATAGCGCGCGGCAATTTCCTTGCCAGTTGTACTATTTAAAACATAGAACATTCCCATCGTATCTCCCACAAAGAGGTGATGATCAAAGATGGCAGGTGATTCGGCAATGGGGGCTGCGGCCTTAAACGACCAATCCAGATGACCGGTTCGGGCATTAAATGCATATTCTTTATGGGTAATCGGCGAGCCAATAAAAACCGTACCATGATCCATCACGGGAGCCGAAACTTCAATGTTGGTGGGCAACAATCCCCCACCTAAACGCCTTTTCCACAGTAAGCGCCCATCTTGACTGTCAAAAGCAAATAATACCGAACGCGGGTGGTGCCACGTGCCCGCCGTCCCCTCTAAAAAGAGCCGGTGATGCCACAGGGCCAAAGAACAGTCATCCGATCCAGCAAAGACTGCTGGCACAGGTGTTTTCCATTGAATCCGGTGCGTTTGGATATTGACCGCATACAAGGCATAGGGATGAGCCCCAGAGATATAGAGAAAATGCCCATCTAGCACCGGAGAAGACATACTGACATATGATCCAATATTCACCGTCCATAACAAGGTGCCGGACTTGGCGTTAAAGGCATAGACCTTGCCATTTCCATTGGCGACATAAAGAGTGCCTTGGTGGTAAACAAACGTGGGCATATTTTCTCCCGGCGTGTTATATTTCCAGATTACCTGGCCTGTTAGGCTGTTAAGGGCATAAATGGCATTAGGCCCGGTTCCGCGAATAATATGACGCGTATGCAAATGATTGACAAGGGCTTGCTCCTTGGGATTAAATCCTTGCGTGCCACTGCCTACGAACACCATACCATGAGCGACAACGGGCGTCGTCATCGACATATTATTAAGCTGAGTCGTCCATAATTTTTGCCCGGTTTGGGCATCCACCGCATAAATTAAATCGTTATGGCGATAGGCCAAATTACCGCCGTCTCCTGAAATATAGACAATGCCATTCGCGATAGAAGCCTGCTGCAATGGTTCTTTAGCCGTAAAAGTCCAGTTAGCCGTCCAATTTTTCACATTTGCCGTTTCGTACACCGCGTTATTGCGAGAATTCATTGCATATTTGGTAAAGGACTGGGGACCGATATTTGTCGTCGGTTTGGGCGGCACGTCCTGCGCCTTAGCTATAGCGTATCCTACACCGGATGCGATAATTATTGCTATAATTCCTATTCCCCAGTATCCTCTTTGGCTCATGCCATTCGCTCCTCTTCCATTGTGTCATGATTTTGGGCACACTCACATTATTGTGCACTGTAACATAATTCTTCATAACATGACATGTTTCATCACAATGAATAGAGCGTAGGCAGAAATAAGGCGGAAAGAGAATAGAAAATAGTCCGGACATCCGGAACACGGTTAATCAGGTTTTCGCAGTAATCGGGAAAAGAAGGGAAGTCTGCCCGGTTTTTTGGCGACTGTACGTTGACGGCCTTCCGTTTCTTGAACAATATCATTCGCAATATTTTGGATGGCTCGCGCCAACGCCGACTCCGGAAACTGTAACATGAGCGGCTGTCCTTCATTGGCTGCGCGGACGGGATAGGCGCCATCACTGGGTAATTGATAACTGACGGCACTTTGGAGCACCTGGGCAATATCGGTGGTTTCGACTCCTGTTTTCGATCCGCTACGGTTGAGAACAATCCGCACTTTGTCCTTAGCGTAATGAAACCCGTCGTAAAAAACCTGAAGCGCTTGTCCAACTGTGCGCAACGTTACCACATCCGGAGTACAAACCGTTAAAATCGTATCAGAAAAATCAAAAGCCGCGACATTAATATCGGTGTAACCCGGTGCGGTGTCAACAACCACGTAGGCATGAGTTTCGCGTAATAATTGCAGAACTTGCACAATGTGATCGGCCCGAATATCGTCCGCTTCTTCGGGATTATTGGGTGCGGCCAAAATGTACACATTATTGGCCACGCGTTTGAGCGCCCGTTTCACCATATCCGCTTCAATGTGGGTTGTTCCCTTAACCAAATCATATAAGGTCACTAGGGGCGCGTCCCCGACCATGGGCGCCACATCCCCAAATTGAATGTCCAAATCCACGATGGCGACAGGTTGACGACTGGCTTTGGCGAGGGCAATAGCTAAGTTCACACTCAGTGTTGTCTTGCCAACGCCCCCTTTAGACGAAAACACCACAATAACACGCCCATCATGGTGCACTTCCCCTTCGAGTGGCGTGGCCACCCGTGACAAAATGGCTGCTAAATCTTGCTGCCAACTGTCGAGGCTGATAAAGTCTTTGGCTTTAATCGCCAAAGCACGGCGGGCAGCTCCAGCATCCGTCGGAGAAGCTAGTACAACAATCGGATAGGGGAGGCTCGCAATTTGTTCGAAAAGCCCTACATTTTGTATTAACAGCTCATCGTCGATGAGTAGGACACCCGGATTTTCTGTAGCGCATTCATCCAGTGCTTGTCGCAAGTCGGTCGAGCTGCCATCCAGTACGGCCCCGGGAATATTCTTCACCGCCCCTACCAATTTGGCACGCAGTCCCTCCTGACTTGCCACATACACTGTGAACAATACTTATCCCCCCTATCACCAAAACTCCTGATTTATTCTACTGAATACTACACAATTATGGGAGATAATTCTTTTTATCCCAAGGAAATTATTTACATAGAAACAATTCGTTCGTACACTATATTTAATTCCATAAATATTAACGCATTTTGATTGTCATTCCACTAGCACCGTTTCCTAAGAATAGGAGATTGCAATTTACATGAAAAAGTCGTGGAAGCGTATCGGCCATGATCATCAAGGTCAGGCTCTTGTCGAATTTGCACTCGTGGCACCTCTCTTACTGCTGTTTCTATTTGCCATAATCCAAATGGGTTTTATCTTTAGCGGCTTTATTTCCATTGAACAAGGTGCTCGTGCTGGCGTCCGGGCAGCATCTTTAGGCGAGAACTCGACACAAATCGGCTGTGCGATTTATAGTCAAATCAACTCTGGATTGTTTCCCAATAACGCCGTGGTAAAGTGGACAGCAAATTTTTATAGTAGTAACGCAAATTCATCTTCACCGGCATCATCTTCTAACTCTTCCTCATCTTCATCTTCATCTTCATCTTCATCTTCATCTTCATCGCCCTCACCATCTCCCTCTACATCTTTACCTACCGTCGAAGTTAACGTATCAACATCATATCCTTTATTAATTAAATTACCAGGGTTTGGATCATCAGTGTTGATGAATCAGCACTACACAATGATTCAGGAAGGGGGAAATTCCACAGCTACGGAATCAGGATCGTTTTCAAAGACACTGCCACCTTCGTCATGTTCCTAAGTCTCTCTCGTTAGTGCACCTTCATGACATCCAAAGAATCATTGACCGAAATTTGTTGAGCGACGCTCTCCGGCAGTTCCAGTACCCAATATGTTCCCCGGACTACCGGACCAATCGTCCATGGTCTAAGCACAACACAACGCAGTACCACAAAATCCTTGTTTAAATAAACCACACACAAGGGGTACCGCATAAAAAACATATGCACCGAATTTGTATGTGGAAATAACATCCCATGACCTATTGCGAGTGATGTAGTACCCATAAGGCCTTTGAATCTCTGCCAGAATGATCGGGCCACAATCACGTGAGAACCGATAACTTCCCCACTACGCATATTACTTATGGAAACCTCTCGTGAAAGAAAAATATTCTTGTCCATTCTCATGCTTATCCATGAAAGAGATGAACAATTGAGAGCATCGCTGGACCTAAAATCACAACGAAAATAGCTGGGAAAATGAAGAAGACCATCGGGAAAATGATTTTCACCGGTATCAACGCGGCTTTTTCCCTGGCCTGTGCTGCGCGTGCCTCTTTAATGTCACGGGCTTGGACCCGTAAGGCTCCTGCTATTCCGCTCCCCGTTCTATCAGATTGTGCAACAAGACCAGCAAAACGCTTCAGTTCACGGGATTTGGTGCGTTCCGCCAACGCAGCCAACGCTTCAGCGCGTGTCATCCCTAACTGAATATCTGACATCACCCGGGTAAACTCTTCTTTGGCAGGCCCATTATCGATATTCGTGACCAATTTGCGCATGGCCGCATCAAATGCTAATCCCGCTTCAACACTCACACTCAGTAAATCAAAAACTTCAGGTAACGAGCGTTCTAAGGCCTTTAAACGATTTTGAGCTTGTGTATTAACCCGAACGCCCATGAAAACATAGCCTAACCCCGCCATACCTAAGGGAATCGCAATCTGTTGCCACTGCGGCGCACCAGAATTTAACCTCACTAAAAAAATACCCAACGCTAATAATAATCCCGATATTGCTAACCGGTACAACGCAAAGATTTCCGGACTTAGCTTACTTCCAGCCTGTCTAAGACGTCTGGCTAATTCATTTCGTACTTTTGCAGGGGTCAGTGCACGGGATATCGTGGAAAACATCTTGCGCATTATAGGAGCGATAACGCGTTGAACAAAAGGAACTTCAAGCTCATCCGCAGGCGGTTTTCTCACTAATTGATATGATTGCAGACGTTCATTTAATGTTTTCTGCCGATTAGCCACCCGTAAATCCCGAACCCATAAGGAGATCGTAACTACAGCTAATGCTAATAATGCAGCGATTGTCACGTTTAACCAAAACAGCATGCCAACTCGACTCCTAACTCGTCTATTGTGGATTAGAGCTCTGGTGAACGAACAAGCCGGTTAATCACGAAGCCCCCCACCGCTACTGACACTGCAGCTGAACCCAGCATAATCAGTCCCGTGGTTGTATGAAATAGAGGATCCATATAGGCCGGATCCAAGAACCATATGGCTAATCCTAGGATAAACGGTAATGCCGTCAATACCCATCCGCTCATCCTCCCCTGAGCCGTTAATGCCCGCACTTCTTGAGCCAGTCGTTGACGGGCTACAATAGTTTGCACGATATTTTCGAGAATGTCCGCCAAAGATCCGCCAATTTCACGTTGGATATTGATTACCATCACCGCTAACGCCAAATCCTTCGATGGAATGCGGGTGGTCAACTCATTCAAAGTTTGTTCAAGGCTAAATCCAAAGGATTCTCGTCGAAGAACTCGGGAAATTTCTGAGCCTAACGGATCAGGCGTTTCTTTAGCCACCAAGGCCATGGCTTGAGTTAAGGACGTACCGGCTCGTAAAGCTCCGGATATGCCCCGCAAAAAATCCGGTAAGCTTTGTTCCGCAAGATGCAAATACCGTTGTTTCATAAGCCGGAAATAGAGAAGCATCCCGCCTACACCAATTAGCCCTAATATCGCTGCGCCAATTGGTCCTCGAACAATAAAACCAATAAGAGCGGGAACGGCAAAAGCTCCAACAAGGAAAATAATATATTCGCTCATTCGCAATTTCAGTGCTGCAGCATTTTGCCCTTGGCTCCATGTATTGCGGATTGCCGAAAACAAATCAAAAGGGCTATGTTTATTCGGCGTCGATACGCCGATCGATCCCATGGCATAGAGACGTCTTTGAGTAATGTGATATGCTCGAGTCGAACGATATCCCACGACAATCAACAAGACTGCTAAAGGCCATGTTACAGCTAGCCACAACGTCAGAGCTGTCATGACTCTATCACACCCCCATCCCAAATATGCTCGGCGATAAATCGACACCTTGGGAACGAATGCGGTCGTAATTCTTCGGTCGAATGCCATTGGCCCGGAACACGCCCACCACGCGCCCGTCCTCATCCACCCCGGTTTGATCGAATTGGAAAAGATCTTGCGTCGTGATAATCCCACTTTCCATTCCCACGACTTCGGTTATCCGAATAATCCGGCGAGATCCATCTAGAAGCCGTGCTTGTTGAATAATGAGATCAATAGCAGAGGCCACCTGTGTCCTGATGGCTGTCAGAGGCAAATCCGCGCCAGCCATAAGCACCATGGTTTCAATACGGGCAAGACAATCCCGAGGACTATTAGCGTGAACAGTCGTCAAACTTCCCTCATGACCTGTATTCATCGCTTGCAACATATCTAAAGCCTCACCGCCTCGAACCTCACCGACAATAATGCGGTCAGGACGCATACGCAAAGCATTGCGAACAAGATCTCGAATCGTGATTCCTCCACGTCCCTCAATATTGGCCGGGCGAGCTTCCAATGTCACTTTGTGGTCTTGCTGTAACTGAAGTTCCGCCGCGTCTTCAATCGTGACAATGCGCTCGGATTCAGGAATAAACGCTGATAACGCATTCAATGTTGTGGTTTTACCAGAACCAGTTCCACCAGATACCACGATATTTAATTTGCCATGCACAGCGGCTTGAATAAATTCGGCCATTTCGCTCGATAACGTGCCCATCTGGACCAACTGGGACAGAACAAAGGGGTCCTTGGAAAATTTTCGAATCGTGATCGAATCGCCTGATACGGCGAGAGGCCGTAAAATCGCATTGAGCCGGGATCCGTCAGGAAGCCTTGCATCCACCATTGGACTTGACTCATCAACGCGCCGGCCCGTAAACGATAACATTTTTTCTAATACCGAACGTAGGTGAGCTTCATCGCGAAAAGTCACATCCGTTTTAATCAATGATCCATGGCGTTCAATATAGACTCGCGACGGCCCATTAATCATAATTTCGGAGATGTCTGGGTCATCTAACAGCGCTTGGATGGGACCATAACCTAAAATTTCATCGACCAAAATTCTGACCAACGCATCTTTTTCTAAAGGCGAAATGTCCTTGTCAGCTTCAACAATGTTTAAAATAATGCCCCGTAACTCATCGCGCGATAGTTTCTCCGGATCCATCACCTGAGTCAATAATGCGTCTTGTACACGGCTTTTGAGTGCAAGAAAATTTGTTCCTAAGTAATCAAATTCTCCCGTTTTATTATTTTGTGTGGTTTTTATTGCTTTAAAGGCTTGTGAAGCCCCTGAAGACATTCCATTAATCCGGTTGCGTAGTGACATCTTCTCTTACTCCTTTTACCAACAAAGCCACTCTCATCTCACAACACATCTTTGCGAACCGTTCTACGGCTCGCGCCTTCAAATTCTTCCAGTAGAGTCTTCGCAATATTTTCAATGGATATTGCAAGAGGATTAGATGGATCGACAACGACCAAAGGTTTCCCCGTGTTAGCGGACCGAACAGGTGTCACTCCTCCACTCGGCATCCAATAAGATACGGGAATTGGTAATACCTGACTAATTTGATCAGATGTCATACCAGTACCTGCCCGGTTGATTACCACGCGAATCCTACCTTGTTCTGGATATAATGTTTGCAATACTTTTAGTGATCGGGCTACGTTACGCAAAGTGATCATTTCTGGCGTTGCTACCATCATTAAGACATCGACAAGATCCATAGCCGACAAATTTTGATCAGACAAGGCAGCCGATAAATCACACACGGTAAAAACATGAGTTGCCTTAAGATGCTGAAGTATATCCTTGACGTGATGTGATTCCACTAAGTCCGCATATTGCGGATGCAAAGGTGCCAATAGCAAATTTAACGGCAATCCATCGACAGCTATGAGTGAACGCGACAACTTGTCTTCCTCAACCTCTTTTGGTGAACCTTCAACAAGTTCACGAATCGTCACATCTGGACTATCGTGAACCATTGGACCTATGTCGCCAAATTGTAAATCTAAGTCGACCAACGCGGTCGGTCGTTCAGATAAAAGCGCTAAACTCCAAGCCAGATTGACTGCCAACGTTGTCTTCCCGACTCCTCCCTTGGCTGAATATACCCCAATAATGCGATGTAAAGACATAGGATGTTCTTCCGATTTATTCAAGGATTTCAACAACGGAGGTAACAAAGAAGGGATAGCCTCCTGCGTTATCACATCGGCCGCATGAATAGCTAGGGCCCGACGAGTAGACTCTACGCTCGGCGTATGAATGATTAAAATCAAAGGAAACGGCTCACGGGCCAGACGATCTTGAAGGCCCCAACTGTCACTCAAGAGACTTTCATCAACAATCATTGCATCCACCGGTTCAACGCTGGCAATATCCACTGCTTCCCGGATGCTTTCCGTAGAGCCCGCGATATTAACGAACGACAGTTGTCGCAACATAAAATCGATCGATTCCATAACAGGAGAAATCGCGGCCACGAGTACGCTGACCATCACCACACATCCTTACAACAAATTAGGGAACTGGCGTATCAAGATTATTTAATCCATAAGGAGTGGGACGTTGCGCCTTAGTATGCGGAGACTCTAGAGCTGCGGTAAAGCCCGATGAATTTTGTTCAGCAAATAATAGAGATTCAATACGAGAAGGTGTCATTGCGACAATCAAATTGGGGCTTTGCCCGATCATAGGAGCCGATGGCGGGGTCATAGAACCGTTCACCGCTAACACTTTGACGTGGTTCATAAAATCTTCAATAACTTTTTGCCCATTTTTCTCGGTAATCGTAATAAATAAAGCAATGTTATCGCCTGGCATAATTAAACCATCGACCGCATTGGTTGACGACAAGGGAACATCTACGGCCATATCTTGAGGATTTATGCGGGCGGCTAAAACATTGGCTGTTTTAGGGAAAAATACTTCGCTGGAAACTAGAGGAACTCCCGGTGATATCGCTTCGGTTGTCCACGCTCCATTCAGAGCCTGAAGAGACGAATAAGACCCCGCAGGTACTGCAGAAGCCGGATACGTTTTCACTGTGACCAGCGCTGACGTAATGGGTTCATAAGCCGGAATAGTTTGAGATGCCACAAGAACTTGCACGGTAGGAACGTGAGTTTTCGCATTGGCCTGTTGAATGGCTATTTGGACGTAACGTGCCGAAACATAGGCCGCTATGCCAATAATCACAATGCCCGCTAGCAGCCAACGATTTATCCGAAAAAACGTTCCCATCCGCTTTGCTATAGCCATTTTGGATCCTCCTACATCGTCACATACAAGGAGGTGCGACTATCGTGAATATCATTCATTTAGTCGCACCTCGCAAAACTATGAGGCATTCGTAATATTATTAGCAATGTTGTTTAATTGATGTTTTACAGAACTGCCTAAGAAGTGAGGATTTTTCATAACTCGACGAAGCACGACTGTGGATAACTGTCCCTTCCAATGATGACACCCTTCTCAACGTTCTGACACGGGTTCGGAAAGGATGATTCTCGC
Organism: Sulfobacillus thermosulfidooxidans DSM 9293; assembly: GCF_900176145.1. NCBI lineage: Bacteria > Bacillati > Bacillota > Clostridia > Eubacteriales > Clostridiales Family XVII. Incertae Sedis > Sulfobacillus > Sulfobacillus thermosulfidooxidans. The sequence goes on along the minus strand of NZ_FWWY01000001.1, from coordinate 2,084,753 downwards.
GCCATGGCAATACGATGCCCGGCGAACGACCCCGGATCGCTCGCCTCACCGCCGAGGCGTGATAGGAGCGGAATGCTATGAAACGGTGGAAGCCAGCACCGTCGCGGCCAAGGCAATGACTGCGAAGAGATGATGGGTATGCACCTTTCGTCGTCCGCGCACGCGGACGGTGCGGAGATTCAGTTGTTCCTTCAGGTAGCTGAAGGCCCGTTCCACGCTCGTCCGCAAGTTATAGAGGGCATCCCATGTCGCCGTTCCGCGCACGATGCGCCCCACTTCGCGGGGATTGTCAGCAATCGCCATTTTCTGGACATAGCCATAGTTCGAGGGGGAACACCATGCCATGCCCATGGGACACTCGACATGTCCTGTCGCATGGGGACATCGAAACTTTTGGGTCTCCGTGGTCGCATCATAGCCCGCTAACGTCAGCGGGTAACCCATGGAACAGGTTGGACGCCCCAGGGTGTTGCGACCCTCGGGTGCCTCACCCCCGTGGCGATTGAGCGGGATAATGGGAATCAGTCCTTGCGCATGGAGATCCTGATACAGGGTCGCCTGATCGTACCCGGCATCGAAAATCGCCACCTGCTGCCCCATGTTCCGGTCGGTGGTGATCTGGACCAGCGGTCGGGCCATGTTCACGTCATGCACCATGGCTGTCGTGGTCAGCGCAGCCAACGGAAAGAGGCTCCCGGCCGCCACCGACAGATGCAACTTGTAGCCGAACCACCGATATTTCTGGCCCTTGGGCCCGGTCTTCATCCCCCAACTAGCCCGCTCGAGATCTTGCGCGTCGGCATGCCGACGCGTTTTCTCATAGGCGGGGATGTCGGACGCATCATACGCCGCCACGTCATCCGGTACGAGATGGCGTTCCCGTGCCGTCTCAACGAGTTGGGCATGGATGACTTGAAGGCTCGTACAGCGACTCAATTGGTTAAACAGACGCGAGAAGGTCGCCGCCGAGGGGACATCGGATTTCCCGCGATAGCCGACAATCCAGCGGAACACGGGATCGCGGCGCAGGCGAGCCCGTAAGGCTTCGGTGGTGGGAATTTGCTCCACCGCTTTCGCTATATAAGCGCGGATCATGGTCGGTCGATCATGCTGTTCCGGGCGGCCCGTGCGGGCCGGTGGTGGTAATGCCGCCAATGCGGGGCTGAGGGGTACCTGATCTAAAATTCGCTGCAACTGGTCATCCCATTCGGTATCTTTTATCCAATCCTGCAGGGAAAAGAACGATGCTTGGCGAATAGAGTACATGGTGAGTTCCTCCTCTTGGCTTGTTTGGTTGGGTAACTAAAACTTCGCCAGGGATGGTAGGAACTCCTTTTTGCGTCCGATTCAGGGGGAAATATTTTCTCTCAGGCTACAGACCCCTTGGGAGTCGCGGGTTTTGAGTTATGAAAAACCCTCAAGTGTAATGCTACGATTACAACCACGGCAATAAGGGCTAAGATTAAAGCATACTCGACAAGAGCCTGCCCATCTTTATCTTTAAATCGCGTGAAAAGAGCCATCAAAAACGCCTGTAAATTTGCCAAAATAATCCTCCCATTTCTCGTAAACTTTTCGTAGAACTTCAACGCCACTTAGCAAGAGACAATATTTTCCTGCTTAATTTCAACATTCGACGCAAAATTCCTGATTCCTTCTTTATTCATCCCACTTTTTGCGTTTTCGCTGACTTTTTAAAGGGTTTTTTAAAAATACCGAATCAAGTGTTAGCAATTATGTGAGGAGAATATCGTGCCCAAATTACCTGAACATGTAAAGAATATTTTGTTGATTTTTTCACTCCACGAATTGTTGGTACTGCGAACCGCTCTGATACCGTACCCTCATTCATCCCTTTGGCTTCTTTCCCATACGAACAACTTTTCTTCTCATGCGGTACTGTGGTTCCTCTGAAACTAACGGAAAAACAGACCGATATAGCGTTGTTACTGTTTGCATTAAATCCAGCAGCGGTTTTCTACTCCACAATCTACCCTGAACCTCTCCTTGTCGGACTATGGCTGCTGAGCTTAATATTCGCCCAACGCCAATCCTATTGCTGGGCCGCTATAGCTGCTGCTTTTGCATCCCTAGCACATCCTACCGGTGCCCTAATTGGAATCGTTCCGCTTAGGTTTTTCACTAACTCCTTGCTCACCAAAAATTGGAATTCTAACCCCAAATATTTGATCTGGGGAAACGGGGTTATCATAGGTTTGAGCAACTTTATGGTCTATTCTCTAATCCACTGGCATACAATGCTGGGACTCTGGATTGGTGAAAAAACATGGCACTTTCAATGGATTGGGCCATGGAGACAATTTACCCTCATTCCCACTCAGGATGTCTTTGCAATGATGTTTTGGATATTATTGTCTATGCCTTTTATATTAGGATTAATATTGTTAATCCATCAATCCCCCGAACCGATCATGAGACTACCATTGATACTATTTACCGGCACAATTCTTGTTGTATCGCTAAGCTTTTATGCTGACAACCAACCCTTTCATAGCACCATTCGTTTGATGAGTGTTGATTTTCCTGTTTACAATGGATTATCTAATATAAACAACCGATATGTTCTTCGAACCATTATCGTTCTTTGGGTTGGTGCCGCAATTTATGGATCGATTCTTTTTACTCACCAATGGTGGTGGCAATAATCAACTAAATAATAGTTGAGCACAATCGTTGACTTTGTCGTTCACGATCCAAAATTTGATACAAGCCGGGCACTATATGACAAAGATAAATTGGTTGTATTGTCCGATGACACGGTACTACTGATAGAATAACGGTGATCAATAGTGAAACTAAATCCAATGCCCGGCTCACCGTGTGTGTCATGTACAGAATCAATCGTGGCGGTCACAAAACCGTAAATCTCTACGGTTTTAGCACTATCATTTGGACAGTTCTGCTTTGAGCTGGCATTTTGATCATAGGTATAGGGATAAGCTACGGGAAGCACTACAGTTTGCCCTGGAGTAACGAAATGTAATTCATGTTTCCACTTATTGGTGCCAGAATTACCCTTAATAATTTCACCGACTTGCAGCGAGGAATATGTTTTATTATTGTACCAACCAAATCCACCATCGCCAAAGATTCCGCTTTTGCTACATCCGGTTCCTGAAGTTTTACCAGATTTATGATAGGCAATGACGTTGGACGAAGCAATTCCCGAGGTCCACGACGGTACATATCCTGAACCGTCTCCTCTGTATGCTGCATATACCGCTCCATCGCTCCAATAATTTCGCCAATTTCCCGTAGCAGATAAAGGATTACTCACGGGTAGCAATAAGGGGAGCACTAAGCCATTTGAAATTTGAAATTGAATTACGTCCTCAGCTGTAGCTTTTGGTGTGATTTTCGCGGTACCTACACCTAATGCATTGCCAAAGTTCATAGTCGTGGTCCCTGAAGATGTGACTTGTACATAAATGGGACTGTTAATGGTGAGCTGAATACTGCTCAGATCGGAACTTACTTTATCCTGAGTGTTAAGAGAGCCAATGTAATATGTCACTGTGCAGGTATTTAAGGAGTTGCTATGCGCTATCGCTGTCCTTATATTCTTTTCGTATATTTTTTGCGCTAATGTCGTAGGATTTGTTAAAGAAATATCAACATAGCCCTGTGTTGCCGAATTAGATGAGGATATTTGTGCATTTATTTCGGTCGCCAGTGTTTGTGCAGCAGCTAATGCAGCGGCACTGGAAGCCGACTGTGCTTGATTACGCAATGCAGAAACTTTACCATAATCGATCGTCACAGCAGCCGCACCAATAATTAATCCCATAAAGAGGATAACGATGGGCAATGATTGGCCTTTGGTATCCCGTAAACCCCTTGTATTCATAATCATCATATTTACTCCCGTACCTATCCTTTTATTTGAATATACGCACATGATGCATCACCTGTAAATCTTTTACAGGATAAATCCTGGATTTTCTCCAAACTTTTTTCACTTTGTGCTTTATCCTCGAAACCTGTAGAATATAAGCAAAATGGGGCGGAAGGACATCTCGGAGTGCGCAAATGCAAAGGGATCATTTTTTTATTGGCTGGGATAATGTTTTTCAGCGTTTTTAACAGTCCAATTTGGGCGTCTAGTGCCATTCGCTTGGTCGTAACGCCCAAACCTCTTCAAGCACCTAGCGAGACCACGTTTATTGTGGTGAGCCAGAAGGTGATTCCTGGAACTATCGAACTCGAATTTGATAATCATACCCATATCGTGTTGCCATTAAAAAAAGAGGCGACGCATGAATATGCTGCCTCCTATCTCATTCGCTCTCTAGGTCATTTATCTGTTACGGTGGACGATCGCCACCATCATCCCTTGCTTTATGAAAATTACGTAGTGTCCAAAGCTCCCTCACATTTTCTCAGCAAAGTGGTTATTGCCGTCATTTTTTTCGGAATCTCCATATGGTATTGGCGCCGAGCTCAGCGTTATACCGGTCCCCAACAAAAATAACAGGCCATTTATTTAAACCGTATCGGTCGTCACTTGAGATTCCAAATGACTTGGAGACGTAGCCACATCGCTTAACCAAACCCATGCCAGATAGGCAGTGACCAACGCTTTTCCATTCGTTCGCCCGACCAACCGAAACAACCAAATCAAACGCGTCTTTAAGCGTTTAGGCAACAACGGATAACGCACTAAGGACCGCGATGCTAACGCAGCCCCTAACCATACGGCATGCGTCACGCCCGAGACTTGACCCGGAACAGCTTCCGGCACTAATTTGGTCCACTGATTTTCTAGCATTGCCCAGATATGTTTTCTAGCGCGGCGACGTCCTTCCTTGTTTTTCGACCAAGAAAGCCGCAAACTCCACCACATTAGACGCCAAAGACTGGCATGCGACTTGAGTCCTTTCATGGTTCTCATGGTTGCTCCCCCATATCAGTTTTCTCTCATGAATGAAAGATAATGAGACCGTGATAGGGATTGATTCAACCAGACCTAATATAACTATTCGTAGTGTGACCAAATTATGCTGGTGTATGCATCCAGTCCAAGAAATTTTTTCCCCAACCTCCACATCGCCAACTTGTTGTTTGCTAACGCACTAGGTCCCCGTGCTAGCGTTTCGATTCACAGAAAAAATGAAAACGCGGTATAATACCTAGTGAAATGCTCGGAAATAACCCCCAAAGTCCTGCTGCTAGGCATTATGCAGGAATTCAGACGAATTCAGACGAAGGAGGCTTTTTGAATGGCTACAACGGTTACCAAAGACCAAGTCTTAGAAGTCCTCAAAGAGGTCACCGATCCGGAAATTGGCGTGAACGTGGTTGATTTGGGTTTGGTCTATAATGTCGAGGTGCACGATGACGGCGTAGTTCAAGTCGAAATGACATTAACGGCCCCAGGTTGCCCGCTCCATGACACCATTACTAGAACGGCCGAAATGGCAATCGAAACGATCGATGGAGTTAAAGAAGCCCATGTTGATATTGTCTGGAATCCTCCATGGACTCCTGATATGCTGACCGATGAGGGCCGTCGTCTCCTTGGCTTCTAAAATTTTTGTGAGGTGAATTTATGTTAGATCAAGCCCGGGTAATGCGCGCTTTAGAAAATGTCTATGATCCCGAGTTACATCAAAGTATTGTCGCCTTAAATATGGTTCGCAATGTCGCCATTGAACCCAGTGGCCGTGTGGCTCTTGATATTGCCCTCACGGTTGAAGGCTGCCCACTGCATCAAAAAATTACGGATGATGTCAATCATGTTTTACGTCAAGATCCGGAAATCACCGATGTGGCCGTCAATTTAAGTGTCATGAACGAACAAGAACGGAAAAAAGCCTTTCAAAAGGCATTCGAATCGGCACAACAAAACCGGGCACAAGGTGCCACGTCGGCAAAACCCAATGTGACCCCTCCAACTACCTCTTCCAATACCCGACAAGCTCCGGTGATTGGTCCCTTACCGGGACAAGGTCCCGCAGAAGGCATGATGTCTGATGCGAACAAGACGGTCGTTATCGGTATTGCCAGTGGTAAAGGTGGAGTAGGCAAATCCACCATCACGGCCAATTTGGCCGTGGCCCTCAACAAGCTCGGAGCTCGCGTTGGCATTATCGACATGGATATTTATGGATTTAGTCAAGGGCGCATGTTTGGCGCTAAGGACAAGGCCCGCGTCAACGAACAAGAAAAAATCATTCCTTGGCAAGTTCATGGTGTCTATTTAGTCTCCATGGGCATGTTTGTGGAAGAAGGACAGGCTATCGTCTGGCGTGGACCCATGTTAGGGAAAATGATGCAACAGTTTTTTACCGATGTGGCCTGGCCTGAACTGGATTACTTGCTCATCGACTTGCCACCGGGTACCGGCGATGTGGCATTAGATATCGCACAAAAAGTGCGCAAAGCCAAATTAGTCTTAGTCACAACGCCCCAAGAGGTTGCCACCTATGTAGCCCACCGGGCTGGAGATGTCGCCAAAAGAGCGCATCAAGAAATTATCGGTGTAATTGAGAACATGTCCTATGTCCTGTGTCCACATGGGGACCGCATGAATATTTTCGGTTCAGGTGGTGGCAAAGCCTTAGCGGATTTGTTCCGTGTTCCCTTACTCGGTCAAATTCCCTTGGAATCTACCGTGCGTGAAGGAGGAGACGAAGGCGAGCCGGTCGTCGTATCTGATCCCGAGTCTTTATCTAGTCACGTGTTTCTCGATATTGCCGCGCGCATTAAGCACCGCATCGAAGAAGAAGCCGCAGGTTAACCTGCGGCTTCTTTCTTGTTAGCCAGCTCGGCAATCCACACCAAGTCGTAACCGTTTAGGGGGCTGAAGTTCCTTCCCGTCCATAGTTATCTTCTAATCGCACCACATCGTCGAGTTCCGGCGTTGAGACTTCCATCACTTCGAGATCTGTGAGCGCAGTGAGACGATGTTTCGTCAAAGGAGGCACTTCAACCGCTTCTCCTGGGCCCATGCGTCTTAACTCATCGTTAATTAAAATCTCTGCCTGGCCTGCCACAACATACATACTTTCATGTTTCACATGATGATACTGCAAACTTAAAGACTGTCCTTGATTCACATGAATCACTTTACCCACATAACGGTCAGTAACGGCCCACCATAGTTCGTAACCCCATGGTTTTTCAACCCGCTTCATAACGTCCACCTTCATTTTATCGTCACATGCCCTTGCCGATTATACCACTTGACCCTCCTTTTTGGCAGAAATGCTATACAACAACGGTTTTTGATAGACATCAACAATACTGAACCCGGCTTGCCTCAAGAGACGGACCATTTTGGGTAAAGCAATGAAATGAGGATCAGGCCAGAATTCTGTAATAACGAGTTTCCCGTCCCGGTTTAACACCCGACCCGCTTCTTTAAGTGCTTCCACCCGGTGGGAAGTGGGGATCTCACCTAACATCGCCACCATAATGACCCGGTCCATGCTGCCATCCGTCCACGGCATCTCTAAGGCATTCGCTGTGGCGAGTCCCGTTCTGGACATCAATCCATGTTGGCTAAGACGCTGCTCCGTTTTCGCAACGGCATCACTTTGAATATCAACCCCAAAGGCCTGTCCGCCTTCCCCGACCCGTTTTGCAATTTCTTCCAAAATAACGCCCACACCCGTGCCTATTTCAAGGACACGCAACCCCTCTAAATTCCCTGCCAAACGCAAGGCATCGCGGGGACCAAAATAGGAAACCCGCAGCGGATTGGTTAGAAAAAACTGTTCAATTTGCACTGGCATCGGTTTGGGACGCAATTTCCCATTAACCCGCACGGCAATAAAACCTAATCCTAACGCACCTAAAAGTCCAAGACCCCACTCACGTTTCATTGGCACCGCTCCTTCTTCACCGATCAGGGTGACGCATCACACACCCTCATCTCTATTTCCATTATCTCTTCTTTCAGTAATGATAAATCATCATAGCCATTCTCTACCGTGAATTTTTTCGTTTCACTCTGCCTTAGGCATAATAAAAAATAACAAGCCGGTGACATTCCGGCTTGTTAAAACAGTTTGAGACAACCTTAGTCGTTATTGTATAAAGGATTGCGCGTGCGCCGCCAATTGACAAAGGTTCGGATGACATCCCAGTTTACGCGGTCCTTGTATTTCTCAATCACACCAAATAATGATTGAATCAAGGTATCAGAGAGTAAGTGGGGTACAAGACCCAGATCAATTAATTTCGTATGCCGCGCATTAAAATAATGGGTTAACGCTTCTGTTCGTGGATCTTCCACCAGTTCAACCTGAACTTCTCCCGGATAGGTTTTGGCCACTAACTCCGCCAATTCTTTAATCGAAAATTCTTCCGTAAACTGATTAAACACTCGATATTCGCCGCGCTCGGGCGGGTTTTCGGCAGCAATTTCAATGCAACGAACGGTGTCGCGAATATCTAATAATCCACGTTTTTGTTCGCCTACTCCGTAAACCGTCAAAGGATGTCCTAACACCGCTTCGATACAAAACCGGTTAAGCACTGTCCCAAAGACCCCATCGTAATCCAAACGGGTAGCTAAATCAGGATGAAGAACGGTTTGTTCGGTTTCTACCCCATAAACAATGCCCTGGTTCAAATCCGTGGAGCGAAGACCAAAGTTTTTACACGCAAAGAGGATGTTATGACTGTCATGCACTTTCGATAGGTGATAGAAAGAACCCGGCTGCTTAGGATAGGGCAAAATGTCCTTTCGTCCATTATGCTCGACTTCTAAAAAGCCTTCTTCAATATCAATATTGGGTGTGCCATATTCACCCATAGAGCCGAGCTTGACCAAGTGAATGTCCGGGTTTAAATCCGCAATCGCATAAATCACGTTGAGGGTCCCGACAACATTATTAACCTGCGTGTACACGGCATGTTCACGGTCAATCATCGAATAGGGGGCGGAACGTTGTTCCGCATAATGCACTATCGTGTCAGGCTTAAATTCTTCAATCATGCGATATACAAAACCGGCATCGGTCATGTCGCCTACATACACGTTAATTTTACGGCCGGTTATGTCTTTCCACGTTTTGACCCGTTGCTGGAGCGACGCAATGGGAACGAGACTTTCTGCGCCCAATTCATAGTCATATTGGCGGCGAACAAAATTGTCTGCCACAGCAATATCGTGGCCTTGATGTGAGAGATAGAGGGCCGTCGGCCAGCCTAAATATCCATCTCCCCCTAAAATCAAAATTCTCACGCAATATCCTCCTACGTTAATAACAATTTACGAAATTCTGCCCAAAACATTATAATATGACATTTGATTCCTGCCAAATAAAGAATATTGCTCAGATGCTGTCTAAATCATAGATACGGCCTCGTTCCGGCAGCCAGCGTTTAGTGCCTGGGGGAGGCCATAATCTATCGGGCTCTTGCGAGTGCAACGGAAAGACCACTTTGGGATGGATGATTTCAAGCAACTCACGTAAACCATCGGGACTGGCATGACCCCCAGTGCCAATAGACCAAAAAGATGTGTGGACATAACGTAACCAATCTTGCAATACAGGCCATAAGGGATCAAAGGCGCCTAATGGAGCACCATTGGCATGCACAAAGACCGATCCGGGACCTAGGGGCAGGTCTAACATCAATGGCCAATCACTCGGGATGAGTTGCAACACATAATGGTCCGGATTTTTCGTGATGTCGGGCAAAAGCTCTTCACTAAACGCGCGCACATCGAGCCCCATGGCCTGAAGAAATGCTGCGGTCGGCTCAGACCATAAAATGTCTCGGTGATGTGCCTGGGCAATCTTGATAAAAGCTTGGATGCGTTCAAGATTGCGGGGATAGACCGTTAAGAGGACAAGGCCTGGTGTGTTCTTTAAAATCTTAGAAAAGTCCTGGTCCACCTCGTATTCTGTGCGGATAGGATCTTTAAACCCAAAGGACAGGGTCGTGCCTTCAATGACAAGAGCCGTACATCCCTCAACTTTGTGCGCAAAACCCAAACTTTTTTCGGGATGCCTACCGTGTAAACGAATATCTCCGGTAAAAGCTACCAACCCACTATTTGTGGCTACGCTATATCCTGAAGCCCCAATAATATCGTGGTCAACATCATAACGAGTGACTGTAAAGGGGCCAAAGTTCAAGGGTTTCTCCGCTTCTAACGGGCGCAAGGAAGGCCAATGTCCCTCAAAAGCTTCGCCTGCCTCGCGCGCTGCACGCATGATCTCGATGGTATCCGGCGATGCCCAAATGGGAATGTGGGGATCGATATAACCCGTAAGGCCAATGTGATCGAGGTGCGCGTGAGTAATAAAGACCGCCGTTTTGTGGTCATTCCCCACTTTTAATTCATCCACGCCTTTGGCCAAATCGGGATCGTAGATATGAGATAGCCAGGGGGCATCACCGGTTCGGAGGCGATCAGATAACGCATGCGAAAGACGCGGTACAATACCCTGCCGATACAATCCTCCACCAGGATTAAATTCCAAACCAAAATCTAACAGCACCCGCCATCCGTCTTGCTCAATGACTATTTTGCTCGAACCAATAACTCCGACCCCGCCAAAAAATTGAATGGTCGCCATATTATCCGTTTGTCCCTTCCTTACACCGTTGTACCCAGGTTTGAATGGGGGAATACAGTTCTTCTAGCGCCGTAACCTGATAGGTAGCAGGTCCTGGAAAAATGCGGCGAGGACTAATATGCCCCGTGATCCATCCATGCTGAATCCCTGGCACAATATCGTTATTATAATGGTCCCCAATACTAAAAATCTGGTCCGGTGCATAATCATCATGGGTAATTTCCGAAACCAGCGTGACGAGTCCTTCAGGCTTCCCTGCTGCGGTTTTGATCACATCGAAGAGCCCTGTTAAACCGAGCTGTTCTAATAAGGGCCAGGCCGCTTCATCAGGACTATTACTGGCCACGGCCAAAATGACCTGGCCTTTAAGATCATGAAGAAATGGCTTGAGACCGAACGGGAGTTCCAGAGGGCACTGCCCGCTTAGCATGTAACGTCTGGTAGCCATAAACGCCTCCTGCCACTGGTCAGGATCTAATGTCTCGCCAAAGGGCTCCATAAGACGCACGACCGCTTCCCAATTATCGGAGGCTTCCACGGGTTGTTTGCCTGTCAAATGGTCTTTTACCCGTTTTAAGTAGGCTTGACCCACCTCTGGGGGTAAAAACCGGCTTACTTGCTCAGCATAATACCAGTACGGGGCATCGCCTCGGTATAATGTTCCATCCAAATCAAAAATAATTACGGGTTTTGCCAACACCTCAAGCCTCCTTGGAGTAGAGTCCGATATCGTGTGTGGGTATGATGGGAATCAAGCCCCGACACGCGGAGCAGGAATCGGCGGGCCATCTGTCGAACTGCTCGGTATTTCGTGGGCGAGCCGTGCGATGTCGCCGGGCGGAACGACTCGGTATTTTACATGGGCCTGCACGCGATGCAGCGGTTCGCTTAGTGTGTGTGAGTGAGTTCCGCCCCGCGCACCGCCCACATGAGCCGGTTCGGCCGGAGACTCGGATACGTGAATGCCAACAGGCACGGAATCATCTAGACATCACCAGCCACAAGATCATGGGAAAGGGAGGATAGGCGCCATGACGCGGTTCATGGGATTGGATCTGCATAAGAATTATATTCATGGCTATGTGTTTCAACCAGGCCAAAAAGGCACGCATTTCCGGTTTCTCAACACTCCCGACGAGTGGGCCCGGTTTGTCGCGACGCAACTCACGCCGGAGACCGCCGTCGCCATCGAAGCCACCGGAAATGCGTTCACAATCTATGATCGCTTGGTGGACTACGTCCGTCAAGTGGTGGTCATTCATCCGGCCGGGCTGAAGGGCCTCGGCGGCGGGCGGCACACGGACCGGATTGACGCAGAACGTCTGGCACAATTGATGGCGCTGGGTACCTACACCTCCGTGCAGGTGTGGGTGCCGCCCGCCGAGGTGCGGGCAATCCGGGCGTTGATTACCCAAGTCCGCGCTTGCCAGCAGCAGGAGACCGCGTGGCGGAACCGGGCGCGAAATCTGTTGATCCGTACGGGCTATGCGGTCCCGCGGACGGTGGCCTTGCGGGAGTGGTTCGCCGCCCAGGGGGCGGAACTCGACGAGACGCTGCAAATCGTTTTCACCAGTGCGCTGACGATGGCCGAGCAGGCGCAGCAGGAAGGGGATCGCTTGCGGGGCGAGATTCTCCGGCGCTTGGCGGGGTACCCCGAGATGGCATGGCTCTGGAGCGTGCCTGGCCTCGGGGCCTGGACGGCTGCCGTGGTGTGGGCCTGGCTGGGCGATCCTCAGCGGTTTCGGTCGGCCCGCCAAGTCGGGCGGTATGCCGGATTGGATCCCAGCGTCCATCAATCCGGCGAAGCCGATTGGCGCGGACATATCAGTCATCAAGGGCCGGCGATTCTGCGGCAAGTGCTGGTTGAAGCAGCTTGGTGGGCGATTCGGGCGAAGGACACTCCCCTGCGAACATTTTATGCCCGCGTCGTCCCCCGACTCGGCAAACGGCGAGCCATTGTGGCGGTAGCGCGCAAGCTTCTCCTGGCCGCCTGGCGCGTGTGGCACGAGCAACGGCTGGCCCACGAAGTCGACCGGCGACGGTATCAGAAAAAACTTAGTGCCATTCGCGCCATCCTGCGCACCGTGCCGTCGTATCCGTTGACCGACCGATGGCAGATTCTGACCGGTGCAGAAGGTTCTGCTCCGGACCGCGCGGCGACGTAGGCTCGGGGACAACCCGTTTTGTCGACCTAAGTGGGGGCCCGGGCCGGGCCTAGAACTCATTCTCGCGGACAACCGCCCTCGGGCCAGGCGACCCTGACGGGCGGCTAAGGCCGGCCTGGCCCTGCGGGCGGTTGTCCGCGTCAGACACCTCAAGCCCGGCCCGAGACAAGAATTTTCACCCCGGGGCTTGACTCCCACCATACGTGTAAAAGCGTTCCCTTGGTTTGCGAGTCGTTAGGCGACGACCGCTGGTCCCGCATGAGGCGGCCCATCCGCCGCCGCTTCAGACCGTTTCGCCTGCCAATACGGTTCGAGGTTCAGGTACCGCGGGCCGGTCGTCCACACCTCATGCTGCTCGAGCAACAGCGCGCCGACCAGGCGGATCGCCGACTCCCGGTTCGGAAAAATCCGAATCACCCGTTCTCGACGCCGGATCTCGGCATTGAGCCGCTCGACGCCATTCGTCGTGCGTAATCGCTGGCGCAGCGACGCGGGGAGCTGCAACACCGCCAGCGCGTCCTCGAGCCCGTTCTCCAGAATCGCCACGGCTCGGGGAGCCCGCTCGGCAAAGTCCTCGAGCAGTTTGGCCCACAAGGTCTCGACCGTGGTCCGGTCGGGAGCTTCGAACAGCGCACGGAGACGACCGTGGAGTTCCTCCTGCACCGCTTTGGGGGCGGCATCGAGGACATTTCGCGTCAGATGCGTTTGGCACCGCTGCCAACTGGCCCCTTGGAATTGCTGTTCGATAGCCTGCCGCAGCCCGCGGTGACTATCCGAGACAACGAGTTCGACGCCCGTTAAGCCCCGATCCTTGAGGTCGGTAAACACGGTGGTCCACGTCTGCTGGGACTCACTGTCCCCGATCCAGAATCCGAGAATTTCTCGGTACCCCGCCGCATTAATGCCGGTCACCACACACCCGCTCCGGGACCGCACGGCCCCGTTCTCGCGGATTTTCAGGACCAAGGCATCCACAATCAGAAAGGGATACCGTGTCTCTGCGAGGGATCGGGTTCGCCATTGCTGGACCGCCGCCTCTAAACCTTTCGCGAGGTCCGACACCGTGGACTTCGAAAACGCGGTGCCACACAACTCTTCGGTGATCCGCCGAATTTTGCGGGTCGACACCCCATTCACCACCATTTCCATCAACGTTAACACCAGCGCTTTTTCGTGCCGTTGGTAGCGGTCAAAGAGCGTCGGACTAAACTCGCCGTCCCGCGTCCGCGGGACCTCTAGCGTCACCGTGCCGACGCGCGTCGTGAGGTGCCGGCTCCGCGACCCATTACGATATCCGCGCCGGTCTTCGGTCCGTTCATACCGGTCGGCCTGAAGATGTTCCGTCACTTCCGCTTCCAACACCTGATTTAAGACCTGTTGTACTAAGAGAGCCAAGGCATTGTCTTTTTGTCCCATAAGGGCTTGGATTGTTTGATCATCCAGTGTAATCTGATGGTGAGCCATTGTGTCATCCTCCTAAGATTTGTGAGTTGTCTCGCTTTCAAATCTACCAAGGAAACGCAATGGCTTTGAAATTTTTAAG